>JBBIKN010000128.1:0-8872 GCA_037445435.1 Nitrospira sp. | reverse complement strand
AAGTATCCCTCCGCCAAACAATCACGCTGTGCCGAGATCTGGAAGGAGCTCAATAAGGAAGACGGGCCGGTCATTGCACAGTTTGGGCTCGATCAACAGAAACGGCGCGATGAGGGAAAGATCAATGCCCAGCAACATCTCTCCGAAAACATGACCTTCATCAAACAATCCACTGAAAAGCGGATCGAGCGTCTCAGAGAGCGCATGGTCAAGGAATAAGCTCTCTTTCTTATAATTCCATGCCCTTTTCTTGTTCCGGTACTTTCCCGGCCGATTCCAATAAGTCACGCCCGACAAGAATCGGGGCCTTGAAATGCACGGCCAGTGCGATGGAGTCGGACGATCGGCTGTCAAACACCTTGATCTGATTCTTAAATGCCACAGTCAACGCGCCATAGTATGTACCGCCCTTCAACGTGATGACGGTCTGCGTCACCTTTCCACCGTAAGCGTCCAGGATCGTATGCATCAGATCATGCGTCATCGGCCGAGGCAACTTCTCCCCGTTCAGGGCGCTTTGAATCGAGAGGGCCACTGTGAGGTCGACAAAGATGGGAATCGTCCGGCCTTCGGCCTGCAGAAGGACCACCGGACCATGGTCCGTCATCCGGACCTTCACCTCGGCAATTTTCACGGAATCAGAATGAGAGGGGGAGAACTCCTCGGCCTGAGTAACAGAATAAGCCGGCACAAACCCGAGCAGCACAATAAGCACCACCAGCTTGTATAAAGCCATGGTCCCTCCCCATTCCATCACACCATCACACACGGACAAACTGATTCGTCTCCTTTTCAATACCGATTTCGGTGTCCGGCCCATGACCGGTCACCACCGTGGTGGCCTCATCAAGGGTGTAGAGTCGTTCACGAATCGATTCCTCGATGGCCTCAAAGTTCCCACCCCATAAGTCAGTTCGACCGATACTTCCCCGAAAGAGCGTGTCCCCGGCCAATAAAAGTTTATCGTTCGGGACATGAAAGCTCATCGACCCCGGTGTGTGGCCCGGAGTATGGATTGCCACGATCGGCACTTGCCCCAACAACACCTTTTCCTCATCGGCCAGCCAATAGTCCGGCGGCAGGGCCGGCACATACGAGACCCCAAAGACCCGACATTGGAGCTCGAGGTTTTTCCAGAGCTCGAGATCGTCCTGATGCAGGCAAATCGCCGCACCGGTCGCCTTTTTGATCTCGCTGGAAGCCAGAAAGTGATCGAGATGGGCATGCGTATGCAGGATGCGGCTCACGGTGAAACCCAGCCGCTGCACTTCTTGAAGAATCCGCTCCGGTGCACCGCCAGGATCGATGACAACCGCCTGCTTCGTGACCGGATCGCCGATGATCGAGCAGTTACAGCCGAGAGGTGGAACCGAGAACGTCTTCCGAATCAGGGTAGTCGTCATACCGGCATGCTACAGTCCAACGAGCCGGAAGCGCAAGCCAGGATCTCCATTTCTAGGAGATGACGAATCTGCCTTTTACGACCCGATCGTACCGGCCCTAGTCTTCAATTGAACAAAGGACGCATGATACGGCCGAATACCACATGGACAAGTTAAGCTGAACTGTAGATAATCCCACAACTCTATTGGGAGGACTATCGCGTGCGCAATGAACCATTCGTTGATCCATGGTCACTCGCCATTTTGGCCCTGTTGTTAGTGATGACCGCCGGCTGTATTCCGGACGATAATCCGGTTCGGGCCGAGAATGAGTCGCTCAGAAAGCAAGTCACCAAGCAGGAATCCCTCCTGAACTCCTTGCTGGACAGCAATAAGGTGATGCAGCAGCAAATTGATCTCCTCAATCAAGAACTCCGGGATGCAAAGACCACCACCGAAGCCACGAAGGCGGAAGCCAAACACCAGATCGAGCAACTGGAACTGCAGTTGGCTGAGACGAAACGAATGATTGCGACGCAGATGACCGAATCTCTCAAAGTCGAGGAGAAAGGCGCGCAGTCCGACACGCTGCCTCGGCCTATGCCGATCGTGGCCAAAGTCGTTGAGGATGCACTGGCACGCAACGGGTATCAGCTGAAAGTCAGCGTCAAGACCGATCAACGAGCGGTCTATGTGACGGAGCGCAAAGTCTCCAACCCTGCGTCACTTGAAGTGACGGGTTCCCGAAATCAATATCTCATTTCTCTTCAAGCCCTTCCCGACAATGTGACAAAACTCGGCGTGAAAGCTGAATTCGAACGGATCGCGCAAGGGGGCCGCATCTTAAACGTCAGCCACGAAGAAACGAGCGAAATCGAGCACCGCCTGATTCGTGAAGTCAACAAAGCGCTCGAAAATCCGAGCAAGACATAAATCTTCGATGAGCGTCGGTCACAATCACCGGTTTGCTTGGTCCGGTCGGGGCCTCGTGCTAGCATTTCCCTCCGATGGCTCTGTCGACCAGCGTGCACGATCTCCGTACCCTGATCCGTTCCTCTCATCCTCTCGTCGTCATTGAAACGGTGGAGGAGGAGCGAGTCTTGGCGCTCCTGCAATCAGTGACGGCGCAAGAGCGCATGCCGCTTTTTGAGTGGTCCATTACCAGAGGGCTCACCCGCGCCGATGAGGGCGCAACCCTCAGTAAGATGACTGCGACCCCTTTGGCAGTCCTTCAGCATCTTCATGGCTTAACCGTAGAGGCGGTGTTCTGGCTCAAGGACCTCGGGCCACATCTGCAAGACCCCGCCGTGAGTCGCCAGCTTCGAGAGGTTGCCGCTCTGTACAGTCGATCACGCGCGACTTGCATTCTCACCGGCCAGCCGATCAACCTTCCACCGGAGCTCGATAAACTGGCTATCCGGCTAGAATTGAAACTGCCGGATCGAGACGAACTCCGGTCGATGTTACGCGGCTTACTCCAATCGTTGGGACCTCGCGCAACTCCTCGTCCACGATCCACGACTCTCGTGCAAAGCATTCTCAGCTCGATCGGTGAGACCACAGCAGCCGAAACAAACCCATCATCCCAGCAGTCCGACGCCATCCTCCGCGCTTTACAGGGCTTGACGCTCCATCAAGCCCGTCAAGTCATCGCTCAATGTATCGTGGAACGCGGCACGCTTTCCGCCGAAGACGTACACACAATCCTGAAGCGTAAAGTGCAGGCGATCAAGGACGGTGGCCTCTTGGAATACTACCCCTTGGAGGACAATCGGTTTGAGTTGGGAGGCTTTACCAATTTGAAATCCTGGTTGGAGCGGGCCCAAGTCGGGTTTACCGCCGAAGCCAAATCGCTCAATCTCACCCCTCCTCGCGGCATCATGTTGGTAGGCGTGCCAGGTTGCGGCAAGTCGCTCGCCGCAAAAGCGATCGCGCGGGAATGGAAACTTCCGCTCCTGAAGCTCGATGCCGGCCGGTTATTCGATAAGTTCGTCGGCGAATCGGAGAAGAACTTTCGCAAGGCGATTGAAATGGCGGAATCCTTGTCTCCGATCGTCCTCTGGATCGACGAAATCGAGAAAGCAATGGTCGCCGGCGGAGGAAGCGGCGAGGCCGACGCAGGATTGAGCCGCCGACTCTTTGGAGCTTTTCTCACGTGGTTGCAGGAAAAAAAGCAGGACGTATTTGTGGTCGCCACGGCCAATGACCTCTCATCCCTGCCGCCCGAGCTCCTGCGCAAAGGGCGGTTCGATGAAATCTTTTTCGTCGATCTGCCTGACGACGCCGAACGGGACGCCATCTGGAACATTCACTTGAGCCTCCGGAAGCAGGACAGCAAGAAGTTCGACCTGAGCAAGATCGTCAGTGCAAGTGACGGCTTCAGCGGTTCGGAAATCGAACAGGCGGTGGTCGCGGCCCTCTATCGAGCGCTGCACCTGAAAACTCCCCTCACGACCGACCTCCTCGTCGAAGAATTGACCCAGACGGTGCCGCTCTCCGTCACCCGACGTGAAGACATCGATGCGCTCCGACAGATGGCCGAAGGCCGGTTTGTGAACGTGCGGTAATCACCGATGCCATTTCCCTTCATCATGGCCCTTCTTGCGATGACGACTTTCGTGGGTTGCACTAAGCCGGCCCAGAAGCTGAATAGGGTCACCGTTGCTCCATCAATCTCATCGAATACAGTTGCGCCTCGTGAATCGCCTGCAGTACCCCAACCGTCTCCTCCATCGGCCACAGTGGATCAACCGACTCCCTTTAGAACGTCTCTTCCCAGCCGAGTGGCGATCGTTGAGTCGGCAGCAAGGCTGGTCGGAGCGGAGACCATTACAAGCCAGGGCAAACGTATCGCCTACGACTGCGCGGGAGTGACCCGCGCCATCTTCCTGGAGCACGGCATCGATCTGTATCGTGGAGCGCTCAATGATCCGAACGGGAACGGCGTCCGCCTCATCTACAATCACGTGCGCCGGCATGGCATCCTTCATCGAGGGCCGAACGTCAGCCCCGGCGATCTCGTGTTTTTCGACAACACGTGGGATTTTAACGGAGACGGCAAGTTGAACGATCCCCTGACCCATGTGGGGGTCGTCGAACGGCTGGAACCAGATGGGACCGTGGTTTTCATCAGTCGCGTCGCCAACGCCATCGAGCGCTACCGTATGAACTTGGACCAGCCTCATGTCCACAAAACGGCCCACGGCCGTGTGCTCAACGACTACATACGGCGGAAACTTTTGACCGATCCCGACCACACGGCCCGTTTGACCGGTGAGCTGTTCTCCTTCTACGGAGATCTGTTGAACCCCCGACAGCATATTGTTCCGAACGGAACGTTCACACAGAATCCGAACGAGGAGCAGGCTTCTGTCTCCTTGTCCTCAGAATGACCCGAACAAGGACGCTGATTTCCATGCACCTTTGGTCACTCAACCCAATGGCACGGATAGATGATGATATTGGGCCGTTTAACTCAAACATCGCAATGCACCCATTGTGACTACAGAACAAGTTCCTGATGTCCGATAAGAGCCTATCGTGTGTTTGACTAATGAAGGCTCCGGGGTCCCCATTTTTCCATTGACCTGCTAAGATTATATTTATGGCTATCTCATCAAAACAGACACATATTCGAGAAACCAATCCGCTCAGGAGGACCTTGACGGATGTCCGGCATGGGCTCTTAGGGTTGCATAAGGCCTTGATAGTCGCTGAACAGCTGACCTACGAGCGGATTTACGGTCGAGTGGACTCCACCGGCCAACTCCTCCAATTGGTGATGAACGATCCCTGGTTCACCTGGCTGCATCCGCTCTCCAACATGGTCGTCCGTATTGACGAATTGCTCGATAGCAACGACCAGCTGACCGTCGACGACGTAGCCGTCCTGTTGACCGAGGTGCGGGCGCTCATTCGCCCTTCGGAACTCGGGGACGGATATGAGCGGAGTTACTATGAAGCACTGCAGCGCGCCCCCGACGTGGTGCTTGCTCACTGCGAAATGAAGAAGTTGCTGACGCTCCCTTCCATGTAGATTCTACCGGCCCTTCGTCTGGGTCATGTCAAAGCCGTCGGACCATCAAGGCCGACGGCTTTGTCACCTTGTCTTTATCATCTCAAAGCATACGCCGCCGCTCGATAGAGAGGCGCATCATGAAGGCGGGCTTGTCTGAAGACGACTTGGCTCGATCTCTGGCATAATATGGCATGGCGAAGCCGCACTAAACCACCCCACAAGCGGATGTAGATGTTTCTTATCACCAGTCGCGTCATGCTTCTTCTCATCATCATGGTTTCCCTGTACTCCAGTCCTGCCTTCGCACAAGTTCGCCAGATCGATGTTCTGATCACGGTCGTAAAAGACAGAATCGTTGCCCTACCAGGAGGTGGTAGCCCTGTTGAGGAACCATTGGGAGTCGATGAAACGATCGTCATCACGGCGGCTCAGGGGCCGGCCGGCTTTGTCCAAACCTCCCGTCGACTGTTAGGCTTTTCTTCAGGCTTAGGGCGATGGACGGAGGTACAGTTGGGCATCGAAGAGCATGTCGAACGGCATCATGTGTTGCCGCGTCTCCTGATGGTTCAGACAAACCGGCGAGTCCATGGATTCCAAGAAAGCCGCGGCCATTGGTTCAGCGAAGCCTTGGGGCCGAATGAGACCGTCAAACAACTGCAGGGCCGCGGCCATGTGATCGTCGTGGTGACCTCCGAGCGAGCCTTGGCTTTTTCGGCGTTTACGGGAGGTTTTTTCCCAGTACGCTGGTCGGCGCATGAACAGATGCAATCAATCGACCAGACGAACGACGTGACCGTGATTCGTACCACGACGCGCCAACTGGCCTTTCGCTCGCAAACAGGCATTTGGACGGAATTGAAATAGAAGCTCACCGGTGTTTCCGATTACGACGAACGCGCGCACTTCCACAGATAGCCTGCATACACCGTCGCTCCCAACACTGACACCATCAGCAGGAACAGGCAGCCGACCGCTAAAACTCCAGCCCAGGGATCCTGATATCCCTGGTAGATGACCGACACAGACTGATCAGTCATCGGACTGAAGTGCGACAGCCAACCGAGTCCCAACCCAAGCACACCGACGATCATCCAGAAACGCGGCCCGACCCAACCTGCTCGATAGAGCCATACGCCAAGCGCCAGTCCACCCAAGATGACCGTGGCTACGGCGATGAACCCAACCGACTGCTCATCCATAGGCCAGTGAAAATCCCCGCGAAGAATGTGGTCGGCCAGATGCAGCACATTCAGCAGAGCAATAATCCCGAGGAGTTGGAGAAGACGACGATCCGGCATAGCGGGCCTTCGACTAATTGCGCTGTGATTGTTGAGGGGGATAATACGCCATACCGTCGGAACACTGACGGGTCACACAGAGATCGGCGATTGCGACACATTCAAGACCGAACGGCAAATATCCCGCGTAACCGAGCAACGGCATCTCGAACAGCTGGAACCGATGTACGAACGGAATGGCGTACTCCCAATGCGCGAGACTCTTCCAGTTCCACAGCTCCCAAAAGAACCCGCAGATCAGCGCTGCCAACGCCGATATCCATACCCCTCGCCAATCACCCTGTGCAACCGGTGACAGAACAGTCGGTCTTCCGGCCAATCCCTGAAGCGAAACGATGAGCAACAGCGGTCCAACCCAGACCAGTGGAAAGAGGTAATTGGGCCAGCGCCCGATGCCGAGAAGTCCGAGACAAGACACAATCAAGAGTGACCAACTGGCCAACTTCACGGATGGAAGCGGAATAGGTCTGAACCGATTCAGGCCCGAACTGACAGCGGGATACGATGTCAGCAACTCCGCCGTCCCAAGAACGGCCGGCAGCACCGTGGAGAACGGAATCGTGGCTCGAACGAGGTACTCGAGTGCCGACAGTTCAACGACGCCCACGTAATACCAGTTCTGCACAAAGCGATTCAGGTATTCGAACAGCCACCAAAAGGCGGCGCTCAACGGAAACAACGACAGGAAGTAGCGAGGGCAATGGAGCATCATGCACCGGCCGGTGCGGGCGAACATGAAAGCATTCACAATCATGATATAGCCCAGCCACAGGGGCGCGAACGTATGTTCCTGGACCGTCGCAAGCTCAGAAAACCTGGTCCAGGCCACTATCCACCAAACGCCCGTCCATCCGATTCCGAGCCAGCCCCACCAGGGAAAGAGTGAACGAAAGTGCTGAGTGTTGAGGGCCGAGGGCTGAGTCAGGGAAGATGATCGACGAAGATTTTCTTTCACCACTCGCAAAAGAACCGGGCCAACCACCAACGCGATCACGAGTGTCAGAGCGATGAACACCGGCCAGGAGAACGGCTCATGCTGTACATAACTGGTGCGAGGAGGAAATTCCAGATAGCGCCTGAGTGGCTCACCGGCCCACAGCACGCCGAGCAGTGGAAGCCCAAGCACCAGCGCAAGAGAAACGAAGATGATGCCGGCTCGACTCATGTCTCATGCTACTACATGCGCTCTTCATCGAGCTCAATGACATCCGCCCATGTGGAGACTGGAGGAAGAGAACTGACCGCCACACCACGCTTGGTCGCAATCTCTTGCAAACGACCTTGGAACCGCTGGCGAGCCGCGTCATCTTTTGGACCAGAGGCGAGAAGCTGTTTGCTCCACTGGGCGATCTCTTCATCTGATGGCTTGCGACCATGAGCCTTCACCCAGTCCAGTAATTCCTCATCCGTCCCACCGGCTAAGACCCGCTGCTCGAACGAGTTTGCATCAATTCCAAGAAAATCGATCAGGTACTTATCAAAGCCCACCGTGATGTAGTTGTAATCTCGAATGTGCCCGGCATGGCGCAGACGAATCTTGTCGATAAACCGTCCAAGATGCGCAATACCGCCGAGAAGCGCTTTCGGACTGCGGGGAACATTTTGCCGAGTCATCGGTCGGTCCTCCACCATGCAAGTTTATGAACGATACAAGAATAGAATCGGGCACGTCTAGCGAGAATCACGAGAAGAGAAACTCCATCCCACTCCTTTAAGTTTTTTCCCGCATGGCCGATACAGGCAATAGCACGGAGGCGAGTATGCGGCTAAGGAGTAGCCCGAGAAAGTATGTGCGGTATTCCGCCAGCGTCCAGACCGACAACGGCGCGGCAGAAGGGATACTCTTCGATCTCTCTGCAACAGGCTGCCGAATGCAGAGTAGCATCGCCTTGACTCCGGGAAAATACCTCGCACTGCATATCGAAGCTCCTGAAACAGAATCTCCGCTTGCCGTCGAAGTCTCCGTCGTACGGTGGCACAAAGACAACCAGTTTGGTATCGAGTTCCTTCGGTATGCACAGGGAGTCCGTGAACGCGTCAGTGATTTGATCGAGGGTCGCGAAGTAACGGCCGTTTCCAACCAACCTGTTCAAACCGAACTAGATCTTGATCCAGTCGCGGTGTAAGCCAATTCCTAGAAACAATCCCGGACATCAGCAAATGGCAAGCACTAG
>JBBIKN010000127.1:0-8873 GCA_037445435.1 Nitrospira sp. | reverse complement strand
ATTGCAGATCGATGAAGAGATGCGACGAGACGCTTGATGTATGAGGTGAGGAGCAGGCTTGTGGGATCCTTACTCGCGAATCCCGTATTCTTTGATCTTGTACTGGAGGGACCGCAGGCTGATACCGAGCAGTTTGGCGGCTTTCTCGCGGTGATTGGTGACTTCAGCAAGCGTCCGTCGGATCACGCCTTTTTCAATTTCTTCCAGAGGACTTCCGAGGGTGACGACCATGGTCCGAACATCTTCTTGGCAGGCCTGAATCTCCTCCGGGAGATGCTGAGGCTGGATCATCTCCTCGCGTACCGTCACGACCAGTCGTTCAAGGAGATTGCGGAGTTGTCGGATATTTCCCGGCCAGGCATACAGCCGCAAGAGCCGCATCGCCTCTTTCGAGACCGCCTTCGGAGCCCGTTGATGCTGCACACAAAATCCTGCCAGGAAGGTCTCAACAAGGAGGGGAATGTCCTCTCCGCGTTCACGAAGCGGTGGTAGTTTGATCGGTACAACATTCAGCCGATAGAAGAGATCCTCCCGAAAGTCGCCTTGTTTGACGGCCTCCGCCAGGTTCCGGTTGGTGGCGGCAATGATTCGGGCATCCACTGTCACGACCTTCGTTCCACCCAGACGGCGGAATTCTTTGCTCTCCAAGACACGTAGAAAGTCGACTTGTGATTTCAAGGAGAGCTCACCGATCTCATCCAACAACAGTGTTCCGCCGTGCGCCAGTTCGAATCGGCCGGCTTTGGTGGCCTGCGCGCCAGTGAAAGCGCCCTTCTCATACCCGAATAACTCGCTCTCGAAGAGATTCTCGGGTAAGGCCCCGCAATTCACGGTAATGAACGGCCCGTCGACCCTAGGACTCTTGTGATGAATGGCTCGGGCGACAAGCTCTTTGCCGGTTCCGCTTTCACCTGTGAGCAGTACCGTCACGTCGCTTGATGCCACCATTTCAACCAGGCTATAGACCCGCTGCATGGCTTCGCTTTGGCCGACCATTTGCTCGAAACGCGTTCTCGTTTCGAGTCGATCACGGAGCTGCTGGTTTTCGATGGCGAGAAGGTGTCGTTCGAGCGCTTTTTCCACCACGATGGGGAATCGCTCGCGATCGATGGGCTTGGTGAGATAATCATAGGCCCCGGCACGCATGGCTTCCACTGCGGTTTGAATCGAGCCGTAAGCCGTCATGACCACCACCTCCGTACAGGGCCATTTCGCATGCAGCCGCCGCACGAATTCCATGCCGCCAATTCCCGGCATGCGCAAGTCGGTAATCACCAAATTCATACCGGTCATTTCAAGAAGATCCAACGCCTCTTCTGCTGTCCCCACGCCTCGCGCCTGATACCCCTTCCTTTCAAGGAGGGTGACCAGCGCGTTGCGAATGTTCACCTCATCGTCAACGATAAGGACGTGCGCGGCTTTCGTCATACCCCTACCCCAAGTTTTTCACTGGAGTTGGCAGCTACGGGAAACTGCACAGCCACAGTGGTCCCACTTCCGGGCACGCTGGAAACTAGAATACTACCGCCGTGATCCTGCATAATTCGATACGCAATGGCTAGGCCGAGCCCTGTTCCACTGACCTTTGTAGTGTAGAACGGCTCGAACAGATGCGATAGGTCCTCTTTCTTAATTCCGACCCCCGTGTCGGATACCACGATCTCCACGCAGCGGTGATCGACATTTCTTTTTGCCTGCGCGATGATAGAACACCGCCCGCCGCCAGGCATGGCGTGGAACGCGTTGACTACGATATTGACCAGGACTTGGCTGATTTGTGTCTCCTCCCCGAACACTGTGGGCAATGCTTCTTCAATTCGTTCCTCCAACTGAATCTTCCGCTCCTGTGCCTCGAATTGCATGAGTGCCATGATGTGCTCGATAACCTTTCGCAGGTCCACTTCATGGAGACCCATGGAGGTGGGCCGGGCAAACTTCATGAAATTATCCAGAATCACGGAGAGGCGTCGGCATTCGGCGTTCACGACTTGAAGATAGTGCGCTACGTCCTGTGTCAGCCCACCCCGTTCTTTCAAAGCTTCATCGAGAAGATGCAGGTTCAAATCCATCGCGCTCAGCGGATTTCGTAGCTCATGGGCTACGCCGCCGGACAAGGTATGGAGGGCGGCGAGTTTCTCCGCTACGAGGACCCGCCGTTCGAGGTTCAGCCATTCCGTGACGTCCTGAGCTTGCAAGATGACGCCCGCCGGTTGTCCGTCATCTCCGGTCAATTCAGCGGTGCCAATGCGGATGGTATGAACAATGCCGTCGTGAGTAATGTAGGGTACGTCCTTCTGGCTCGAGTACTCCTGTGATCGCAGTGCATCGTCGAGTGCTTCACGAATGGTATCTCCATCAGCAAAGACCGATTTGTATTCGTAACCCAACAGGTCTGCCCCGGAGCGTTTCAACACCACCTCTGCCATGGGATTGACGGCTGTGATCACACCGAATCGGCTCAGGGTTAAGACGCCAGTCGGGATACTCTGTAAGATGTTGCGCGCTAATCCCTTCACTTCCTCGAGTGTGCGACGTGTACTGTCATAGTGCAGAAACGTGATGACTGCCGCGATCCCGATCGCACTCACCAAGAATACGAGAAGTGTCACAACGATCAGGTCGTTCTGCGACTGCCACAGAGCAGGAAAGAGTTCCGTGGGAATGCTCGTGCCCTCGCTGAAACCCTGCAGGAGGAGTTTTTCGCGTTCCAAACTGAACAGCAGAATGACGGAGATGGCCAGCACCAAAATCAAGAGGACGGACGCGATCAGTCGATAAGAAATCCTTCGGAAGACAGTGGTTTCTGGAATGGGCCTGAACATCGCAGCGTCAGAGAGAAGCGTGCACCCCTTTTATGCTAACACGCCCGGGTCGGCCGTTGCACTGAGCGGTACAAACTGCGGAAGACTTCGGCAGTCGATCGCCGTCAACCCGACGATCGGGAACTGTGCCGATGGGAGGATGGCGGCTGAACGACTGTGGCCGTCGATGGTTCGAGCAGAGTAGCAAAGTATTCAGGAAAGCATCCGTCACCCGTCCGATTCCCTTCGGCACCAGAACCCCGAAGATTTCTGTCGGCCGCCAGACGGACCTCTCATCTCTTCAGTGTCGCGGGACTGCAGGCCAATTCCCGTTTTCGTTTCAACCGTTCCCAACATTCCTGACAGAGCTCCTGCCACGTCAGGTTGTCACACAGGAGCTTCGAGGCCCGTCGCGCGCAACGATCGCAGTACCCGACGCTGGGGCTTTGACCAACATCTAATTCACCGATTGACTGTTCCACGATTGGACCTCCTTCACATTGTGGTGTTCAATGACCGACTATCAATTTCGCGATAGTCCATTCTCGAGTTAGGATTCGCATATTCAAGGCGTTTCATTACCATTCTCATCGGGATAGCGCTGCCGTGTCGATTAGCCTCGCCCTTTACGGTCAGGCGATCGACTCTTGGGGATGGTGCACTACCCGCCATCGGAGCGGTGTTTCCTCCGTAGCGATCTTTTCAAGGCAAGTAGCCGCGCAATTGAAAACATGGTTGCGCTGTTGATCGATCTGAGATTCAGACGGATTCCGGTTTATGCAGCAGCCCCCTCGTCTTCATGTGTTTGCATCCTTTTAACGCACCGTCCATAGAGAAGCAGCTGATACACTTCATCAAAGACAAGACGGGGCATCGGATAACCACAACACTCACACAGATTGTCTGGAGGCTCCACGTCCATGTCGTCTTCCCTTGTTTGTTTGAAATAGGGCCCGCCCAGAATTGTCGGGTCGTAACCAGTTCACAAGACTTTGTGGGCAACTCGTGTGCCACTGGAAATCAAGGATACATCTGCTCGTTTTTTCAGCACCTTCATTGTGAACTGTCGCGAGGACAATAGATTCGGGACACCATTTGGAGGGAGAATGTGCAGATTTTGCACCGTGCCAAGATTATAGTGCAGTCCGTCTCACTTCGAGAAAGTTGGGTCAAGGAAGTCTGGATATTCAGGTGGTGGTGAGGACCTGCGCGGTTTGGAGAGATCAGCTCCCATGCCGTGTTGTCGGAAATCCTCATGCCGTCGATAGCGAAGTCGCTGATCCCACGACAGGTCGTGGCTGGTTCCCATCGGCGAAGCGCGGTAGCCATCCATTTCTAAGATAAATCGATTGGCGGTGCGGATACTCACGAGGCCATCCTTTTTTGCACTCTACAACGATATCTTTCCCTTTTGCTTGATCTTGGCACTTTATTCCGTTTATTGTTGCGGGGCATCGTTTGATGACAAGATCAGGACCATATTCCAGCTGAGGCTAGGAAGCTGATGCAACCTGTCCGCGAAATCGATATAGCCCAATATCGCATCCTGCAGGAGCCGTTCTACGCGGAGGTCGGCGGGGAGATCGGCCTGTTCACCATTGCCGCCGAGAGAAAACTGCCGGTGATGCTGAAGGGGCCGACCGGCTGCGGGAAAACCCGTTTTGTTCAACACATGGCGTACAGGCTCGGCCGACCGTTGATCACCGTCGCGTGTCACGAAGATCTCACGGCGTCCGACTTGGTGGGCCGGTACCTGTTGAAAGGGCAGGATACCGTATGGATGGACGGGCCCTTGACCGCCGGGGTGAAACATGGGGCCATTGTCTATCTCGACGAGGTGGTGGAAGCCAGAAAGGACACGACCGTCATCATCCATCCCCTCAGCGATGACCGACGAGTACTCCCGATCGAGAAAAAAGGCCAGATCGTGGAGGCTGCTGACGAGTTCATGCTGGTGATCTCCTACAACCCCGGCTATCAGAGTGTCCTCAAAGATCTGAAGCAAAGCACGAAGCAGCGATTCATGGCGATTGAATTCGACTACCCCGCGCCGGACATCGAATCGATGGTGGTGCAGCGTGAGGCGGGGGTGGAGCCTCTGATCGCCGGAAATCTCGTCAAGCTCGGCCAAAAGGTCCGCAACCTCAGAAACCACGGGTTGGAGGAAGGAGTCAGCACCAGGCTCTTGATCTATGCCGGTACCCTCATCAAGCAAGGCGTGCCACCCGAGCGGGCCTGTGATGTGGCCGTCGCTCGTCCGATCACGGATGATTCGGACATGCAACGTACGATACTTGAGTTTGTCAAAGCGATCTTCTGAATTTATCCACTCTTGTGGACCCCTCCATGCCATCGTGCGGGACGACAAGGGCGGCTCCATCCTTACGGTGCATGTCCAACCCAATGCCGCTCGTACCGAATGCGTCGGCATTCACGGCGATGCGTTGAAGATCCGTCTGGCGGCTCGCCCTATTCACGACGCCGCCAATGAGGAGCTGATCCGCTTCATCGCTGATCGTTGCACGGTTCCCCGCGCGAATGTACGAATTCATGCGGGAGCGAAAGCTCGCCGTAAACGAGTACACGTGAAAGGAGTCACAGCTGAGCTGCTACGGATTCGATTGATGCCGGAGGACAGAAAGGAAGGGTGAGGACATGAGGGCAACGGGAATGAGTGTGGTCTGCGGCATTGCCTTGATGGTGACGGCATGTTCCAGCGCGCGACCAGTGCTCTATCCTAACGACCGTTTGCAATCGGTCGGCAAGGAAGCCGCAGAACAAGACATCGAGGCGTGCAAGCAGTTGGCAGAGTCGTCCGGTGCGGAGGAAAGCAACGGAGGGGGCAAGGTGGGGCGTGTCGCCACGGGGACGGCTGTCGGTGCGGGCGCCGGGGCGGCCAGTGGAGCAATCGGAAGCGTGATTTCCGGTGCATCAGCCGGCTTAGGATCGATGGTCGGGGCGGCAAGTGGAGCGGTCTGGGGCCTCCTGACGGGAGTATTTTACGCCGCGGTCGGTCCTTCCCACCAGCCCAACCAGGCCTACACGAATTTCGTCAACCGCTGTTTGCAAGAGAAAGGATATGAAGTGACAGGTTGGCAGTGAGGGGGAATGGTTGCATGTGGGAGGAGTTCCTGTGCTCGCGCCTCGCACACAGGATGCTATTTGAATTAGAGCTAAGGGCGGTGCTCGATGCATGCGCGCAAGGGGAACCCCTCCCACACGCAACCTAAGAGAGTGAAGAGGAGAAAAGGATCGTTGGCAGGTAGTGCTCGGACAATGCGCGCAGTTGAGTGTCCGCCCGTCCGGTCTGCGGATAGAGAGAGGAGATCTGAAGGAAAAATACCGCTCAGTGCTCGCGTGGTCAGTGGAATTTTCGGCGCCACGGCAAGCCCTCCTGGCCCGACGCTCCAGTCAGATGAAGGGAGAAGATTGTTGGGGCTGTGCACAATTGGAAAAATCTCGACATTTACTCCAAAGGGTGCGAAGTGAAGAAAAACAAAGAGAGCATCCTGGGA
Organism: Nitrospira sp.; assembly: GCA_037445435.1. Lineage (GTDB taxonomy): Bacteria > Nitrospirota > Nitrospiria > Nitrospirales > Nitrospiraceae > Nitrospira_D. The sequence goes on along the minus strand of JBBIKN010000127.1, from coordinate 2,557 downwards.
GACTCCGGTGGTCAATCGACTCTGGCATTGGTTGGTCGTGTGTGCACTGCTCATAAGCCTTACCGCCTGTGCCGGCCCGCAGCCGATCTTACGACCCAATAAGCAACTCCATTTGTATGGGAAGGAGATGGCTCAACAGGAGATTCAATCCTGTCAGAAGCAAGTTGACAGGACTGGATTGCAGCCTGGGACCAACCAAAGTGCAAACGCTGCAACCGGTGCGGTGCTCGGTCTGACACTTGGAGGTGCGGTCGGTGCGTCAGCCGGGGTGGTTGGTGGATTGCCCGGGGTGGCGATCGGGGCGGCTGCCGGTAGCGGGCTTGGATTGGTCGTTGGATTACTTGGAGGAACGTTCAAGCCACTGGAACCGGACCCGCCATATGCGGATGCCGTCACGAATTGCCTGAAAGAAAAGGGTTATGAAGTCAGTGGCTGGGAATAGTGGCTCACACCCTTGAGCTTGGATTCTGATGCCTCCTGCGGTATGCTGGCATTGTGAAAGTCAGTCAGGTGCTCGACCGATTGCGAGAGGATAGTTGGTACTTGGTCGCCACAAAAGGAAGTCATCGACAATTTAAGCACCCCACAAAGCCTGGTCGAGTGACGGTTGCAGGCAAGCCGAACGACGATTTGCCTCCTGGAACATTGAACAGTATCTTCAAACAGGCTGGGTGGAAGAGGTAGAGAGATCATCATGCGCTATGCGGTCGTGATCGAAAAAGCCGCCTCGAACTATGCCGCCTATGTGCCGGACCTGCCTGGGTGTGTTGCGACCGGGGCGACGATTCAGGAAGCTGAAATGATGATCCGTGAGGCCATCGAATTTCATCTGGAAGGCCTCCGTGCCGACAGCCTGCCCATTCCCCCGCCCAGCAGCCAAGTAGAATACGTCGAAGTCTCTGCATAAGGGACTTCACAAACCGTTTCCGGGCAGTGCACACCTCCCCTTAGTTGTCCTGTTCAGCGTCGTCTTTCAAGCAGCCCCGCTACTTTCCATTGGGCACAAGAAGTGATACGTTTGCGACCCTAAGGAACGTCCGGGGAGGATGGCGTGCCGAACGGGTCCGGGCATGAGTACGACGTCTTCCTCAGTTATGCCCACGCCAATAACGAGAAGCCGCTCGGCTCGGTTGCGGAGTATGGCTGGGTCACGACGCTCGCCCGAAATCTGAACACCGGGCCGAATCACTACCGCAAGAACCTCTTCATTGATCACCAGCTCAAGCCGGGCGATGTCTTTAGCGACAACCTTGTCACGACAGTCGAACCCAGCACCCTCCTTCTCCTGCTGCTTTCACAGAACTACATCGATTCCGCCTGGTGTGGCAAAGAACTGCACCATTTCATCCGCACCCATGCCAATGATCCCGACAAGCCGGCTGATGTCTTTGTCGTCGAGCTGTTCCCATTCGATACGTTCACCAATGTGCCGGCCAATATCCGGAACATTCGCAAGCGGCTCATTCACGCACAGTTCTGGTATCAACCGGCTGACGCCTCAGCACCCCGGCTGGCGGGTTATCCGACACCTCAAGAGTGTGGCCAGCAAGGTCGAGATCATTATTGGCGCGCGTGGCATGAGCTGAGAAACGCAATTGATTCAAGACTCCGCGCCCTGCGACGCGACAAGACCGGAGTGTCCATTACAGCCCAAGTGGCTGATCAGGAGACCCAGACTCAACAACGACAAGCCAAGGTCACGCTAGGCACGATCCTCCTCGCCGATACAACAGAGGATCTGGTTCCAGTCCGCAGCGCGATGAAAGCGCGGCTGGAAGCGGAAGGGATCGTCGTCCTACCGGAGGGAGATTACGTCGGCCTGACGCCTGAGGAGTTCGAGTCTGAGTTCACTCGCGATCTTGCGAAGAGTCAGCTCCTGGTCCAATTACTGTCCCCCACTGCCGGTCGAACCGGTAAAGGGTTTGCCGTCCCGTTGCCGCAGCTCCAATTCGACAAGGCGGTGGTGGCCATGCTGCCGATCATGCAATGGTGCGAGCGCCTGCCCGGTCCCAACGACATCGTGGATCACCAACATGCACGGCTGTTTAATACGGCATTCCTGCGGGCGACGAACCGCCCAGCATTCGAACAGGAAGTCATCGCACGGTTAGAGGCGATGCAACGAGCGGCAAAGGCCGAACAGGCAGAGGCTCCCACTACATCAGCCCAGGTAGCAATGAAGAAACTCATCTTTGTCGACGATGTTGCCGGTGAGTGCGGCCTGAATGAAAGACTGCGCGCGATGCTTCGTGGCGTGAACTGCAATGTACGCGGGTTGCCACCGCAGGCTCCACTAGGCAACAACGGGATCGATATCGCCCAGGTGCTCAGACCTTGTCGGGCCGGGATCACGTTGTTCGCGGATCCGGCCAAGCGGGACACTGTCTACAACCGGCTGATCTTTTTCTTGAACCAGATCGCGGAGTCCCAGCTTCCAGTGGCGCGATGGGGTATTTATGTGACCTCGGAGACGGCGGGATGTGACTTTGGGCCTGCGTCGGACGACTTGCTCACAATCGATGAGCAAGGATTGGCCAATTTCGTGAGAGGGCTCTAG
>JBBIKN010000126.1:0-8912 GCA_037445435.1 Nitrospira sp. | reverse complement strand
CGACCCATCGCGCGATGATTCAGCAGTTCGAACAGGCCCTCACGGAGCGCGATCGTCGAATCGGCGAGGTCGAGTCGATCGCGGCCGCTCGGGCTGAGGAACTCCGAGAGGCTCAACAGGCTTGCCGGACCGCCGAGCAAGCCCAGGAGATTCTGAAGGAGGAAATTCGCGTCTTGCGCGACCATATCGCCCAACTCAACGAAGGTCTCGCCGACCGGGAGCGCCTCCGAGCTCAGGTCGAGAAGCTGGAGTCGGCGCAAGATCGCGTCCATCAGTTGGAGGTCGAGCTGAGTGATCGGGAAGCGACCCATCGCGCGATGATTCAGCAGTTCGAACAGGCCCTCACGGAGCGCGATCGCCGAATTGAAGAACTGGTGCCGGTCACTCACCTCCTTCGCGAGAGGGAGTCGGAGATCAAAGAGTGGGAAAGAAAATACGAGCGTACTGTTCAAGAACATGCGATAGAAACGGCGAGACTCCAAGAACAATGCACCGCACAGGAGCAACTTCGAGCGCAACATCTGCTCGATGAGCAACGGTTGCACGAGCGAGACGAACAGATTGCAGGTCTTTACCGTGAATTGCATGACATGCAAGCGGAGCGTCAGGCTCTACGAAAAGAGGTCCAGTCGATTCCAGCGAAAGATGAGCACATCGATCGCCTGCAAAAACGCCTCAGGGAAATGCGAGCGGAACTTCGCGCGAGCGCAACTCCCGCCACCGGAGCATCTCGTCAGCCTCGCCTGAATGGAGCGGCTCAGAATTCCCAAGTAGGGCAGCCCAAGGTCAGTAAGGACGGTCAGACAGACGATCTCAAAAAAATCTATGGGATCGGGCCTACCTTTGCGCATACCCTCAATAAGCTGGGCACCCGCACGTTTATCCAAATCGCTCGTTGGAAACCGGAAGATATCGAGAAGATCGCCAAGAAGCTCGATACTGACCCGGAACGCATCAAACGGGAGAATTGGATTGCCGATGCCAAGAAGCAGCATTACCGAAAGTACGGGGAGCGGCTGTAACAATCACACACGCGACAGTTTTTTGACGGCGTCTCATACAAGACAATGGTCTTCCCTGCTTCGCCGTTGACTCCTTCTCGCACCCTGACTACAATCCCGCAACGAGGTTTACCGTTCGTGGCTTCCTCTTTCGTCCATCTTCATCTCCATACTCAGTTCAGCCTCCTCGACGGCGCCAACCAGATTGCGCCGCTCGTCCAGCAGATCAAGTCTTTCAATCAGCCCGCCGTGGCGATGACAGACCATGGCAACATGTTTGGTGCGGTCGAGTTCTATCGAAAAGCCAAAGAAGTCGGCGTCAAGCCGATCATCGGCTGTGAGGCCTATATGGCATTAGGCAGTCGGCATGCCAAGAAGGACAGCGGCCTCGCGCATAACGATTACTATCACCTGATTCTCCTCGCACGAAATTTAACCGGCTATCAAAATCTCATCAAGCTCGTCAGCAAAGGATATCTTGAGGGATTTTATTACAAGCCTCGAATCGACAAGGAACTGTTGAAGCTGCATCACGAGGGAATCATCGCCCTCTCAGGCTGCCTGAGTGGCGAGATCCCCTATCTGATCGGCCAAAAGGATATGAACGGGGCGATGGCGGTAGCCGGCGAATTTCAAGAGATCTTTGGAAAGGACCAGTTCTATCTCGAGGTGCAGGCGAATGGCCTCGATCATCAGCGGGTGGCCAATGCCGGTTTGATGGAAATTCATAAGAAACTCGGAATCCCCCTGGCAGGCACGAATGATTGTCACTACTTGAAGAGGGAAGATGCGCGGCCGCATGAGCTGATGCTGTGTCTGCAGACGGGAAAGACACTCAGCGACCCCAATCGGATGAAGTTCGACACGGATCAACTGTACGTCAAATCCACGGAGGAAATCGCGCCGGCGTTCGCGGAATTTCCCGGGGCCGTGGCGAACACCTGCCGCATCGCCGACTATTGCGAGCTCGACCTGCCGTTGAACAAGACCTATCTTCCCCAATACCGCATTCCCGAGGGGTTCAAGGATCGTGAGTCCTATCTGGAACATCTCGCCCTTGCCGGTTTGAAGGAACGATTAAAAGAAAGGCCCAGCCGGATCGCGTCGGCGGTCTATGATCAACGCCTTCGAGAAGAATTGATGGTGATTTGCTCGATGGGATTTGCCGGGTACTTTCTCATCGTCTGGGACATCATCCGCTTCGCCCGTTCACGCAGTATTCCAGTGGGGCCCGGCCGTGGCTCTGCGGCCGGCAGTCTGGTCGCGTATGCGTTACGCATTACCGACCTCGATCCACTCGTGTATACCCTCTTGTTCGAACGGTTCTTGAATCCCGAGCGCGTCTCTCTTCCGGATATCGATATGGATTTCTGCATGGATCGCCGTGGGGAAGTGATCAACTACGTGGTGGACAAGTATGGCACCGACCACGTCGCTCAGATCATTACCTTCGGAACTCTGGGAGCCAAGGCAGCGATCCGGGATGTGGGACGCGTGTTGGAAATGTCCTATGCCGACGCGGATAAAGTCGCGAAGCTGATTCCCAATCAGTTGAACATCACGCTGCAGCAGGCGTTGGAGACGGAGCCTCGCTTACGCGATCTGGTGGAGACCGACCCCAAGGTCAGAGAGCTCATGGACAATGCGCAGTCTCTCGAAGGCCTGGCCCGCCATGCTTCGACCCATGCGGCGGGCGTCGTGATCTCTGAAGGACCGCTCACCGACCACGTGCCGCTCTACAAGGGCGCCAACGACGAAATCGTGACCCAGTATTCGATGGGAGACGTCGAGAAAATCGGCCTCGTGAAATTCGATTTTCTCGGCCTCAAGACCCTCACCATGATCCGGCGAGCCGAGACCCTGATCAATGACACCCATCCCGATGCGCCGCCCCTCGTGATCGATCAGATACCGTTCGATGACCCGGCCACCTTCGCACTCTTGAGCTCCGGAAAGACCACCGGGCTGTTCCAGCTGGAAAGTTCCGGTATGCGCGATCTCCTCACCGGCCTCAAGCCCGATCGGTTCGAAGACATCATCGCCATTATCGCGCTGTATCGACCTGGCCCGATGGATCTCATTCCCGACTTCATCAAACGCAAACAGGGTAAGGTCACGATCGCCTATGAGGTTCCGGAACTGGAGCCGATCCTCAAGGATACCTATGGGGTGATCGTCTACCAGGAACAGGTGATGGCGATCGCCAACAAGGTCGCCGGATTTTCATTGGGACAAGCCGATATCCTTCGTCGCGCGATGGGGAAGAAGAAGCCCGAAGAAATGGAAAAGTTGCGCGTCAAGTTCATCGAAGGTGCGAAGCAGAAGAAGATTTCTGAGAAGAAAGCCGAGAAGCTCTATGAATTGATCCAGAAATTCGCCGGCTACGGCTTTAATAAATCGCACGCTGCCGCCTATGCGGTCGTCTGTTATCAGACGGCCTACCTCAAAGCGCACTACCCCACCGAGTTTATGGCGGCCCTCATGACGACCGATATGGGCAACCAGGACAAGCTGGTCGGTTATTTCACGGAATGTCGGGATCTGGGAATCAAAGTTCTGGGACCCGATGTGAACGCCAGCCAAAAACATTTTGCCGTGGCCGAGGGGGCCATCCGGTTCGGCTTGGCGGCGATCAAGAACGTCGGTGAGGGAGCCGTGGAGTCTGTCTTGGAGGTGCGGGCAGAAGGCGGCCCTTTCGGATCGTTCTTTGATTTCTGCCGGCGAGTGGATCTCCACAAGGTGAATAAGCGGATGTTGGAAGGCCTCATCAAGGCCGGTGCGTTCGACTCCACGGGGGCAAAGCGATCTCAACTCATGGCGGTGCTCGATCAAGCTGTTGAAGAGGGGGCGGCCGCGCAGCGGGAGCGAGCGTTGGGACAAACCAGCATTTTCGGCGATGACCTCAATGGGCACACTTCCGCGAGCACGTTACCCACGCCGCCACTCCCTGCACTTGCGGAGTGGGACCAGGCGCAGCGATTAAAATACGAGCGCGAGCTGACCGGGTTCTATATATCCGCCCATCCGCTGACCCGCTACGAAACGACCCTGGGTGCCTTGTCGACCGTCACGACGGCGGGATTGAAAGATTGTGCTGACGGCAGCGAGGTCAAACTTTGCGGCATCATCGCCTCGGTCAAATCGATGCTGACGAAAAAAGGCGATCGGATGGCGTATCTCGCGGTGGAAGATCTACAAGGAACCGCGGAAGTGATCGTGTTTCCCGATTTGTTCCGGACTGCCGGTGAACTGATCGTACCGGAGCGAATTGTCCGCATCACCGGTACGATTGATCGTGGCGATAAGGGCACCAAGATACGTGGGAGTAAGATTGAACCAATGGCTGACGTTCAGGCACAGTCGATCAAACGTATCCGCATCCGCCTCACGGATCGCCCGGAGGTGCGGGAGCAATTACCTCGCTTGCTCGATATCTTCCGGCGGCATCCAGGCAGCACGTCGATTTCGATGTCGTTTCGAACCGACGGCGCCTTGGAAGCCGAGACCAACCCCCTCCCCAATTTGACCGTCTGCCCTAGTGACCACTTTTTATCGGATGTTGAAGAAGTGCTAGGCAAAGGGGCCCTCTCTTTGCTATCTTAAGGGGTCTTACGTTGGGTCGTGACGATCATCGTGCGGAAGTGAACAGAACGATGCGCGATTACCTCGAATTCGAAAAGCCGATCCGAGAGATTGAAGAGAAGATCGAGAAACTTTCTGCGACCGCCGCCAGTGGGAAATCCTCCGCCCAAAACGACATTCGGAAGCTTCGTGCCAAGCTGGCTCAAGTCGAGCACGAACTCTACAAACATCTCACCCCCTGGCAAAGAACGCAGCTGGCCCGACATCCACAACGCCCCAGTGCACTGGACTACATCAATGAGCTGACTCGAGACTTTCTTGAGTTTCATGGTGACCGAGTGTTTGGAGATGATCGGGCCATCGTGGGGGGATTCGCCCGATTCAACGATCGCCCCGTGATGATGATTGGCCATCAAAAAGGCAAAACTCTCAAAGAGCGCATGCAACGGAACTTCGGCATGCCGAATCCGGAAGGGTATCGGAAGGCGCTCCGACTCATGAAGCTGGCGGAAAAGTTCAATCGCCCGATCATCACCTTTATTGATACGCCAGGTGCCTATCCTGGTATCGGCGCAGAAGAACGCGGACAAGCCGAAGCGATCGCACGCAATTTGTTCGTCATGTCTCGATTGACCGTGCCGATCATTTCCGTGGTCATCGGTGAAGGAGGAAGCGGAGGTGCCTTAGCGCTCGGCGTCGCCGACCGCGTCTTGATGCTGGAACATTCAATCTATTCAGTCATTTCCCCTGAAGGTTGTGCCGCTATTCTTTGGGACAATCCGGAAAAGGTTCCCGATGCCGCATCGGCACTGAAAATGACCGCACAGGATCTTTTTGAGCTCGGCGTGATCGACACGATCATCGCCGAACCACTGGGCGGTGCGCATCGCGAGCCGCGAGCCGTCTGTGAGCTGGTCGGAAAGGCGTTGACCAATCAGTTGTTTGACCTGCTTGATCTACCTGCCGAGCAACTTCGTGCCCAGCGAGATCAGAAATACCGCAAAATGGGGGCTGTCACCGGCCTTCTCCCTGTCCACGCCTAATTCACTTCATGGGCCCTTTCAACAGTCCCGTTATGGTGAATCGCTGACCGATTGCCGCCAGAATCCGCTCTGCCAGCATGTGCCGATAGGGATCGAGTACCGACGCTTCGAGATAGCGATCGACCGTTCGAGGCAATTTCCGCCACCATGCCCGTGCGGAAATCTGTGCCTGCTCGGCGGACTCGGCCGTCCCTCTGAGGATACGTCGGACCTCTTCTTCGAAAAATCCCACATGAACCACTTCGTCTTCCAGAATCGAGGCGAGGTCTGGTCGCACGGTCAGGAGCAATCCGGCGAATTCCAACCCCAATGCTTCATAGCCATAGATCTGAACGGCCAGCGCAGGCCATTGTCGTGGCACGGACGGAAGCCGCTCTCGTTCACGAGGCTGACGACCGATCATGGTTTCGAACTGTGCCAAGTGCTGCTGCTCATCTTCCTCGTGTTTTCGGAGAAACGCATAGACGTTCGGAGGAACGTCTTGTAAACGTGCCGACCGCACCGTCCACAGCGCCATGGCTTCGGCTTTGAGGAACCGCTCCAAGAGAGCGGTCTCACACTCCGGTGGAAGCCGAATGGACATCGCCGTATCGGATGACATGATGACCTCATAGTACGCAAACTCCCGCAGGTTATCCACGTTCTTCCCGAAGAGAGGGGGAGGAGGGTTGACTGACACCCACCATCTGTGTACATCTTACGCAGCTACTCACCGGACCGACTGCAAACCTTGACACAAGGGTTTCGGGTTGGTTAACCATGAGGCAACACCTATGACACGTCCTGCCGGCACCATGTCTCTGGTCTCTCAACGGGTGATGCTCTGTGTGCTCGCCGCGGTCGTATTCTTGGAAGTGGGCTGTGTCAGCCGGCGGACGTACGAAAAGGTCAAGGCGGAGACGTTGGAACAGACCCACGCCTTGGAAGCGGTGCGAGAGGACGTCAGAGAGCTGGACCGGGAAATTGCGGGATGGCAGGCCTCGAACCGACGTGAAGATGCCGCTGTGTCCGAACTGCGGGCCGCCATTCAACGGGAAGAAGAACAGTTGCCGATCATGAGACAGCGAGCGGAGGACACTCTCACGTTGCTCAAAGCACAAGTGGCGACGTTAATGAACCAGAGTTGGCATCTGGCCCGTAAGATCGTGGATATTCGGCAGGAGAGCGCCTCCTTGCAAGCCAAGGTGGCTCAGTACAAGGAGGACCTAGAAAAGGCCCAAGCGTCGATGCTGGTGACCTCTGATCTGAACAAGCCGGCCATGAACCAAGTCACTGTCACAGAAGCACTTGCAGCCCCTCCTCCGGCTAGTCCACATGCTGCGGTCACGGAAACCGCTCCGGCCACACCGGGCGTCTCGCCTGTCACACCGTCGGTTCCCTCACCGTCTGTGAGCGTTGATCCACCTGCGGCAGGTACTTCATGGATTGAAATCATCACCAATTGGTTCGCCAAAATTTGGAGTTGGTTATTCGGGTAGTGCGGGTCCTTCGCACGTGATCGAACGAGAGCGACGGTTCTCACTCACAGTGTGGGTGAGAACCGTCGGCCCACTTGGCAGCTGCACATCCGGCGAGACGCCCGGTCGCCAGACAAGCGGTAAGCAGATAACCTCCGGTCGGCGCCTCCCAGTCCAGCATTTCCCCCGCACAAAAGACACCAGGACGTGAACGAAGCATCAGTTTCGTATCAAGCGCCTCAAATGAGACGCCGCCGGCCGTGCTGATCGCTTCTTCCAGCGGACGAGGACGCACGAAGGTCAGGGGCAAGCATTTAAGGGCTTCGGCCAGGCGGGCCGGTTCCGACCACACGTGTTTAGACACTGCTTCGTACAAGAGACCGACTTTCACTCCCGCGATACCGGCTCGTCGCTTGAGATGCGTGGCAATCGTACGTTTGCCACGCGGCGCTGAAAGATCCGCTGTGAGACGCTGCAGAGTTCGATCAGGAACGAGATCGAGCCATACGGTTGCGGTTCCTTTTGCGGCGATTATGTCGCGAATAGAAGCGCAGATCGTATAGATGACTCCGCCCTCTACACCATTCGCTGTAATGACGAACTCGCCCATTCGTTGAAGCACGGCGTCGTCGATGGTTTTCACCGTGATTCGAACCGTCTTCACTGGTTGGCCGGCGAACTTCATTCGAAAGTGTTCGCTCCACTGGACGTCAAATCCACAATTGGCCGGCTTGAGCGGAGCGATCGGCACCCTCTGTTCTGCAAGAATGTGAACCCACGCGGCATCGGAGCCGAGGTGCGGCCAACTGCCACCTCCCAACGCCAACACCACAGCGTCGGCTTGAACGGTCTGTAGTCCTTGTGGAGTGGAGAAGAGAAGATTCCCTCTTTCATTCCACCCGCACCATCGATGTCTGACATGGAACTGAACGCCGGTTTTTCGCAACCGACGCAGCCAGGCACGCAGGAGCGGTGCTGCTTTCAGATCCGACGGAAAGACTCGTCCCGAACTGCCGACGAATGTCTCAACGTTCAGGCTGCGGGCCCACGCCCGTATGGCATCGGGAGAGAACGATCGAATGACAGGTTCGATCTCGGAACGACGAGCACCATAACGTGAAAGGAACGGATCGATCTGCTCCGAGTGCGTAAGGTTCAGCCCGCCTTTCCCAGCCAGCAGAAATTTTCGCCCGACCGACGGCATCGCATCATAGAGCTCGACGTGGGCGCCTGCTGCAGCTGCCGCTTCAGCTCCTATGAGTCCCGTGGGGCCACCCCCGATAATTGCGACTATCCCCATCAGATACCCTACCGGCCAGAGACAGCCATCATTCTTCGTGAAGAATAAAACCTGTATCCACAAGAGTTCAGCTTTCGCTCCTAAGAGTATTCATCCGTTGGCACACGGCTACAGAAATACAATGATGTGAGATCGCACGGGATACACTCGTGCCGGGTTTTCGAGAAATCCTCATATTGTGCATCGTGGTCCGACTTTTGCTGACAGGAGAACGTTACAACAGCGATGGCCATCGCTCAACAGTCTACGCATTGCTGAAAGTCTATCCATGACCGCCTAAGGGGAGGGATTGCCATGCGCGTTCGAACGACATATGTTGTTGCGCTCAGTCCGGTCGGCCTATTATCAAGCCATGCCGAGCAAGCGCTTGCGGCCGAGGATTTATCGGAACGAAATAACTTACACGTCACCAAACCTACCCGTCCACGGTTTCCCGATGATGTGTTTAGCCGCATGTTTCCTGGTCTTCCACCTTACGCTCCACCGACCGATGAAGCACGGGAGCAAGCTAAAAAGCTGGGTGCCAAAG
>JBBIKN010000125.1:0-8964 GCA_037445435.1 Nitrospira sp. | reverse complement strand
ATTTACACGATTTCCACGTTGAGTGATAGGAAAGGATGGGCTATGATGGCTCCCCCAAAGCAGGGGGAAAGGTAAAGTGGCCATGGCTTCGCATGACGAAAGGCATGGCTCGCTGGTTAGGTACTCATTGCCCCTCAACAACCTGAGAATCGTTGGGGGGCTTGAGCTGGTTGGGTAAGGAGAGGCGTCGACATGAAGTTGGTTGAGGCCATCGTCAAACCGTTCAAACTTGAAGACATCAAGGATGCCCTGTTGGAAATCGGTGTCCAGGGAATGACCGTATCGGAGGTCAAAGGGTTTGGGCGTCAGAAGGGCCATAAGGAAACGTATCGAGGTCAAGAGTATACGATCGAGTTTGTTCCCAAGGTGAAAATCGAGGTCGCCGTGACGGATGCCCAGGTACCGCGGGTGATTGAAGCGATCACCCGTGCTGCGAGAACCGGGAGTATCGGGGATGGCAAAATTTTTGTTCGAGAATTGAGCGAGGTTGTGCGTATTCGGACCGGAGAAACCGGACAAACCGCACTGTGATAGTAAAGGATCCACGCAGCGCAACCTGATCGCGAGGACAAAAGGAGGAAGGGCATGAACGTGCGTGAGGTGTTGGAGTTCGCCAAGAAGCACAGGGTCCAGATGGTCGATCTGAAATTCGTCGATCTGCCTGGTGTATGGCAGCATATGACCATCCCTGTGAGCGAACTGACGGAAGGGCTGTTTAAGGACGGTTCCGGTCTGGATGGGTCGTCGATCCGTGGCTGGAAGGCTATCAACAACAGCGACCTATTGGTGGTGCCGGATCCTGCGACGGCATGCTTGGATCCCTTCACCGCGGTGCCGACACTTAGTCTGGCCGGCAATGTCGTCGATCCCATTTCTCGTGAAAATTACGAACGTGACCCGAGATTTATCGCGCAGAAGGCCGAGAAGTATCTGCAGAGCACCAAGATCGGAGACAACTCATTCTGGGGGCCGGAAGCCGAATTTTTTATCTTCGATCATGCCCGATACGACCAAACCAGCCACAGCGGCTTCTACTATCTCGACTCAGAGGAAGGTGTATGGAACATGGGGCAAGAGGGAATCAACCTGGGGGGAAAAATCCGGCATAAGCAGGGATATTTCCCCGTGGCTCCGGCTGATACCCAGCAAGATATTCGAAGCGAGATGGTCCTGGAAATGGAAAAGGTCGGCATCGAGGTGGAAAAGCATCATCACGAGACGGCCACGGGCGGCCAAGCCGAAATCGATATCCGATTTGATTCTCTCTTGAGGACCGCAGACAAAATGATGATGTACAAGTACATCGTCAAAAATGTGGCGCGTCGACATGGAAAGACGGTGACATTCATGCCGAAGCCGCTCTTCAGTGATGCCGGATCGGGTATGCACACGCATCAGAGCATCTGGAAAGATGGGAAGCCGCTGTTTGCCGGGAAGGACTATGCCGGTATCTCGCAGCTCTGCTTGTATTATATCGGCGGCATTCTCAAGCATGCGCCGGCGCTGGCGGCCTTTACGAATCCGACGACGAACTCCTACAAGCGCATCACGCCAGGGTTCGAAGCGCCGGTACTGTTGGCCTATTCCAGCCGGAACCGATCAGCCGGCATCCGTATTCCAATGTACTCCCCAAGCCCGAAGGCCAAGCGGATCGAAGTACGATTTCCCGATCCATCCTGTAATCCCTATTTGGCATTCTCCGCAATGCTGATGGCGGGGCTGGACGGCATTCAGAACAAGATCAGTCCCGGTGAGCCGGCCGAAAAGGATCTGTATGATCTCGACCCGAAGGAGGCCGCCAGCATCCCCACCATGCCCGGGAGTCTTGAGGAAGCGATCAACAGCTTGGAAAGGGATTATCAGTTTCTGCTCAAGGGCGAAGTGTTTACCGAGGATCTGATCGAGGCCTGGATCGGCTATAAGCGAAGCAAGGAAATCGATCAAATGCGCTTGCGGCCGCATCCGTACGAGTTCTTCCTCTATTACGATGTCTAACCTCAGAGACGGCTCGATGTGTACGAGCTGCGGAAGTGGGAGGTCAGCGTTTCCCGCAAGCGGCCCTCCAAAGCGCGTGATTGGCGCTGCGCTCTTCTACCGGTTGCCAGTTCCCGTTCTCGATAAAGCCTGCAGCTGACCTGCCGGTGCCCATCTGTCGTGAAAATTCTATCACTTGTAGGACCCGAACTCGCGGTCGCTCACAGTCAAATTCCTTGTGGGTCTTGGTGGACAAGAATCGTGTCGTGCTGTTCCACGTGATATCCGTCAATTGCCAGAGCGTCGCACGATTCCCGCTTCGATGAATCGTCTCAGGATCGAAGTAGACAGTCTCAAGACCAGCGGGTTGATACGGTTTCTCGACGGCTACCCACCCCGCATAGACTGGTCCATAGCCGAACAAGATGAAGATGAGAGAAAGCAGCGGCATCATGGCAATCCAACCCCTTGTGCGTCTGTGGATGTGGAATGATGGCTTTGATGACATAAGAGGTGGCAAGCAAAAAATCAAGAAGAGATATTTTGGTGCGGCGAGCGAGACGAGTATGACCCAGAGACCTCTTGAGCCTCACCCTGGCTTAGGGTATCCTCGCGTTCACAACCGAGGAGGATTACGATGCCGAAGCGAGTTCGTACGGGATTGACGCGAAGCGATATTCTCGATCGGTATGTGGAACGGTTCAAGCAACAGCTCGTGAAATTCCAGCCATTCCTGTCGCGCAAGCGAGGGGCAGTTTCTCTTGAAGATTTCGACGAAGCAGCCGAAGAGTTGATCAGCCAGGTATTCGGCGCTGCCTCCGATGAAGTGGAGGCCTACCTCCTTGCCAAAACGGGAGAGTCTGCACTCTTGCCTGAGGAAGCGCAAGAAAGCGGGTCCCACGATGTCGAACGTACAAGTCTCCAACAACGACGACAAGTCTTGGAGAGCTGCCTGGCTGATCTTGAATTGCGTCGCCGCCTGCAGGCCACCAGGCAGGCAAAGGGAGTCGGGCAGGCTCGCGTCGAAGACTATATGTCACATGAGGTGCGAAGCATTCATCGAGAAGGGACGATTAAACAGGCGGGGCAGTTGTTGCAGAAATACAAAGTCGGTTCGCTGATTGTCGACGATGGCTCTCGCTATATCGGGATTATCACCGACTCCGATCTCATCCGCAAAGCGGTTGCAAAAGGGCTCGACCCCAATACTGCGACCGTCGCCAGCTGTATGAGCCGGTCGTTGGTCACGATTGAGGAAGACGAATCCCTAGCTGAAGCCATGTCGCTGATGAAAAAACACGGAATCCGGCACCTCCCAGTGACAGCGGATGCCACTATTATCGGGGTTCTCTCCGTCTCCGACCTCCTTCGCGCCTTTGAAGAGCAGAATTCCCCCTAAAACCGACCCAGCTCACTCCGTGCACATGTTGAATCCATAGAACCAGATGATCCGGCAGATGCTCCGGTTGGGCGGGCTCTTCGCGGCGAAAAAATCTGGCTTGTCAGATCAGGTACGGGACAGCGGTGTAAACCCTCTCAACCCAGGTGTTGGGAGAGTCGGAGGGCGAGTGCGACCAGTGTGCGGACGGGGTTGGCCGCGGAGCTCAGCGGCATCACCGACATGTCGCACTCATACAGCCGGTCCGTACCGACGACCCGAAGGTCCTCGTCTACCACCGAGTGGCCGGCAACAGGGGAATCGTGCCGCGGTCGGTACGGCATCCGCAAGCTGCCCACCGTATGATGGACCGTTCCCCAGCCGAACCCTTTGCCTCTTTGTCCGTACCGAGCATGACCGACCGGATGAGCCGGTTGGCCGTTGAACTGAAACTGCGAGAAAACCTGCAGCGCCACCTGGTTGAGCACCTCCCAGATTTGCCCGGGATTTTTCTGCCATCCGGCCAGGGCGGGGAAACGTGAGTCGGCGAGGTAATCTGCCTAGCTCTGGTTCCGGAACTCGATTTCCGGGACATACCCAAACGGAGGAGCCGGCCTCACCTCGTTATGCTCGTCGAGACAGTTGCCGAAACTGAACTTGATGTCGATCCGTGCTCCCCCGCCGGTCGGGGGAGGAGGAGCTGCCTCCGGATCATTCTCCCGCAGGTGCCAGTACTCGTGGTTAAGGTCATCTCGACGTTGAACGGATAACGGATCTCGTTGTTCGCATCGCGCCGGCCGCGGGAGTAGAAGACAATCCTAGCGTGATCATTCTTTCCGAGCGGTATATTGCCGATGCCGGTGACAAACGTGGTGATCTCGTTCGATGTCGGGTGATCCGTGAGACCGCGTCCTACCAGGTCTTCCACGTTTTGCGGCAACCACGGATACATGCTGGAGCGGCGAAGCAGTTTCGGGCTTTCAATCGATCCGGCGGCGAGAACGACGGTGCCGGCCTTGAAGAACCGGGCTTGCCCGGTCCGGGTATGACGGGCGACGAGCACAAGGTGGCTGTCGCGATTTTGCACGTCTTCGACGTAGTGGTTCAGGAGTAAGTGTAGGCCCGGCCCGTCCCCATGACTCACGCCTGGAGTGAGCCCGACTTGGTTCACCAGTAGCTCGGCCGTATTGAATACGCCGGTGCCTTCGGTGAAGAATTCTTCTTTCGGCGTGCCGTCGGATTTCAGATAGGGCTGGTGTAAGGCCCGAGGGGTCGCCTCGATCACAAAATCGATGTTGAGCGGCGACTGCCGTAACCGATCGACCACAGCCCGAGCGGTGGTTCTCATTGAGGTGGATTCGTCCATCGCCAGCCCGGCCCTGTTCAGCAGGCCGCCCGCTAGGTCCTGTCGAACCTGCGATGGGATGAAGTCGAGCTCCCAGCCCTGGATGCGTGGGATAAGCCCCGACCAAAAGATCGACCGGCCGCCGAAGTTCAACTGCGGCTGTTCTCCGATGTAGTTCTGCGCGTCGCTGTACCCGGCCTGCCAGAACGTGTCACATCCGAAGTGCTTCGCAAGGCTGCTGTTCGGAATGCGGGAAATGTTGTAGACGTGCGTAGGGTAGAGGAAGGACCCGGCTTCCAACACGAGGATCCGCTTCTGCGAGCCGAGCCGGTCCGCTAAGTCATCCGCGAGCACCCGGCCGCCGATTCCTGATCCGACGATGATAATGTCGAAATCGTCGCGCCAGCCGATGTACTCCAGAAACAGGCGCTCTCGGGCCGCCGTGTCCTCCGAGACGAAATTCGCATAGGTGGAGGGAGTGAAGGTCATGGCGTCCTCACATTGTCGGGGTTAGTCAACGATTGCTGTGGCGCATCCTTCGGTGTGCTCAGCACCACGACAGAGCCCCTATTTCAGGGCCTGCAACGAATCGCGGGTCTCGCGAAGCTCCGTCAGAAACAAATCCAGATGCTGATCTCGCTGGGGTTGAACGTCTTTGAATTCTCGAATCCGCTTGAAAATGGCTTTTAATTCCTTGGAGTGCGTCACTGTCAAGGCATAGGCCGGTGTCTCCCGCTTGGTTTTATCGAGGCAACAGAGCACATTGCGAAAGGCGTGAGACTGATCGTGCAAATCTTCAAGGGCCTGATCGTCTCCCTTCTTCCCTTTTGCCGCGTTCGCACTCGTTTCCATCATCGCTGCGAGATTCTCCAGGGTCTCCACCTCGGACGTTCCTTTGGCCTTCGCGATAAATGCTTTGGCATGAGGAGCGTGCAGCGCCATGCATCCGCTGATTCCAAAGAGTAGAAGTGAGCATGCAAGAAACCCGATGACGTGTTTCATGGAAATCCTCCTCCTTGCGCGAGTGTCGATCGCTCCGGTCGATCCTCCACCGTCCTCCAAAAACCTTTCTTGCTAAAGATAGGCTAAGCTCCGACTACGAACAAATCAAGCAGCTCACGGACCAAACACGCGTCGGAAACGGATCTCGATCATTCTCTCTGGAAGAAAGAGCCCCGTTCGGTCTCGCGATCGGGTACACTGCTGGGCATGCCGCCAGTGGTGCTGCTCAGCTGCGAATCACTCGGGAAGAGCTACGGTGTGAAACCGTTGTTCAAGGACCTCTCGCTTGGACTCTGTGAAGGCGATCACGTCGGATTGATCGGCCCCAATGGTTCCGGGAAGTCCACCTTGCTGAAGATCCTGGCCGGCCTCGAGGATCCGGATTACGGCACTCGGTCGGTGCGGCGGCAGCTCCGGATCGGCTATGTGCCGCAAGAGCCCTTGTTTGCCGAGGAACATTCGGTTGAAGATGCATTGGCCCAAGTCCTTTCGGAAGAGGGGCTGGACCCGCATGAGCACGGCGGACGGATTGCCAAGGCGCTCAGTCTCGGCGGGTTTGTTCGATCGGACCAGTCTGTCTCGACGCTCTCGGGTGGATGGAAGAAACGGCTGGCGATCGCACGGTCGTTGATGTCGGAACCGGATGTGCTGCTCATGGATGAGCCGACCAACCATCTGGACGTCGAAGGCATCATCTGGCTTGAAGGTCTGTTGAAAGCAGAACCCCATGCGTTTGTCGTCATCAGTCACGACCGGCGATTCTTGGAGTCGGTGACCACGCGGATCTGGGAATTGGATCGCCGGTACGCCAATGGTCTCTTTCAGGTCAACGGCCGGTACAGCGAGTTTCTGGAGCAGCGCGAGGCCATGCTACAGGCGCAGGCAGATTACCAGGCGTCACTCGCAAACCGAGTCCGGCGAGAAGTGGAATGGCTCAGGCGCGGACCGAAAGCACGGACGACCAAGGCCAAGGCACGGATCGATCAGGCCGGTCGGATGATCGATGAACTACAAGATATCGAATCGCGGCAAGCGTCGGCATCGGCCGGAATCGATTTTACGGCTTCGGGGCGAAAGTCCAAGAAGCTGATCGAGGTGATCGGTCTCGGGAAGTCGTTGGGCGCGCAGCGGATCATTGACAACTTGGATCTGCAGCTGGGGCCTGGTGAGCGGATCGGGTTACTCGGTCCTAATGGGAGCGGCAAGTCGACGCTGCTCAAGTTGCTGGCCGGCACGTTGAAGCCCGATGCTGGAATAATAACCTGCGCCGATCGGCTGCGCATTGTGACTTTCGAGCAACATCGAGACTCGCTGGACCAGCAAGCCACGTTGCGACGGGCCCTCGCTCCAGCTGGTGGTGATGCCGTTGTCTATCAGGACCGCTCTGTCCATCTGGTCTCATGGGCTAAGCGCTTCCTCTTCAAGCCAGAGCAGCTGGATTTACCAGTTTCCCGTCTGTCCGGTGGAGAGCAGGCCCGACTCCTGATTGCACGGCTGATGCTCCAGCCGGCGGATCTCTTGCTCCTCGACGAGCCAACGAACGATTTGGATATCCCGACGCTTGATGTACTGGAAGACAGCCTGTTGGAATTTACCGGGGCGCTGGTTTTGGTGACGCATGACCGGTGGCTGCTGGACCGCGTCTCCACTAGGCTCCTGGCACTGGACGGGACGGGCCGTGCCGAATGGTTCGCCGACTATGCCCAATGGGAAGCGGCGCAGGCGAAGAAAACGGTAGAAGACAAGAAATCTCAGATCTCAAAGGAGAGCTCCACGCCAGCTGGACAATCCAGAAGGAAAAGCTTGTCGTACAAAGAGCAAAAGGAATGGGAGCAGATCGAAACGAAGATCTTAGAAGCCGAAGAACGAGTGGCTGCCTGCCAAGCGGCGGCCAACGATCCCTCCATTGCTTCTTCCGCCGCTGATTTGCAAGAGCGGTACGCCGCACTGCATGCTGCCCAAGCCGATGTCGAACGCCTCTACGCCCGCTGGGCTGAACTGGACGAAAAACGGACACAGGCAATCAGCAGCACGCAATCATAGTGTGAGGGACGATCCATAGAGATGCCGTCAAGTGCAGGACAAGCTGCTGAAAACATTCCGGACCACGCCGTTCCCTGTAATATGTTCGTGTTCAGTTCTCTTGGGACTTAATGGTGTTATATAGATCTCTCCACATCATCTCTACATGCCTGGGCCAATCGATCAGTGTGTTCATTCCTGTATCCAGCCCAAGCCTAGTCGAGGAGACCTCGGCTTCAAACCTTATGCCTGTTTTGGGATCGTGAAACATCAAAGTTTTTGTTTTGGGAAGCGAATCCTCAAGCATAAATGGCTTGGGCTTCTCTCTCCTAACGTAATCATTTAGTGCAGTAAGGATCTTCAATCGTCCGAATGGAGCTAAGCCCTTCAATTCGTATTGTTGAAATGTTTCGGTCAACCTAGCATTGCAAACAATTTTGATTTCGGTAAGAACCGAGTAAGAGATTAATTCTCCATGATCAACGAATCGTAACTGTAAGCAGTAATAGGGTCCATAATTGCCCCAAGCAATCCCAAAATCAGTGTGAAAATTTGGTTGTTCTATTCTTCCTTGAGAGTCAGAAGTTACTGAGGATATGCCAATGAACGTCTCTCGAAGTCCGGCATCGAAATCTTTGCGGAAATCAGCATACTTCTTCTCTTTGAGAAATACCGGAATATCGCAGTCCTCTAACAGAAGAGGCAAAACCACGACTCGTTTTTCTTCAAGCTCCCTCATAAGACCGGCGTTTAATTCCTTCTTGCACCATTCGGATGCGACTGACGCCTTTGACAAAATGATGAGCAAGGCGCTAGCCGATTTGATTCCTGCTTGAACCTTGCCTAGCAGTGAATCTCCAACCTTTATCTCCCAGCGATCCAGCCAAACATACGCTTTGTGCATCACAAGCTGGCCTGCTAATTTGTCAACGAAGTCTTTGTCTTGATGGGAGTGACTGATGAAGACCGGCATAACATTTCTCAGCAAACTTGTTCGAAGGTGTGTCGACACTCACTGCTGTCGAACAGGAAAATACCCTTCTCTGCCAGATCTTGCAAATCGTGCTCGGTCATGGCGGCTCATCGTCAGGAGATTGACCGCTCCGATGGCCGTTCCGCTACAGTTCTGCCCTTTGGTAACCGATAGAGAAGGCGGAAGCCTGTCTCTCTCAACGCACAATCGGAGGACACCTACCATGCCATCGGCAAGCGAACTGGTCCAGTCCTGTACCTCTGTCTTCAC
>JBBIKN010000124.1:0-8984 GCA_037445435.1 Nitrospira sp. | reverse complement strand
TAGTACTCGCCTTCCGTTCTCATCAAGGTACCTTTGATCGTGTCCTTCGTCAGACGTTCTTTGAGCGTCGGAGAGGCCTCTTTTTCACTCATTGGATTGGCCGCTTGGACCGCGCTGCCGGCGCCCAGTAACCCAACAGTCAGTACGGTCGATAACAACATCTTGTGCATGGTCGACTCCTTCCTTGGTTGATGATACTACCGTTATCTTCCCGGAGAACCGTGCGACGTGGGACTAGGAAAGAGCCTGGCTTACCTCGGTGCCGAGATAAGTTTCCCTGAGTGGAGAAAAAAGGAGGAAAACAGTCGACCTGTGTGAGAACTTATCCGATCAAATCTGAGTTGAACTGATTGAGTGGTCGTATGGTCAATGCGTTCACTTCGTTGTACACGGTGAGGCGACCGCCCTGTCGGCGCCGTGTAAATGTCCCTTCAACAATGATTTGATCTCCATTCCGGACTTGCGTTCGGCTGGTGACTTTCAAGGTGCTCTGTCCGTCGGCGAGAAGAAACTTATAGGTCGGTTGGCCGTTCTGATCGATGACCTGTTGCACATCCTTCACCAAGCCGATGACGACGACAGCTTTATGATCATATACTTCCGGATGGGCCATCAGATCGGTCATCTCGAGCATATCGGCGCTCCCGAGGGGCGCAAACAGAAGCGTACCGAAGAGAGCCAGGGGATACGCTAGTGGAGCCCACCGTCTACATCGCATATAGTCTATTGATTTGGATGTCATTCTCATAATGGAGGCGAATTGTACCGAAAATCGCAGTGTATGCAAGATGGGCATTCACCTTACCCAAAGGTCTCTCAGTTCTGTTACGGGTGAGATTTGAGCGGGGCTGTAGAGAATCAGTGAAGGTTATCAGGTGGATGTTCAACGAGGCTCTTTTGGTCACCGCCGTGATCCGAATGCGGGACCGTCCCAGATTGCCTTGTGTTTGAAGTGAGATCGCTTTGCAGTGGAGCCGAGTGCGACTGTCTGTCTTTTCCCACGCTGTTGTCCCGACCTGCTGCGAGTACACCGATACCTACGAGGACTGCGAGGGCAACGGCGATCCCCTTTTTATCGACCCGATCAGGCGTCTGTTTACGCGAGCGCTGGCGTGCTTGCATCGTTCTTTCCACTCGAGTGATGTCTGCACCTTGTATACGCCCCACATCCAGTAGGCCACAGGGGAATACCCTGGTCTTTGAAGGGTCCTCCAGATAAGCTGGAGCCCGCCAGATGAGATCTCACGGAAAACGTTATGATTCACTGCTGAGGGAATCGGATGCGAGAGAGTCCGGCGCTAAGGCCAATGCATCTGAGACATCGGGTTCACTGGACAAGGCCGCTTCAGGAAGGTGCAGCTTTCGAAGAATCGCCAACATGCCGACGTACAGGAGAGATCCATAGAGCGCGGCCGCCATGTCATGTTGCGGATCCCAGACATCACCCTGGTGCCCGACCAACGCACTCTCTAGCTCGCGATGGGCGACCTGTCCGACCCACGCTTCGATGATTTCCCAAAACGCGCTGAGGCCGAGCACCGTGATGACGACCAGGTAGGGGAGCAGCCAACCCTTGGCGTTGTAGCGCCGACGAAAGACTTCGACCAACGGGAACGTGATGAAGAAGCCGAAGCTGAAATGGACGATGCGGTCAAAGTGATGACGATGAAAATTAAACCATTGATCGAGCCACAATCCGACGGGGACTTGTGGATAGGTATAGTGAGCGGCAATGGTATGGAGCGTTAGCCACATGGTGATCAGGATATACGAAGCGTTGGAGAGCGGAAACATTCGGTAAGTCCCGACGAGAAGCGCGACGAAAACTGCCGGCAGAATGTTCATGCTCCACCACACCCGGGGATCGACCGGTGCAACGGCCATCGTGAGGAACAATAGGACGTACCACCCCAGCATGAGATGGGGGATGAACGACCTTCGCACTTCGAGTACCGTGTAAGGGGAAGACGACATACCTCGATCTCCTTCATGCCGGATCAATCGGCGTGAGGTTTCGCGTAAATCAGTTCACAGTACCATAGGAATGAAGTGGCTGGTAGAGCGGAACCCCCACTAGGGGACACCCTGGTTCTGAGCGTGTCAGTGTGGCGGCCTCAGCTTTTCCGTTTGATCTTCGCCGTCGGTGCGGCATTCAGCGGATCCTCGGGCCAATGGTGTTTGGGATACCGACCGCGTAACTCTTTCCTGATATCCGGATAGGCTCTCTTCCAAAAGCCACTGAGATCTTGAGTGACCTGTACCGGCCGTTTGGCAGGGGACAGGAGATGCAGCATGACGGGAATTTTTCCATCCATCAGCCGTGGCGTGTCTTTGCAACCGAACATCTCTTGCACACGTACAGCGAGAACCGGGAATTCAGGCTGCTCGTAATCGATAGGGATTCGTGAGCCACTTGGAACAGTGATGTGGGTCGGAACCAGACGGTCGAGGCGACGCCGTTGCTCGTGCGTCAGGAAGGCATAGAGCGGTGCCGTAAGATCCATTCGCTTCACCCGATCAAGGGTGGTGATACCGGTCAAATAAGGACCAAGCCACTGATCCAAGGTCTGAAGCAAAGTCTCATCGGAAAGATCGGGCCATTCCGATTGAGCCCCTTCAATTCGCTTCAGCCACATCACGCGAGCGCGCCACTGCTGGAGCGAAGGACTGAACAAGAGAACCTCAAGACCAGATTTATGAATACCTTGCAAGAGCGCGGTTCTAATTCGGTTGACATCGGGAGATGAAGCGGCATCCTCCGACAAAATCATTGCTCCAAGTCGTTGTCGGCGTAAGGCTCGAACCGCACGGGACCCTTCATCCCAGATCACATCTTCTTCCTCGATCAACCGATCATGGTAGAGGGATTCAATATCGTGTCGTGTGATCGGAGCTGCAAGATTGATCGTGGCCCACTGAGTGCCTCCATCTAAGTCCGCGATGGCGAGGAAGGGTTCCGTTGCTAAGGGATCCGGCTTCGTGAAGCGTGCGCCTTGACCGTTGACGAGACGATAATATCCTTCTACGCCCGGCTGTCTCCGAGCAATCCGATCAGGATAGGCAAGTGCAAGGAGCACCCCAGCCGCATAGAAAGAGTCAGGCTTCTCATCCTGTTTTCTCACTCTCTGTTGAAGAAGTTGTCGTCGCCATAATTCAGCGGTTCGCTTCACCCTGTCGAGAATAGGCCGATCCACCGTCGCTCCGACCGTTGAATCATGCCGTCCCTGCAGCAGGTCTAACCTGATCCTCAGATCGACATGCCGCTCTGCAGCCGGACCGTAGAGCAGATCGCGTTCGGTAAGCAGTGCTGCCAAGTCACACGCTTGCTCGGCAAGCCCTCGGGGGAGGGCGTTAATCAACATATGCGCCAGGCGAGGATGAAGCGAAAGCTCGGCCATGCGCCTGCCATGGTCGGTCAGCCGACCATCAGCAGAGAAGGCTCCCAGTTGGATCAGTAAGTTTTTGGCCTGAGCAACCGCGCCCTGTGGCGGCGGAGTGAGCCAAGACAACTCCGACGGATCTTGTGCCCCCCACTGTGCAAGATCGAGCATGAGAGGGGTCAAATCGGCATCGAGGATTTCCGGTGGACGACGGACAGCGAGCGCGGCCTGTTCTTTTTCGGTCCAGAGTCTGTAACACATGCCTGGTTCAAGTCTCCCGGCCCTGCCCCGGCGTTGTTCGGCAGAATCTCGTGTGACACGGATCGTCTCCAATCGAGTCAGACCAGTACGGGGATCATACCGCGGAATGCGTAATCGACCGGCATCAATCACCACACGTACGCCTTCGATCGTCAGACTGGTTTCCGCAATGGAAGTGGCTAAGACGACCTTTCTGGTCCCAGGAGGAGCAGGCTTGATTGCCGATTGCTGTGTTTCAAGTGGAAGATCACCGTGGAGTGCGGCAATCTTTATGTGAGGGTTTAATTGTGAATCAGACAGCATTCGCTCGACTCGACGGATATCCGCCATCCCAGGAAGAAAGACAAGTAGACTGCCTTCATCTCGCCGCAATGACCGCCGGATAAGTTGAACGACGGCGAGATCGAGTCGTCCGGTAAGAGATTGATCAAGATACCTGATCTCAACCGGAAACATCCGGCCCTCGCAGGTCATGAGGGGTGGATGGCCTAACAGCTCGCTGACCGGACCGCAATCCAGAGTAGCCGACATCACCAAAAGACGAAGGTCGGGGCGGAAGAGTCGTTGAGTTTCAAGAGACAGGGCGAGTCCAAGATCGGCCTGTAGACTCCGTTCATGGAATTCGTCGAAAAGCACGATGCCGTAGTCGCCCAGGGATGGATCCTGCTGCAGTAATCTGGTCAGTACCCCCTCCGTCACGACTTCGATCTTAGTCGTCGGCCCGATCTTGGTCTCAAGTCGCATTCGATAACCCACGGTCTCACCAACACGCTCATGCAACAGATCGGCCATGTGGTTCGCGGCGGCTCGCGCAGCGAGCCGCCGGGGTTCAAGCAGCAAAAGTTTCTTACCCGACAGCCACGGCGCTTTCAGGAGCGCCAACGGAACGCGAGTCGTTTTCCCCGCGCCCGGCGGGGCGCTCAGCAACGCATTCGGACCGGCCTCCAACGCTCGGCAGACCGACGGCAGTACTTCTTCTATTGGCAGTACGGACATGACGTGATAGGGTCACGAACAGAGAGGGGATACTGTACCAGAACGTGAAGACAGGGTGGAATGACGAACCGTTCAGGAGGTGAGGGAGCACCGATGTCGCCCTATCGTTGGAGCAGCAACAAACCGACAAGGCCTGGCTGGTACTGGTTCCGCGGGCAAGCGTATGAATCAGATCCCTTTATCGTCCTTGTCGACGGGGCTGGACAGTTCCAGTGGCCGGACGGTGGATTTCAAGAGGTGGCGCTCGCAAACGGCGAATGGGCCGGTCCGATCGTGGAACCGGAAGAATGACAAAAAGCGAGGATTAGAGGTTTCATGCCGGAAGCTTGTTGGCTTTGGTCGGCTTCATTTGAGACGTGTCGACGTCGACAACTCCACGGATTTTTTCGATATCATTTGCCATCGTAAAGATCGTCGCGAGATGATCCACCGGTCCCTTCAGCTTCACGACTCCGTTTTCGACACTATAGTCGATCTGATCCAAATCGAGGTAGGGCGCCCATTTCGGGTAAGCCAAGACATCTTTCTCGATTTTATGGTCCGGCCTTGGGGAGCCGACCACCTTGAGTAGATTCGCGATGGACGTCACGCCTTGGACCGATTCAGTGGCCTTACCAGCCAACCGTCGATGGAGAGGTTTTTCAACCGTCCCTTTCAATACCACATCGCTCCCATGGACCAGCACCGTTATCTTGTTGAGCGTGCTCTCTGAGGGGCCGGGACCGACCGCAGGGCGGCTTCGATAGCCAGTCTGATTTCTTCATCCTTGAGAACAGGACGAACGACCGTGATGTCGTTGTTTACATTACGGATGCCTACCATAGTTCCCGAAACCGATGCTTCAGCTAAGGCTTTGTCCACTAGCGTCGGGACGGTTCCACTCAAGGTGACGACGCCCCTATCGACCTTCGCTTGAATGTTCTTCGCATCGATGCGGCTATCTCCAGACAACCGTTCCTTGATCGCAGATTCAATCTGAGGATCGCTCAGCTGCGTCGTATTCCCCACAAACCCCGTCGATGCAACACACATCGTTATCACGCACAACATCAAGAAGGGAGTCCGTTTTAGCCGAGTGATTAACATTCTTCATCCTCCTTATGTTATGTGCGTCAAACGAGACACAGGCACACTGCCTCTCATCACAATAGGAACAACTGAGGTTGGTAATAATCCGGTCTAAGAAAGTGTCAAGTACGTGACATATCGGCAGTTTCGAGTGAGAATGAATTTACTCGGCACCGTCATCTGCGATAACTTCGTTTAGCATGTACTGTAAGTAAAGGAACCTTTGAATTGGTTTTGAAGGTCGGATCGGTGGTCCGCCGACATGGCTCTACGACCATGTCAGGGGTTTCGTGGGTTGACGCGTCTCAATGGAGATCGTAGGGTCATAAAGGGAGCCGACGACTATGCAAGATAAGACCGTCGAGCCGCACCTGTTCATTATTCTGGGAGCGACTGGAGACCTGACGCGCCGGAAACTGCTGCCCGCGTTGTTTCATTTACGCACTTACGGCGAGTTGGAAAAACAGAATACGCTCATCGTCGGCGCTGCTTTGCCTGAAATCGGCGAAGAGGCTTTTCGGTTATGGGCCTATGAGGGACTGCGTATTTCCGGCGCTCGTAATGCCCCGGATCTCCGGCAATGGTGCGAAGACCATCTGTACTATCAGACACTCCGGCAAGGCGGAGCGGCAGATTACGAAAACCTTGCCAGGTTTGTCGCTCGTCTTGAAATTTCACGGAATCTGCCTCAAAACCGGATTTTTTACTTGGCGCTTCCCCCGCCGATTGTGCCGACAACCTTGGAACTGCTGGACCAAACCGGGTTGCTCAAAAGTCATGGCTGGGTGCGCGTGGTCTTCGAAAAGCCGTTCGGCCACGACTTTCATTCCGCCCGTACGCTCAATACCCTTCTCCATCGCTATCTGGACGAATCGCAGATCTATCGTATCGACCACTATCTCGGGAAAGAGACCGTGCAGAATCTGTTGGCCTTTCGTTTCGCCAACCCCATTTTTGAGTCGTTATGGAATCGGGACACAGTGGAGAGCGTAGAAATCACCGTGGCGGAGGATCTCGGGGTCGAACATCGCGGGGCTTATTATGAAGAGGCCGGTGCATTGCGCGACATGGTACAGAACCACCTGACACAACTGCTGACCGTCGTCGGGATGGAGGTGCCGACTTCCTTTGAAGCGTCCGAGATCCAAGCGGAAAAATTGAAAGTGCTGCACTCGATTTCACCGATTAAGCCGCAAGACGCGGTCTTCGGACAATATACGGCCTGGCATGTCGGCGGTCAGCAGATTCCCGCATACCGACAGGAACGTGGCGTATCGCCGGATTCGACGACCGAGACGTATGTGGCGTTGAAGCTGGAGGTTCACAATTGGCGATGGAGAGGCGTACCGTTTTATTTAAGAACCGGGAAACGGCTCCCGCGCAAGATCACGCAAGTGGCCGTGACCTTCCGTCCGGCGCCTATTCAAGTGTTTCGATCATTGGAGCCGGGCAGTCTGAACCCCAACAAGCTATTGATCACCTTGCAACCCAGCGAAGGATTTTCCCTTTGCTTTTCCGTGAAGACGCCGGGGCGTCCGTTCAGATTTACAGACCGAGCGTTGAGCTTCGACTATGGAAAGGCCTTCGGCGGTGAATTACCGGAAGCCTATGAGACATTGCTGCGCGACATCATGATCGGTGACCAGACATTATTCGTCACCGCGGACTTTACGGAAACGGCCTGGCGACTCTACGACCCGCTGTTAGTCGGTCCACGACCGGTACATTTCTACACGGCCGGATCCTGGGGACCGAAGGAAGCGGACACTCTCGTGGAACGGGATGCTCACAGCTGGCAACTGAGTTGGTAGGCTTTTATCCTCCAGTTTTCTGGCCGGTGGTCATGCTACCATGACGAATGAGTCCCGATTCCGCCATCCCTATCACCACCAACATCCCGCAACGTCTGGACCGATTGCCTTGGTCACGCTGGCATTGGCTGGTCGTCGGAGCGCTCGGGGTCACCTGGCTGCTCGATGGGCTGGAAGTATCCATCGTGGCCTCACTCGGTCCGATGCTGACCCACCCTGACGCGTTACATCTCACTCAATCGGAAGTGGGGCTCACGGCGTCCGCTTACCTCGCCGGATCAGTCATGGGCGCGCTGCTCTTTTCGTACCTGACCGACCGCCAAGGACGCAAAAAATGGTTCATGATCACGTTGGCGCTCTATCTCACGGCGACCGTGCTGACGGCTTTTTCATGGGACCTCATGAGTTTCATGTTCTTCCGATTTTTGACCGGCGCCGGCATCGGGGGCGAGTATGCCGCCATCAATTCCGCGATCGATGAATTGATTCCCGCCCGTAGCCGCGGTCATACCGATCTGGCGATCAACGGAACATGGTGGCTGGGGTCGGCGGCCGGGGCGTCCTTGACGCTGCTGCTGCTAAATCCGGCGATCTTTTCCGAATCCATTGGGTGGCGGCTCTGTTTTGTCTTTGGCGCCGTGCTGGGCGTGGCGATCATCATTGTTCGGCACGTCATTCCCGAAAGCCCTCGCTGGCTCATGACCCACGGTCGGGTGCATGACGCGGACGCCATTGTGTCGGAGATCGAACGGCAAGTGGCGCTAGACCGACGAACATCGCTGGCCCATCCTCACGGCACGATCACCGTGCATCCGCGGCCGCATGCGACGATCGCGACCGTGGCGCGAGAACTATTCCGGTCCTACCCACAACGAACGATCTTGGGCATTGGACTGATGGTCTCCCAATCCTTCATGTACAACGCGGTGTCGTTCACGTATCCGCTGCTGCTCACGAAATATTACGGTGTGCTCAGCAGCAACATCGGTCTTTACATCTTACCGTTCGCGTTGGGCAATTTTTTGGGACCGCTCGTGTTAGGTCGACTGTTCGATACGATCGGCCGAAAACCCATGATCAGCCTCACATACGGCCTCGCCGGTCTCCTCTTGGGCGTGACGGGATATCTATTCTGGGTCGGTTCCTTGACGCTCTTCACGCACATGCTGATCTGGTCCTCGATTTTCTTTTTTGCGTCCGCGGGGGCGAGTGCCGCCTATCTCACGGTGAGCGAAATCTTTCCGATGGAAATCCGAGCGATGGCGATCGCCTTTTTCTTCATTGTGGCCCAAGGAGCCGGCGTGGCGGCACCGTGGCTCTATGGAATGCTCATTGAGACATCGATCACCAGCGTCTTTTACGGCTATCTTCTGGGTGGCGGAGTGATGCTGCTCGGCGCTGCGATCGAACTATGGTTGGGAGTGAAGGCGGAGGGGCAATCGCTTGAGCAATTGGCGACCCCGTTATC
>JBBIKN010000123.1:0-9043 GCA_037445435.1 Nitrospira sp. | reverse complement strand
TATGTCGAGGTTCCTATTCCGTGACCGCTACTCCTTGTGCCCAATCTCACCACCACGTGAGAGGTTGCTCTTCAATCTCCGGCACGGCTTGCGACCGAATCGACCCTATGGTAGGGTACCGGCAACAATCGGAAATGTGAGGGATGGAGAACAATGGCGGAGGAGGAGCAAGGATTTGTCATTCGCGATCGGCGGGCAAGCGGAGGGACGGAGGCGGCTCAGGCAGCACAGCCCTCCCCCAAACAGTCGAGGTCTGAGACTTCGTCTTCTGAACCTTCTCACACCCCTCCGACACCTCCGGTCACGTTCTCGTCCTTTGTCATCTCGCTGGGCTCGTCGTCGCTCATGCTCATGGGCGAGCAATTGGACCCTCAGAAGGCACCGATACCCGTCAACCTGCCTCAGGCCAAGGAAATCATCGATCTGCTGTCGGTCTTGGAAGACAAGACGAAAGGCAATCTGACTTCTGATGAGCAGACGGTCCTGCGCGACATGCTGTATGCGCTTCGTATGAAGTATGTCACGCTGGCATCACCGAAGTAATACCCCTTCTTTCGTGTTGCGTGCCGCCGGGTCTCCGGGCGCTGCACGTTATGCGGCAAGCTTTGAGACTGCCTTGTAAGTCGGCTATAGTGAGATAGTTTCCTGTTCCCCCTGTATCGACGATACCAGAGGGCGACTGTATGCCAGAACTTAATCATTCTACGGATGCCTTAGGACCGACTTCCGGAGGACTTCCGGAGGTGCGGCCCGTCCTGAGGGGCGGTCACTGGCGTATCGCTTCGATTGACCAACCGAAGAAACCGGAACGAAAGCCGCCCCATCTTCGTCCTGTCTGGATCGTCCTCATTCTCCTGGTCCCCTGCTTGGCCCTTACGCTGTATTACTCACAAGTTGTGGCGCCTGGCTCCGAAGAGAGCGGCTCCTTCCTACCGACGACCAGCTATGCATTGGTTCTCCTCCTGGTCAATTTGGACCTGATCGGTTTCGTGGTGTTGGTGCTCCTGTTGTCCAGGAATCTGATCAAGGCGTATTTTGAACGTCGGCACCGTCTTGTCGGGTCGGGATTTCGTACCAAGCTCATTGCTGCGTTTATCGGGTTTTCACTCATTCCGACGCTACTTCTGGCATTCGTCGCAAGCGGACTGATCAATAAGGCCGTCGATGTCTGGTTCAGCGAGCACATTGAAAAGGTGATGAAAGACTCGTATGAGGTCGCTCGCATGCAACATGCGGGACATGTCGCGCTCGCAGTCAACAGTGCACGGGCTATTTCGCAGGAACTGTTCCGCGAAGATATGTTGGCTCCGGTCCAGCGCGATCTTTTGATCGCGGCGATGGCTCGCAAGCGCATGGAATACGGCGTCGCCGGAATTGAAGTGTTTTCGAACAAGCTGGAGACCCTCACCAAAGCCCTTGATAGTGACATTCCGCCCGGGGTGTTGGATCTGCCGATCAGTCAGCTGGTCTTGCAAGTCATCAACGGCAAGCAAGAGTTTACCTCCGTCCAGGAGGCCCAGACGGGGAGGTTGGTGCGCGCCGCCATTCCGGTGGCATCTGGAAGCCGGCGAGGTGAGTTGGACGGGGTCGTGGTCGTGGAAACCTACGTCCCTGAATCCCTACTGACGAAGATGGAGGGGATC
The DNA here is from genome assembly GCA_037445435.1 of Nitrospira sp. GTDB lineage: Bacteria > Nitrospirota > Nitrospiria > Nitrospirales > Nitrospiraceae > Nitrospira_D. The sequence continues at coordinate 7,400 of JBBIKN010000123.1, read as the reverse complement.
GGTCGCCAATACACGGCGTACAAGCAGATCAAGGCGATGAAAAACCCGATTAAAGCCGGGGCGTATCTTTTCGTCGCCGTCGTGGCGGTATTGATTCTCTTCAGCGCGACGTGGTTCGGGTTCTATGTGGCGCGCGGGATCACCGTTCCGATTCAACGGCTGGCGGAAGCGACCGAAGCCGTCGCTCAGGGTGACCTGTCGGTGCAGATTGATGCCAAGGCGACCGATGAAATTGGGACGCTGATCGAGTCGTTCAATCGGATGACCCAGGATCTCCAAGGAAGTAAGTCCAAGCTTGAGGAAGCCAACCTGACCTTGCGGAATACCAACGTCGAGCTAGATCGCCGCCGTGCTTATATCGAAACGGTCGTTGATACGATCGCCGCCGGCCTGTTGTCCATCGATCGGAACGGCACCATTACGACGTTCAACCCATCGGCAGAACGCATTCTTGGGTTGGCTGGCGACCGGTTCAGAGGACGGTTGGCCAATGAGGTGTTCAAAGAGTTCAGTCTGGACTCATTCCAGACCGCCTATGACCGTATGCTGGCCGATGAGCTCGACGATTTGGAGTTGGAAGCGCAGTTGGATATCCAAGGGAAGCTGATTACGATCGGTTTGAAAGGTTCTCGTATGCGGGATGAGGCCAACAAAGACTTGGGGTTTGTGTTGGTCTTTGAAGATTTAACGGAGTTGATCAAGGCGCAGAAAGTTGCGGCTTGGCAGGAGGTCGCGAAGCGCGTCGCCCATGAAATCAAAAACCCGCTGACTCCTATTCAACTATCGGCTCAGCGATTGCGTAAGAAGTTTTTCGAAAAATCCCCCGACCTTGACCGAGTGTTCGACGACGCGACCAATGTCATCATCAACGAGGTCGGAAGCCTTAAGCAGATGCTGGACGAATTTTCGAAATTCGCTCGCTTGCCTGCTCCGCAGATGACCCGGCAATCCTTGCACGATGTGGTGCGGGAAGTGGCAACGCTCTATCGTGAGGCGCAGAAGGATATTGAGCTGATTGTGGACCTGGACGAGGATTTGCCGTCCATTAATTTCGATCGGGAACAACTCAGGCGGGTGTTCGTCAATCTCTTTGACAACGCGGTGCAAGCGATGAATCAGAAAGGGCGGCTGTGGGTCGGGACCAAGTATGATACGAAACGCCGTCGCGCGGTCGTGACCGTGGCGGACGAAGGACCCGGCATCGCTCCCGAGGATCAAGAACGGTTGTTCGTGCCGTATTTTACCCGGAAGAAGACGGGAACCGGGTTGGGGTTGGCGATCGTCCGCCGGATCATCACCGATCACGAAGGGCAGATTCATGTGGGAAACAATCATCCGAAGGGGGCCGTGTTTACGTTCGATTTGCCGGTGTAGGGTGGATCCGTGAGGGGGAAGTGGTAAGGAGAGAGAGGTTATGTCGGCATCGATTCTAGTGGTGGACGACGAAGAAGCGATTCGCACGTCCCTGCGAAGCATCCTGGAAGATGAAGGCTATGAAGTCTCCGTAGCCGCCAACGGGGTTGAGGCGCTGAAAATATATGGAACCGACCCGCCGGATCTGATGATCCTGGACATCTGGATGCCGGAGATGGACGGATTGGAGACTTTACGACGGGTGAAAGAGTTTGTCCCCACGACCCAGGTCATGATGATCTCCGGGCATGGCTCCATCGAAACGGCCGTGAAAGCGATCAAGCTGGGCGCGTACGATTACATCGAGAAGCCGTTGTCGCTGGAAAACGTCACGCTCCGCGTCAAGCACGCGTTGGAGCAGTTTCGATTGGCGCAAGAGAACCGGTCGCTGCGGAACAAGGTTCAGCAAAAGTTCGAGTTGGTCGGCAAGTCTCCGGCCATGCAGCGGCTACGGGAACTCATTCAAACGGCAGGCCCCACGAACAGTCGGGTGTTGATCGGGGGTGAGAATGGCACGGGGAAAGAGTTGGTCGCTCGAGCCATCCATATGCACAGCACCAGATCGGACCATCCGTTCGTGGCCGTCAATTGTGCAGCCATCCCTGAGACATTGATCGAGAGCGAATTGTTCGGTCACGAAAAGGGCTCTTTCACCGGAGCCACATCGATGAAGCGCGGTCAGTTCGAGCAGGCGGATGGAGGTACGCTGTTTCTGGACGAAATCGGCGATATGAGCCTCAACACACAGGCGAAAGTGTTACGGGCTTTACAGGAACAGCAGTTCACGCGGGTCGGCGGAACCAAACTGATGAAGGTCGATGTGCGCGTCCTGGCGGCTTCCAATAAGGACTTGGAAAAAGAAATCGGCAAGGGACACTTTCGAGAGGATCTGTACTACCGCCTCAACGTGGTGCCGATCGTGGTGCCTCCGCTGCGGGAGAGGCGGGAAGATATTCCGGCCCTGGTCCAGCATTTCATGAAGACGCATGTCGAGGAGCAAGGGTTGCGGATGAAGGAAGTCTCTCCGGAGGCGATGGCCGTGTTTCAACAATATGAATGGCCCGGGAACATTCGGGAGCTGAGGAATTTGATCGAGCGGCTCATGATCATGGTACCCGGGTTTGTCATCGAAGCCTCGCATGTCACCCTGTCGTTACAGGGACGAACGGCCGGCGTGGTGTCGGCCGTCAATCACGCGGCCAACCCCCTCCTCACCAAATCCTACGACTCGCTTCGAGATGCCCGCAACGCGTTCGAAAAAGAATACATCAGTCGCAAACTTCGGGAACATCACTGGAACATTTCGCGAACCGCTGAGGATCTCAAGATCGAGCGAAGTCATCTTCATCGAAAGATCAAGTTGCTCGATGTGGAAATGAGGCCGGAGAGCTGAGGGCTGCGGTGGGATCAGCGTCCGGCGCACGCGGTGCAGACGAGGTCCTGAAACTTCGTGTGAGGGTGGGTCTGCACGTACTCGTTCAGAGCGGCCTCGGACAGGCGTGTGGGCTGAGATCTTCTGCAGGACGGGCACACGGGTATGAGTTGTTGCAATGTGGCGATGTCGCGCAGCGCGCGGTCGAGGTCGGTGATGGTTTGTGTGATCTCGTGTTCCCAGCTTCTTCTCGTGTCCGCTTCTTGCTTGAGCTTGAATGCCAATTTCACTCGTGCAAGGAGCTCAACCTGTTCAATCGGTTTTCTGATGTAGTCCGTCGCTCCGGCGTCGAATGCCGCCTGGAGCCAGTCTTTTTGGTTCCGAGCCGTCACGATGATGATCGGAATCCCTGCAAACGTATCGATGGCCTTGATGCGGCGACAGGCCTCGACGCCATCAATGGCCGGCATCTTGATATCCATCAAAATCACGTCGACCTTAACGGAGTTGGCACCGGCATGTTCCAGGTCCAATTGAATGAAGGCGTCGACGGCGGAAGAAACCGTGATCAAGTCTCGATATCCGGCATTCTTCAGGATATGATGAAGCAGCAGTCGCTCATCGGGAGAGTCGTCGATTATTAAAACCGCCACCACGTTCTCCTTAGGTGGTTTGTAGATCCCAAGACCGTCCAAAACGGAATAGACCTAGTATAGGGTGTATTCATAGAGCGGCAAGAAAAAAGCAGAAGGTTGGGAAAATGAGGGCCTTGAGACGATTCCGATAGGTGCGTTGACCTCCACCAGACCCTCCGCTAAGATGCGCCTCCGACAACAGGTTGAGGCTAAGGGTTAGGCCGTGACCAGTGATCGCTTGCTTCCCACTCAGCCTCGACCTCAATGTCAACCTACCCTGTCCTGATTTACTATGACGACCTATCGTGATGCCGGTGTGGATATCGATGCAGGCGATGAGTTTGTCGCTCGCATCAAGCCGCTTGTTCGATCGACGTTTCGTCCCGAGGTCCTGACCGACTTAGGAGGCTTTGGCGGCCTCTTTGGTCTTCAAGCCGGTAAATACAAAGAGCCCGTGCTCGTCTCCGGAACGGATGGGGTCGGGACCAAACTGAAGATCGCTTTCATGATGGATAAGCACGATACCGTCGGCATCGATCTGGTGGCGATGTGTGTGAATGATATTGCGGTGAGCGGTGCGGAGCCGCTGTTCTTTTTGGACTATTTTGCGACCGGGAAGTTATCCGTCTCCAAGGCTCAGGAAGTGGTGGCCGGTATCGCCGAAGGCTGCCGTCAAGCCGGGTGTGCGCTGATCGGGGGTGAAACCGCTGAAATGCCGTCGTTCTATCCCGAAGGGGAGTACGACCTGGCCGGTTTCGCCGTCGGTGCCGTCGATCGTCCCAAGATCATCGATGGTCGACATATTGTGTCCGGGGATGCGGTCATTGGTTTAGCTTCTTCAGGCCTCCATAGCAACGGCTACTCACTGGCTCGGCGAGTGTTGTTTGAACAAGCCAAGCTGACGGTTGCCAACCGCATCCCGGAACTAGGCGGTTCACTTGGAGAGGTGTTGCTGACACCCACCAGAATTTATGCGAAACAGATTTTGACGCTTGTCGAACAATTTCCGATCAAGGGCATCGCACACATTACCGGAGGAGGCATTACCGAGAATTTGCCGCGTGTGTTTCCGAAGGGAGTTCGGGCCAGGATTACACGCACGGCTTGGTCAGTACCGCCGATCTTCGATGTGATGAGCCGTTTGGGACGGGTCGATCGTGAAGAGATGTATCGGGTGTTCAATATGGGTATCGGGTTGATTCTTGTGGTGCCGCCAGATTCAGTGTCCGGAGTGCTGGCTCGTGCCACAGCGCTGGGAGACAAAGGCTGGCAGATCGGGGAAATCGCTTCTTCTACCGGGGAGGAGCCGGAGGTCGAGTATGTCGATTAGCCGAACGACTCCATTAAGGGTAGCGGTACTGGCATCCGGTCGAGGCTCCAATCTACAGGCCATCATCGATGCCATCGAATCGGGACCGATGCAGGCTCGGATTGTGGCTGTCATCAGCAATAAGAAAGACGCGGTTGCCCTGGAGCGTGCTCGGAAGCACGGACTCAAAGATCTATTTGTCGATCCTAAACCCTTTGCCGGGCGGCCAGATGGTCGTGAGGCCTACGACCGCGCGCTCTTGGAAATCCTTCAGCAACATGAGGTCGAACTCGTCCTGCTCGCCGGCTACATGAAGATCGTCACGGCAGTCTTAGTCAATGCCTACGCCAATCGCATGATGAACATTCATCCCTCCCTGCTGCCCTCCTTCCCTGGATTGGACGTGCAGAAAAAGGCCATTGATTGGGGCTGTAAGTTGGCCGGCTGTACTGTGCATTTCGTCACCGAAGGTGTGGACGAAGGGCCGATCATCATCCAAGCGGCCGTGCCGATCCTCGACGAGGATACCCCTGAAACCCTGGCTGCGAGAATCCTCGTGCAAGAACACAAAATTTATCCGCGCGCCGTGCAACTTTTTGCCGAAGGACGTCTCCGAGTAGACGGCCGGCGGGTGTCCATCGATGGCGCCAAGCCGGATGGGGAGGCGATTATCAGCGCGTCGTAGAATCTTGATGTCGCGTTGCATATCCCGGCATGGAACGTGCGTTGCTCTCTTTGGAGCGGATGAACTGGTGTCGAGGTAAATTTTCTTAAGTTCCACCCCACCTGAGAACGCATTTACTCAAACGCTTCCTTTAGTGCCTGCACCGTCAACGGCGCATTCCCCTCCGATCGATTATTCACCAGCACATAGGCTCGTCGGTTTTCACCCGTAGCCTGGTTGATGAGGGCGACGGTCTCTTTTCGCATCTGTGGCAGTACTTCCACGATCTTGTTGTAAGGTGCCGCGCGTTTCTTCGCCGTTTCATAACTCATATTGAGCGGCGTGAGCAATCGGATCACGGTGAATGGCGCGGTGAAACGTTCCTCCATACGTTTGTGCTGTTGCAGCAACGGTGGCATGTAAGACCAGTGATTATAGACGTGAGCCACGCGATGGCTCTCCAGGACCTTTCGGTAGTCCGAGCCGAGCAGGCCTGCATTGCGGATCTCGACCGCATACTGGAAATCATTCGGTAGCCAACCGAAGAATCGATCGAGCCGTGAGCAAAACTCGATCGTGGACATCCCGTGTTGCTGGAACTCGAAGAGGAGTGGACCCATATATGATCCGAATTGCGCTTCACGATATGGCGTTAAGACCATTTCGTTGAACAGCTTCGCATCGAGAAAGCGGGGATTCGGTCGGCCGGCTTTGAGACCATAGCGGGCTTGTCTGGAAAACCTGGGAATGGTGATTTCCTCCCAGACTTTGAAACACATGTGGAAGTCTTCTGGGATCTGATTCAGATAGTGACGAAGTTGATTTGCGGTCGGTGGGCGGTAGAAAGTGGAATCGTTCCCGACCGTTCGAAAAAGCGGTTCGCCCTTGTAGAGGTATTGACAATATTCTCCAAGACATTCCTTCGCAAACGTCGTCTTGGCGTACTTCAGCCGATACACCTGTCCTTGCCAGCCTTCGTAGGTCCATGTTGACGTACCGAATCGAATCAAGGAAGAAAGAGGCATGAGCGCGATTGTACTGAATGCTTGAGAGAGGATTTACTCTCGTTGGCGCGATGATTTCACTCGTGTCTCGCAGCCTACTTGTTCGAAACCGCCATGTGCTTCCGGCCTCACGGCGCTTTAAACGGAACGGGCAGGGTAGTTCTTCCCCGCCCGTCGTATAGTCCCGTTCTCGCTGCGGGTATGTGCTACGTTATTTCACTTCATTCAGATGTGTAAGAGCAGTTTCGGCATGTTCCGTGGCTACGTCGGCATGCCCAGCTTTACCATGCTCGATCGCTTCGTTCAGGTGTGTGATCGCTTCCTTCAGATGAGGGTCTCTGCCGCCTCTCTCGGCATGGTTCCGCGACTTTTCCGCATGCGTCACAAGTGCGTCAGCATGGCCTTGTTTGCCATGGTCGACCGCTTCCTTCGCATGTGTAACGGCATCTCTGACGTTACCGGCTGGTGACGGCTGAGCGTTCAACGTAGACACGCTCAATAATGCTCCAAGCGCAACAACAACGAAGACTCTACGGTAGAGTTTGCTGGTCATCTATTGCCTCCCTATTGGTTAAAATTCACTGCTCCGATTGTATCCACTGAAATTGAATGCTGTGACGTAACTTCGGAAATCCGTCTTCTTTCTGAGGACCTCGTCGAAATTGATCTCTTTGGGGTGATCGAGACTGATATGAGAGGTGGGAGGATGTTTGGTGGAGGGCACGGGAGTTGAACCCGCGACCCCTACGTTGCGAACGTAGTGCTCTCCCAACTGAGCTAGCCCCCCACCCGTGGGATAATGGGATCGTGACCCCTGAATTCCGCAGAGTTTGCTGCACATGATTATGCAGCCTTGTTGCTGCGGCTGGAGAACGGGGAGGAATAGAGGGCCACGGTCCCCGTGGTGCATTATACACAACTCATCACTGAGACTCTACCAGTACTCAGTACTCTGATGAGGCGATAGATCCCAACGCTGAAATGGATGGCATCGTCCAAAGTT
>JBBIKN010000122.1:0-9058 GCA_037445435.1 Nitrospira sp. | reverse complement strand
CTCCGCTTCCCCTTCGTGGCCCAGCTAGGTCGGTACGCAAGCCGTACACAATCGTAAATACTGTTCCGGCCGATATGACTACTTGAGACAAAGAAGAGTCCTTCATTCCCTCCGCTGATTAGTTGCGTCCCGCCATCACACCCCCATCGACATCCCAAATCGCACCAGTCACCCAGGCTGTCTCGTCGCTGAGCAGAAATGTAATGGCTCGCGCCACATCGTCAGCCGTCCCAATCCGGCCGATCGGATGAAACCCGTTGAAAGAGGCTAACGTCTCGTCAACTTGAATGGGCTCGATGAACGCCCGGTAAATCGGAGTGTGGACCACGGCCGGGGAGACGGCATTCACACGAATCTTGTGGTCGGCCAACTCCATGGCCATGTGTTGCGTGAGCGCATGCAGTCCGGCCTTCGCCATCGAATAGGCCGAGGACGGCGTCGCTTTGACGGCTTGTCGCGCCCACATGGAGCCGACAGGCACGATCGAACCCCCGCCGTTGGCGGCCATGTTCTTGGCGACGGCCTGCGAAATGAAGAAGAGGGCTCGGTTGAGGTCCAAATACGCATCGTAGTCTAGGTGCGTGTGTTCGAGGAAAGGAGTGGGCTTGAAATACCCGGCGGCATTCACCAAGTATTTGATAGGGCGGTTGTGGTCGCCGGCGAATGCCATAACACGCTGAACATCGTTCGATGCGTACAAATCGACGGAGAATGCTTCAACTTTCCCAAGCGCTGATAGCTCACGCAATGCCGTTTCCAGTTTACCTTGAGATTTGCCGACGATGACGACGGAGATGTGATGTTCCAATAATCGCTTTGCGGTGGCAAACCCGATGCCGCTGGAGCCTCCCACGACGAGGGCGATGGGACGATTCGACAGGTCCATTGATCACCTCCCATGAATACGGCCTCGGTGACGAGGCGACACGTGGCTCGGATTGATGGCCATCGAGACGAAGACCCGGACGACCATCCCTGTCGGTTGGTGCACGAGATTGCTGAAGAACCACAGAGGGATTTCGGAAACGAGTGTGATGAGCAGTACCGATTGATCGAATGACGATGTTCATACTGGCATCCTTTCTTCTAGGTTGATGACGATCATTCCGTGAAACAGCGCAGTCCTTTTCCGCTTAGCCGCAGGCGCACGAAGACGTGGCACAGCTCTGAGTGCGCGTCACCTCCGGAAAATCAATGACCGTCCCGGCGACATGGTTGATGTAATTGCTGAAGATGTTCAACGCGACATGCGCCACCGTTTCGACGATCTCCCCGTCCGTCAGCCCGGCATGACGCGCTTGATCCAATGTTGCCGCATCCAATGCGCCTCGCTGGACAACAATGCTGCGGGCCAGCTTGAGAATGGCCTCGGCCCGTGGATCGGCGGCGGTGGCCTGCCGGGCGTCGGTGAGGTCTTGCTGAGTCAGTCCGAGCTGGCCGCCAAGAAACGAGTGCGCACTGAGACAGTAGGCGCATTGATTCGTCTCCGCGACCGTGAGCGCAATCTGTTCGCGGAGTTTTGGCGCAAAACTCCCGTCGGCAAGAGCCGCGCTGAAGTTCAGGTACCCTTTGAGCGCAGCTGGTGCATTCCCCAGTACCCGAATTAGATTGGGCACGACGCCGAGTTTCCCCTGTACGCCATCGAAGAGAATCTTGGCCGGGCCAGTGGCGGTCTGAGGATCCAGTTGTGCGATGCGGTTCATGATGCCTCCTTGGGTTGTGAGAGTGACCCGCGCTTGATCGCGCGATTGGTTAACCTGTTCAGCAGATGCTGTGCCACATGGAATAAAATGATAAGTTACTGATAAGTATTGATTGTGCTGATTCATTGCCTTGCTGTGGTTCTACGATAATTCGTACCCTACTAGTTCTCGTTAGGCCTTCACGCGAAAGTTCGTAGCGCGACAGGCCATCCTACTCCGCCTGTTGGCCCTCGGTTCCCTTCAGAAAACCTACTTCAGCAACTCTCTCAGTGCTCTATGGATCGACAGGCCGGCAAGGGGTCGGATAAACTGGCGCTGAAGGTCTTAACCGGAAGGCAGCGGATTAGCGGGGAGATGAGCTGGAGCTTGCTCCAACCCAGTCGCGTATCAACGCGCGTGATTGATTCGTTGAAGATCGGCCTGTCGCCATCCTGGCGACAGGCGCCGTTCAGAGACCGAGCTCAGACAGAGAGGGATGGGTGTCAGGGCGTCGGCCTAGTGGCCAGTGGTATTTCCGATCTGATTCCTTGATGGGCAGATCGTTGATGCTCGCGAGGCGTCGACGCATGAGCCCGGCGTCGTCGAACTCCCAGTTCTCGTTGCCGTAGGATCGGAACCAGTTGCCTGACTCATCGTGCCACTCATACGCAAACCGTACGGCCATGCGCGATTCCTGAAACGCCCACAGCTCCTTGATGAGGCGATACTCCCGTTCTTTCTCCCATTTGCGACGCAGAAACGCGACAATCGCGGCTCGTCCGGTCAGGAACTCCGTGCGGTTTCGCCATACGCTATCGACCGTATAGGCCTGCGACACCCGTTCGGGATCGCGGGTATTCCAGGCATCCTCGGCCATGCGTACTTTCTGAGTGGCAGTCTCCCGCGTGAAGGGTGGGAACGGGGGACGGCTGACCGTGTTTGTTGACATAGCATTCTCCTATGGAAAGACGACGGTAAACCGGCACCTCACGCGTCTGCTGATCACTTCACCAACAGCTCCGATCCCGGTTGGATGGCGCGCAACGCTGTTTCAAGTTCGGTAATACGTGCCTTGAGCGGACCGGCCAGTTCTTGGACCTCTTCGGCTGCATAGCGAGGCGTGATGTACTTCGGGCAGTTCCAGTCGAACGAGACTACTTCAATGAACATGATCCGTTCCACTCGTGCCCGCATGCCAGAATTGGAAAGCTGTGCCGCGAGATCTGGATGCGACTGAGCCTCCTCGACTCTGGCATGCCCGAGGATTTTCAGCCTGGCGCGGTTTCCGTAATCCATCAGAAACAAGGATACGCGGTCATTGATGGAGAGGTTGCCCGTGCTCAAGAGCTGCCGATTACCCTGGTAGTCCGCAAACACCAGCGTGGAGGGATCAAGCAGGCGGAGGAATCCTTTGGGCCCGCCACGATGTTGGATGTACGGCCATCCGGTTTCACTCACCGTGCCCAGATAGAAACTGTCTCTCGCCGCAATAAACTCAGCCTCTGATTCGCCAAGTCGATCGCGTTTAGGAGCGCCCGTGATCCTGGCCTCTCGGCCGTAATAGTGCTGCTGAGCACGACGCACGGCATCCGTCATCATGGTCTCAAGATATTGCATCGCCATGGTCTCCTCCTCCCTTGGATCGGCCTATCATTGGTTGCCCCTGGCAGGCCGATCCCTGACCCCCTTCTGATCTCAGAACACCACTGTGTTCCATCCGTCACCGACATACCGGCGCAAGCTCAAGAGACCGGATGTTCCAGCTAATTTATGGTCGTTTTTGATCGGCACGCCACAGGATTCGGCTCCTTCTTTGGCGCCAAAGAAGTCTGCGCAACCACAGGAGGCGCCTTGCACGACATCCCGCACCGAATTGTAGAGGCCATTGAGTGGGTGGGCCAACTGAGAGAGTTCAGCGGGCCAGCGGGTCCCGGTTCCGTTAAAGACGACCGCGACTTCGTCGCCGTTCTGCTTACACTCCGACGCCAGGGCCAACGCATTAAAGACCCTTCCCAACGCCTCCTCTGACCCCTGCTTCGGATCGGACACTACGATAATTGCCGTTTTCATACACCCTCCTTCAAGAACGTGGTTGACCGCGTCTCAATCGCGCGATTATTCATCCGCTTCAGCAGAAGCTGTGCCATAGAGCATGAATGAACTAAACTATTGATCGCGATACGTTTGTGACAATCTTTAGGGCTATTGGAAATAGACGAGTTTTCGTAATCAACGATTTCTCGTTGCATCTTGATGCGAATCCTCGTAGCGTACGCCCATGAATCCCCACCAACTGCCTCAGGTCATGGTCGCCACCGCTCGTCAGGGAACGGTCCACGAGGTCTTGCGCACCATCACTGACGGCATTGCTCAATGCCCGAACACCGTGCTGACGCGCCTCTGGCTGGCGATCCCCGACCGATCCTGCCCCTTATGTCGAGGTGTCGAGGACCAGACCGATACCAAGGCCCTCCATCTCGTCGCCAGCGCCGGCCTGCCGAACGACAAGCAGGCCGACTACAGCCGTGTCGATGGAGGCTTTCACCGGTTTCCGATCGGCGAGCGCAAGATCGGTCGTGTCGCGTTGACCGGCGAAGCGCTCTGGCTTGCCGGAGTCAAGGGCGATGAAGACTGGATTGCCGACCCTGAGTGGTTTGCGCGCGAGGGGGTCCGGACCTTCGCGGCCCAGCCCCTGATCTTTCAAGGAGAGATCTTGGGCGTGTTGGGGTTGTTCGATCGAGGTCTATTGGATGCGGAGGCGTTCGAGTGGCTGCGCATCTTCGCCGACTATGCGGCCGTGAGCATTGCCAACGCCAGGGCTCGCGAGGAGATCGATCTCCTGCGCGCGCGGCTGGAGGAAGAAAATCTCTATCTCCGGGAAGAAGTCACGACCGCGCTTGGGATGGGCGAGTTTGTTGGAGAGAGCGAGGCGCTCCAGCATGTGCTGCGCCAGGTCCAGCTCGTGGCGCCGACTGATGCGGCCGTGCTGATTACCGGAGAGAGCGGCACGGGCAAGGAACTGGTGGCTCGGGCCATCCATGACCGGAGTGCGCGCAAAGGGCGGGCGTTGATCAAGGTGAATTGCAGCGCCGTGCCGGACGCGCTGTTTGAAAGTGAATTCTTCGGCCATGTCAAAGGCGCCTTCACCGGCGCCCTGGGGGACCGGCCTGGGCGATTCGAACTCGCCGATCGAGGAACCATTTTTCTCGATGAAATCGGAGAACTTCCCTTGGCGATGCAGGCCAAGTTACTGCGGGTGCTCCAGGAAGGAGAGTTCGAGCGGGTGGGTGATACCAAAACTCGTCAGGTGGATGCCCGCATCGTCGCCGCCACCAACCGAGACCTCAAACGCGAGGTCGATGCCGGCCGGTTCCGCCAAGATCTCTTCTATCGACTCAGTGTGTTCCCGATCCACATCCCTCTTCTGCGCGAACGCCGTGACGACATTCCGAAGCTCGCGTTACATTTCGTCGTTCAGAGTGCCCGGCGCATGAATCGGCGGGCGCCGCGGATCACTCAGGCCGTGCTCAATCAGCTGGCTGCCCACGATTGGCCCGGTAATGTGCGTGAACTGCAGAATGTCTTTGAACGTGCGGTCATCCTTTCCCAAGGCAAGGCCCTGCAGGTTCACCTGCCGTCAGCACCCACGCCGGTAAGCAGCCCTCTTACTCTTTCAACTTCCTCGCCGGCGAAAGTCGCCACACGTGACGACCTGAAACGTCAGGAACGGGAGAACATTATGCAAGCACTCCGGCTGGCCAAGGGCCGGATTTTTGGCGCGGATGGGGCGGCGGCATTGCTGGGCATGAAGCCGACAACGCTGGCATCACGCATCAAGGCGCTGGGGATCAAGCGGCGCTAGGCGGATTCTCCTGCAACTCGCTCCCTCCCTGCCGCATGGGCGCAGGTCTCAGGTATCCGACTTGGCCACTGCTCTATCCATACGACGGTTCAAGGAACTTGCCATTCTAGATGTGGTGCTTGCACATGAACGGCTGACCTGTTACTGTCTATACAATTGCCATACATATGGAGGATCCATGAGTTCGACCAATTTCCTCAGAAACGCCAAGCCGGTCAACGTACGGGAGGCGCAGGCCCAGCTTTCGAAGTTGATTCGGTCCAAATCGCCCTCCATGGTGCTGTCGCATGGAAAACCCGTTTCGTTTCTTGTGCCCTACGAAGACATGCTGGACTTGGTGGAGTCCCTTGACGAGCTGAAGGACAAGAAGTTGTTGGGGGAGATCGCCCGCGGGCGGACAGAGTATGCCCAGGGAAAAGCGGTCTCGGCCGAACGACTGTTGAAGAGAATGGGCCTCTAAATTGGGGTACGAAGTCGTCTTTCCCAGCGAACGAGTCGAACGCTCGTTCCAGAACGCGCTCGCCAAGATCCCAGTCGACTACCAAGCCGCCGTTGCTGCCGCCATGAGATCGTTGGCCAACAATCCTCGGCCTGAGGGAAAACGCGCAAAACGGCTGACAGGCCAGATTATCGTTTCTCAGTTCATCGCCCAGTACAGGCTTCGCGTCGGACCCTACCGATTACTCTACGACATCGACGATCAAAAAAGGAAAGTCGTCTTGCTCAAGCTGACCAAGCGGGACGAACACACCTACACCTAACACCGCATGGCACCCCTTCGCCACATGGTAGCCGCATGTGGCGGAGATCATTCACTCACTCCATCCCGATCTTACACAGTCGATCGAAGCGACCATCCGCGCGATCGCAGCCGATCCGGCCTGCGGCGAACCACTCCGCCGAGAACTGGAAGGGCTCAGGAAGTATCGAGGTCGAGAATTTCGGATGATCTATGCCGTTGATCATAAGGCTGAAGCCATTCGCCTGATAGCCATCGATCACCGGCGCCCGCCCCCAGCAACCGCCAGGCTTCTTCATGGTGAGCTTGTCGAAGGGCGACCGATTCTCCCCGCTTGTATTGTGCCGAACAACACCCTCCGTTATAGTCCAGCTATTCCTTCTCATGAAAACACTGGACGACATTCGCTGACAATTAGCTGCCGGTGACTTTGAGTTCAGTCGGCATGCCTTCAAACGTGCTGTCGAGCGCAACTTCAGCGATATAGAAATCCGGGAGGCTGGACCGCAAGCCAGAATCATTGAAGACTATCCCGAAGACAAATATGCACCCAGCAGCCAGTTGCTCGGATTTACCCGGGCAAACCGGCCATTACACATTCAGATCTCTTACGTGGATTCGGACTTGCTCAAGATCATTACAATCTATGAGCCGGACCCTCCAGAGCAGTATGATTACTCCAGACGGAGGTAGCTATGTTTCGCTGTCATGTATGTGGGAAAACTGAAAGCCGTCAAGAACTGGTAAGCGAAGTCTTTGACATTGACTGCAAACCTGTCCGGGTTGAGCAAATCCCTGCCGCCGTCTGTCTTCACTGCGGCGAACCGGTATTCAGCCGAGACACCACAGAGCGAGTTCGACGCATGGTGCACGGAGAAGCCAAGCCGATCAAGTCCCTTCAGATGGACGTGTTCGCCTATCGCTAACTTCACGAATAACACGGATCCCGCCACGCCCTCCGGCTCCGTTGTGAAGCATCATTCGTGAATCGTCATTCATCAATCGAAGGACAGGAACACAGCCAGACAGTCTTCTGCCGAGCTTATTGAGGCACACCTCTCGATAGGCGGACGCGTTCCCCTGTTTTGGACCACTCACCTCAGGAGTTGGAACATGCGCATGAATCTATAAACCTAAAGACCACTGTTGTCCAAAACAGCGTATGACGTTGGGCCATCCCAGGGTGTAGGGTGCGGGTGAATCCCCAAACCCACTGAGCGTCACTGCATCAACGAACAGCGTTCTTTCCAAGGATTCTGCATGCGGCTCGCAGTTGATGCCTGTGGCCAACGTGGGTTCCTCATCGAAAATCGATTTTAAGATAGGTTCTAGTCAAATACTCAAGCTCATCCCGCGCACCGACTTCGAACGCCTCGTGAAGGAGACGGGAGCCGAGTACCGCAGCAAGGAACTATCGAGTTGGAGCCAGTGTGTGGGGATGCTGTTCTGCCAGTTGGGCCGCGCCCACTCCCTTCGAGAGATCGAAGGTGGGCTCAAGAGCTGCGAGGGCAAGCTGGTCCACTTGGGCATCGAAACACCGGCTCGTTCGTCGCTGTCCTACGCCAATAGCCATCGGCCATGGCAATTGTTTGAGCAGGTGTTCTACAGACTGTTCGAAAACGTGGCCGCCAAGGCTGTGGGCAAGAAGAAATTCCGCGTCAAGAACAAACTGGTCAGTCGGAACTCAACCGTGATCGATCTGTGCCTGTCGCTGTACGACTGAGCAAAGGTCCGTCGCACCAAGGGGGCTATCAAGTTGCATCTCGTTCTCGACCATGACGGCGATCTGCCGTGTTGCGGTCTTCGTCACCGATGGCAAGATGGCTGGCGTCCAGGCTGCTTGGCACATCGCCTTCGCGCCCGGCCCCATCGTGGTGGATGACCGGGGTTACACCGAGTACCGGCTGTTCGCCGAAGGGACGGAGGCCGGCATCTATTTCGTCACCCACATGAAGGACAATGTCCTATTCGAGAGCGTCGAGGACCGCGCGGTGCCGCAGAACCGCCGCATCGTCAAGGATCCGACCATCCATTTGACCGGCCCAGGGGCCCACGGCACGTGTCCGCATCGGCTGCGCCTGGTGGAGACGATTCGCGAGGACACGGGAGACACCTGGTGTTTCTCACCAATCATCACGTCCTCGCTGCAACCACCATCGCCGCCATTTACAATGGATCGCTGGCAGATCGAGCTGTTCTTCAAAGCGCTCAAACAGAACCTGAAGATCAAAAAGTGCGTCGGCACTTCAGCCAATGCGGTCAAGACTCAGATTTGGATTGCATTAATCTCGATGTTGCTCGTGCGGTATCTACAACGGTCCACCCGTTTCGGCTGGAGTTTGGCGAATCTCATGGCGCTGCTGCCTATGAACCTCTTCACCCATCGCGATTTGATGGCGTGGCTCGACGAACCGTTCACCACGCCCCCCATCCACAGAAGCACCCCCAAACCCTGTTGGCCTTCGCCTAAGCTTGGACAGCATCCGGAGGCACACACGTGAAAACCCGTCATCGCCCGTTCGAAACCCGCATCAAATAACGTGGGCTCCCACCCGGGCTCGGCTATCTTGGACAGCAATGATTGATTGAAGGCGTGGGGCAGCTTACTGCCGCAGGCAGCATACGTAAAGGGCTCAGGATGGAAACTAGGGGGATTCCTAGGTGTCGGAAGAGGCTATGACCGGGCCAGCATCGCCGCCACCACCAAGACACCTAGAGCGATCAACAGTGATAATCGCGGGAGCCAGCGCGCGGTTTTGAAGATAAAATGCTGTC
>JBBIKN010000121.1:0-9088 GCA_037445435.1 Nitrospira sp. | reverse complement strand
GCTGCGCTTCTCTTAGCACATCAGGAAAGATGAATAAATCAGACCTTCCCTAGATGCAGTCTTGGAAGCCTTCCCGTCCATATCGGCAGCCCTGCGTTGGTCCGCGCGGAAGTTTGTGGGAGGGCGTGATACCTTTTCATCGTGCTTCATCAACTGCCCGTTACCGCAATTCATGCTTGAAGTCTCGCCCTTTCGCTGCGTAGGATGTTTGGAGTTCGATACTCAGTCAGCAGATATCAATCGTCTATCGCTCGGAATGGCTCACCAGGCACGCTATCAGCGCGTGGCTCTCGTCGGATTTGTCTTGGTGTCCTTTCTCGCATCAAGCTGCACCGCTCCCCCTCCTAACCCACCGCAACCGCTGATTGGTGGACCGGCCGTGAGTGAGGTCCTCAAACACGCTCAAGCCGGTGATCCCAACGCTCAAAATGAATTAGGCATCCTGTATAGCGAAGGGCGGGGTCTTCCTCAAAACTACCTTGAAGCCAGGGATTGGTTTAAAAAGGCTGCTGACCAGGGGCACGCAGGCGCACAGGTCAACCTGGGAACGCTGTATTCTCTTGGCCGAGGAGCGCCCTACAGCGATCACATGGCGTTATTTTGGTTTCAGAAAGCTGCAGATCAACGAAATGCGTTGGCCTTCGCGAAGCTGGGGATGATGTATGAACGAGGGCGCGCGGTACCTCAGAACCTTATTGAGGCCCACATGTGGTACAACCTTTCAGCTGCCTACGGTGAGAAACGCGCTGCTGAATCTCGCGACGCGGTGGCCACACAGATGACGCCAGAACAAATTGCCGAGGCGGAACGTCGGGCAAAGAAATGGATCCCCAAGCAACGATGATGACTTGCTACTGCACAGGGAACCGCCTCCCACAGCCAACCCATTGTTCGTTCATCTCCTGAAGCCTGAATTGTACTAATGCGATCGGTTGATCGGCGTGCTATTCTCATTGACGTCTAATTGCCTATGCTCGGCAGGTTGCACGTCAATGACGCTTCCCGCTTCGTTTATTTCTGCCGTCACCGTCGCTCCATCGCGAACTGAGGCCGACATTTTTCGTTTTTCCAGAGGGAAAGATTGTTCCCCTTCGGATGTCCTCAACGTAATGGTTCCCTGTCTGAGTCCTACGGACACCACATCTCCGGTAATAAATCGATGGACTGCCTTCGTTCCCTTTGGATGCACTTCGAGCACCGCGTTATTTTCATCGATGGTCACGGTCACTTCCTCTCCACTTTGAGGCAGTTCATGGCCATGCCGGACCGCACGATTCTTATTCAATGGGTACACTGTGCCATCGGGCACTCTCACAGCAGGCGAGCCGGCTTTTTCAACGATGATGCCCGGGAGACTCCGGTGTAGGTTCGACGTAGCCTCTTCAGACCACCCTGTCTGCGTGTTTAACAACGTCAATAATACGAAAAGACCTGTCACAGAACATATGATAGGATTCACCATTTCAATCCTCCAGCCAGGGTTATGGAAGAGAGTATGAAATGGACGGTCAGTGGAATCGACTCGTTACTTCCCTAGCAGCGGACCTAGTGTTTCTTCCAACTCTGAAACCTCTCCCCATCGAGTAAATATTTTAACGGAAGCGCCATTAAACAACTTATTCGTTAAGGAGGTCGATATGCATTCTCTATCTCAGACCATAACTAAGGCCATAAGGCTGGTATGTTTGATCGTTGCCTTCGGCATGGGTATCTCGACACAAGCCTTCTCTGTAGACAGAGAGGTCTATGACAAACCCGATGTGAAGCCAGGGAAGATCATCAGAGGGAAAGTGATAAGCGTCGACGAGAAGTCCCCTCAGTCTTGGAACGTGTCGGTAAAGGATCGAGAAACGCGCGAAACGGTGATTCTCCATATTGACACGACCACCAACAGAAAAGACTTCATGATGAAGCCGGACCTAGGGGACAACGTCATCGCGAAATATAACCAACAAAATAATCATGCTTTTTCATTTCTGGCTGACGAGACGATGAATCGATGAAGGGAGGGGCAGGAATGGACACCCTAAAGCACTAGAGGGAGCTAAAAGATTCCCGCTTGTTTTTGGAGCCAACGGACGTATTTCACGATCTGATCCACGTCCGCCGGCTTGACAGCGTCAATCTTCGGCATGTCGCCGAAGCTCCAGTGATGGGCCTTTACTCCGGCGGCCGCCGCTCGCTGAAAGGCGGCGTCGCCGTGATGATTCGGTTCATAGACTTTGTGAACCAACGGTGGACCTTGGGCGGTTCCAACTCCGCCGATTCCGTGGCAGATTGAACAGTTGGTGTTGAATTTCTGCTCTCCTTCTCGTAACTCCGAAGGAGCAGCGCCCACACTTCCCGTGCCCTTTGGTTCCACCCCGTTTTGAGTACACGCAGCCACGAGACCGACGAAGAACATCACAAAGCTTGCCCCTAGCATTTGTAACGGTTTCATGACGCGTGAATACTTAGCCAACTCGCTCCGATAACTCAACATATCGCATACTGAATAGGATCCTCAACTCCCGCTTCTGCAAATCCCCGTCTTCGAATCACACAGCTGTCGCACTGCCCACAGGCAATCGACCCAACCGGATCATAACAACTATGCGTCAGATGAAAAGGAACATTTAGAGTGCGGCCAAGTCTTATGATCTCCGCCTTTGTCATTCGGATCAGCGGCGTTCGAATCTCAATACTCTTCCCTTGCAGGCCGGCTTTCGTCCCGGTCTGAAGCGCTGCCTCTACAGCCTTGATGAATTGCGGGCGGCAGTCGGGATATCCGGAGTAGTCGATTACATTGGCACCGAAATAGATGACTGGGGCTTCCAGCACTTCCGCGTGAGCCGCAGCCAGAGACAGAAAAATCAGGTTTCGGCACGGCACATAGGTCACCGGCACATCCCGATTCCGTTCGGATTCAGTCCGAGACTTTGGCACCGACATATCGCCCGTCAGGGCCGATCCACCGATCGCCCTCAAATCGACGTCGATCACCACATGCCGGTGAGCTCCCAGAGCCGTGGCCACTTGTCTCGACCGCTCAACCTCCACAGCGTGACGTTGTCGGTATGCAACGGTGAGAAGATATAGCGCGTACCCATCACGCTGTGCGACGGCCGCCGTCACGGTGGAGTCCAACCCGCCACTGGCGAGAACGACCGCTCGTTCTGAGACCTGTCCATTCATGATGAGGAAAAACGATACAGGATGCTACGGGAGAGAAATTTCTTCGGAAGTTAATCGCGCTCTTCTTCGCGTTCGATTTTCTCCAGCAATTCCGCGCGTGATTGGCATTCCACACACAGCTTGGCAAAGGGGACGGCCTGAAGACGCTTTTCGCTGATCTCAATCCCGCATTCGGCGCAAATCCCGTACGTCCCTTCATGTAGACGAGTGAGAGCTTCGTCAATCGACTGCCGTCGGCGGTTACGCATTTCCATCAGTGAAATACCGAGTTCGCGCTCAAGATCCATTAAGGCTTGGTCGCCGACATCTCGCGCCGACTCCAAACGCCGCTGCTGATCTTCGGTCAGAGACTGCCCCAGACTCTCTTCGATCTCCTTAATGATCTCTTGGCGTTTACCGAGGAGCATCTTGTGCAGCACCTCCTGCCGTCGTTCCCGTGCTTCCCGCTCTTTAGCCGTCTCCTTAGGGCGCACCGGCACCTCTATGTCGACCTCGGACGTCGTTTTAAGCGCCGCGGTCTCTTCTGCGATCTCCAGCTGAGGTTTCCGTGTCGTGGAGGCCGCAGATTTCGTCTTTGCCTCTCCCTTTTTCTTCCCCTGTGTTTTCATTGCCATAGAGAATCCGCTCCAGAAAATAAGTGGTTGGAGGGTCAAAAAATTCCGGCTTCTATACCACGGCCCGTACCCCTTGAACAAGGGGTGGTGAAGGATGCGTTCAAGCCTTAGGGATAGGTGATGGTCGAATGAACGTCGTAGCCGGCGAGTTTGTCGCGTCCCTTCAAACTCTTCAGCTCAACCAGAAAATCAAGCCCGACGATCGTGCCTCCAAGCTGACGAACGAGATGGACCGTCGCTTCTGCCGTTCCTCCGGTCGCCAACAAGTCATCGACGATCAGCACATGCTCTCCGATTTCGATCGCGTCACGATGCACGGCGAGACTGTTATTTCCGTACTCAAGGCTATACTTCACTTCATAGCAATCAGCCGGAAGTTTTCCAGGTTTGCGAACCGGGACAAATCCAGCCCGGAGACGCCCCGCGAGAATTCCACCAAAAATAAACCCCCGGGACTCGATCCCCACAACCTTGGTGATTCCCCGGCCCTGATATCGAGCCGTCAATTGGTCGGCAAGACTCTGAACCGCGGCAGGATTCTTCAGGAGCGTGGTGATATCATAAAACAGAATGCCCGGCTTTGGAAAATCCGGCACTTCTCGAATGAGGGCTTGATAATTGACGACGGTCACGGGATTAGAGCAAATCTGCTTGTGTCATAGTTTTTCGCTCGATGGTGTTGCGAAGCCGAACCAATGCAGCCATCTCGATCTGCCGAACGCGCTCACGAGTCAGCCCCATGGTACGGCCGATTTCCTCGAGCGTCTTCGCTTCGCCTCCGTCGAGCCCGAACCGAGATACAATAACAGTTTGTTCTTTCTCAGGCAACTCCCTTACCCAGGCCATCAGTTCCGTCCTCCGCCGGACTCCGTCGGCGGTCTCATCCGGCGAGAGTCCAACCGGATCTTCGATCACGTCGCGCAGGAAGGTATCAGTGTGGTCGTTGAGCGGACTATCGAGCGAACAGGTGGTACGCACCAACTGCTTGAGGTCTAAGACTTCTTCTTCCGATGTCTTCATCTTCGCAGCCACTTCCACCGGACGTGGCTCCCGCCCCAACTCCTGAACCAACTGCTCGACACGATTCAGATAACGATTAAGTCGCTCTACGACATGCACCGGCAAACGCACCAGCTTGCCTTGATTAATAATTGCCCGCTCGATGTACTGTCGGATCCACCAAGACGCATACGTGCTAAACCGAAACCCCCGCTTGTAGTTGAACTTTTCGACTGCTTTGATCAGGCCTAAATTGCCTTCTTCCACGATGTCCGAAAACGGGAATCCCCGGTGCATGTAACGCTTCCCGATGCTGATGACAAGCCGCAGATTCGATTCGATCATCTGTTGCCGAGCTTGCTCATCACCGGCCATGACCCGTTTACCGAGTTGCTGTTCTTGCTTGAATGTCAACAGGGTTGATCGACGGACCTCCCGCAAGTAGCTCTTCAGCGTATCCAGTCCTTCCGATCGACCCCTTTCCGATTCACCTGCATCGGGTGGGATTGCATGGTCTGAGGCATCCATGTCGCCGAGGGGTTGCCTTCGAGCTTCACTCAATTCGGACTCCTCGTCATGCGGTCCACTCATGATTCCTCGTTTTCAATACCAAATGCTGAAGTTTGAATAACGCCCGGTCGCGACACTCCATTCCGTTTCAATCGTCGTAACATGGGCGGCAGGAGGGCCGATCTTCAAATCATGGATGAGTGCTTCGATCACCGTCCTTCTTCCCTCCACATCCAGCTCCACCCGACCATCGTCGAGATTGCGGACGCCACCTACTAGTTCAAGTCGTGTGGCGGTTCGTGCGGCAAACGCCCGAAATCCCACTCCTTGCACACGACCACCCACGAAGATACGTACTCGAACCGGTGGTTCATCAACCGATTGAGCCATCTGGCTGCACCAAGATCCGTGAGTTCAAACAGTACGTGGCTTTACCCAGCGGATATTCTCACACCTCTTCCGATGCGTCACGCGTTTTACAATTCTGCGCCGGAAACTGCGCCTGTGACATGGCGTTGTATGACAATCGACACAAGAAATGTACAGTCGGGATCCCAGAACAATCAAAATGAGCCGAGGCAAGCAAAGTTCTCTATGAAGATTGCGGGTTGCCGGAGGGAGTTATCTGCCGACATCAATAGCGATAATGCGAGAAAGGGAGTCGGCGGTATGGGCACTCTTGGTTTGAGATGAAAAAGGGGACACTGGAGTGTGTTTATCCCGTCGCCTTAATGAATAGACTCCGGGTCGAGCAAGCTTGGTTTGGTCGGGGCGAGAGGATTTGAACCTCCGACCCCTGCGTCCCGAACGCAGTGCGCTACCGGGCTGCGCTACGCCCCGACAAGACCGAGTGGAGAAAGGGAGAGGTGATTGTCTTACAAGAGAGGGGTAAAAGGCAACCCGTGAGCGTCAGCCACGCCCCGACATGTAATTTCCCCATCTTTCAGATTGACTCCCTTGGCCAACCCGGGATCAGAGCGGATCGCTCGATCCACACCATCGCTGACGAGCCGTAGCAGATACGGCAATGTCGCATTGGTGAGGGCGTATGTCGATGTGCGGGGAACGATTCCTGGTATATTGGCCACGCAGTAGTGCACGACTCCATCGACAACATAGACAGGATCCGAGTGGGTCGTCGGTCTGGTTGTCTCAACACACCCACCCTGATCGACAGAAACATCTACGATCACCGACCCAGGCTTCATCCGTGAGACTAACGAACGGGACACTAGCTTAGGCGCCTTGGCACCTGGGACTAGCACGGCGCCGATGACAAGGTCGGCTGAGCATACAGCCTCTTCGATCGTAGCGGGGCTCACCGCGCGTGTGATAATCCGGCCTTGGTACTGATCATCAAGATACCGCAGCCGTTCAAGATCCAGATTGATCACAGTAACCTGGGCTCCCATACCAACCGCGATGCGAGTCGCCGAGCTTCCCACGATCCCGGCGCCAAGCACCACAACTTTGCCAGGCTCCGTTCCTGGTACTCCGCCTAACAGTACACCACGCCCTCCATGGGTTCTTTCCAGATAGCAGGCACCAATCTGCACCGACATCCGACCGGCGATTTCACTCATCGGCTTGAGCATGGGAAGACTGCCGTCCCTCGACTCGGTCGTTTCGTAGGCAATTGCCGTGACCTTGCGGCTCAGGAGCTCCTTGGTCACATCCGGCAGTGAGGCAAGATGCAAATAGGTGAACAGAACTTGGCCCGGACGAAATAGCTGACACTCAGAAAGCAACGGCTCTTTCACTTTCAGAATCAAGTCAGCTTTCTTGAACACCTCGTCCTTTGAATCAGCAACCAAGACTCCAGCCTTCCGATATTCATCATCGCTAAATCCACTACCCTGTCCTGCCGACGATTCGAGCCAGACCTCATGTCCGTTCTGACGGAGAGCCGCGGCACCGTCCGGCGTCAAGCTGACACGATACTCGTGATCTTTGATTTCCTTCGGGACACCGATGACCATGAAAGGTCCTCCCTTCGACGATGGATGCGACGGATCCATTACGACTACATTATACCTCGATACGCTGTGTGAACATGTTGCCCATCACACCATCTTCCGTGGACAGTCTAGAAAGGCCTGTTGTAAGATGTCATTTTACCGTGTCGCCAATGGAGGTAGAGATGGACTCCTGGAACGGGTCGTGTCAGGCCTGCGGAACCGCCGGTAGCCCTCTCATGAAGTTGTCTCTCGGAAGAGATTTTTTCGGCCGCCCCTACGATCGCCTGTCGCCGCTATCGGATCAGAACCCGAAATGGTATTGTAGCCATTGTTCCATGCACAAGAACTTGCAGCGGGATTTTCGCGATATCCGCGTGGAATTCGACAAGCTGAGCGCCGGCCAAGGATCGGAACTTTCCAAGGGCGACGAATTCCGGCGGGCGTCATTGCGATTACAGGAAATCATCGCCATTTTAAGGGGAGCCCAACAACAGTCTCCTTTCTTAAGGAGTCACGACGTGACGCTCCTGATGGAACGACTCAATACCCTCACCATGCCGGTCTAGCTGCCTGACCATATGCCACCGTTTCAACGGCACATCTTCGTCTGTACGAACCAGCGTCCCAAAGACGATCCGCGCGGCTGTTGTGCGAACTTGGGATCGGAAAAACTTCACGCGCATTTCAAGAGCGAGACAAAGCGATTGAATCTCAAAGGTCTTGTTCGCGCCAACAAAGCCGGCTGCCTGGATCATTGCGATCTGGGCCCGAGTGTAGTGATCTATCCTGAAGGAGTATGGTACTGGGTCGGGACAGAAGCCGACGTCACAGAGATCATGGAACGGCATGTTCTGAACGGAGAGATCGTCACCCGATTGCTCATGCCCGACCATCCGGTTCCGGAACGACTGGACCCAATCAAGAAACGGTAGGACTTCCTACTTTACCTCCATGCCGACAGAAGACAAATGGAAGGCCAACCAGGAGAAGGTGGCCTTTACCAAGCAATTTCCTGGGCTCACACTGGACTGGAAAGCATGCGAAAGCAAAACGATTGAAACCGTAGTCCCCTTGACCGGTAAGCCTGGTGCCACGGTAATCGTGTTTACGGATGGGTCGTTTACGGTTGCCCCCTTGCTTGCACCCGAGCCGTGGGAATTGGGACAAGCTCTACTCGATGCCAGGAAGTACCTCGAGCCCAAACATCAGGAAGCGTACAGAAATTATGACCGTCTGATGATGAAGGACAAGGAAGCACTTCGTTCGGCTCGGCTGGAAAAAATCATCGGCGCGATTCAGAATAATCTTGAACAGATTCCCGAACTCAAAGATCGGCTCAAGGAACTCGTGAAGGAATGGAAATGAGCAGTCTGCCGAAGAAGAATATGTTCGAGATCTTTTCGCAAGGCCTCTTTGAAGGAGTCAAACCCATGATGGTCATCCGCGATCACCTCGTCCGCCATCCCGACCGCTGCACCCACCAGGCCGTCTGTGTCCCAATCTGCCCGACCGGTGCCTGGCTCTCAACGCCGCCCTACAAATTCGATCCATCCCGCTGCCTGGAAAGCTGTCGACTTTGTTTGGATGCCTGCCCGTCACAGGCAATCTACGCCGTTTTTAGAAAGGGCGACAAGCTGTTGGAGCCGCAGAAGAAGTAGGAAGAATCGCAGCGGAAACGGCACACAACTTCGGTTACGCCATCATGCGATGACGCTCAACAGCTCTGTTCTTTCACATGATTCTCGCGGGCTCTTCTACAAAGCCGCCTCACTAGTTGCCTCATGCTTATCCGGTTGTTTCAGCAGACCACCATGGGTAGTATGCGGGCATGGG
>JBBIKN010000120.1:0-9302 GCA_037445435.1 Nitrospira sp. | reverse complement strand
TTGACGAGATACTCCGGATCCTCGACAAATAACTCAGTCAAATAGCCATGGCGGAGGTTGATTCCCCGCTCAAAATAGATATCCTCGCTGGTCATGTCGTACTGGCCGATTTGGTCATAGAAACTACCGCCTGGACGACGGACGGTCGGCACGACGTAGTCCCCGGGCACGAACTCTGTGACATTTGGGCCTACTTCTACCACACGTCCGAAACATTCGTGCCCGATGACGAGGAAGTCATAGCCGGGAGGAGCCTGTCCGTATTCGGCAGCATTGATCTCTTTGTCCGTACCATCGACCCCCACGCGCAACACTTGTACGAGCACGCCGCGCCCATTCGGCACCTCATGCACCGAGGGTTTGGGCAATTCAGCGAGATGGATGGAGTCGGATTGTCCTGGGATCACCGCGACGGCTTTCATCCTATGTCCTCCTTCAGGAATATCTGGCCATGCCGAGCTTCTCCCTGCTCTCTTGCTTATGGACCCGCTCGTCGTAGCCGATCCGTCGTATCACATCGGCCATGGTCCCAAAATTTCCATAGTCTTTCTTGAAGTGCCTATGGAACGGCATGTGCTCCAGCTCAGGTTGTTCACGCACGAACAGCATGTACTCATGTTCAGCATGTGTCTCGAAGTCGACGTTCAGCCGATAGCTCCACTCCGGTTTCATCACGTACAGCAGCCAACTGAGCTGGTAATAGAAGAACGCAATGACTTGAGGGACGAGACGGTGGAACAGAAAGCTCTCGCTGATCTGATGGCGGTGAATCCACTCCTCGAGTATCAGCAGGTGCCATTGCTCATTGTCTTGTTGATGTCGGCTTTCCTTGACTCGGTCGAATACCCGGCGAGCGAAGTCCTCATGCTCATACTGCTGGGTAATAGTAATGTAGGCGACATGTTCCCACGCCTGATAGGGGACGCGCGCGATCACTTCGAGAACCTTGAACTTGCTCCAGCTTCGACCCCTCCCATACAGCAGATCCATCACGGCAAACAGTGTTCGGGCCAAGAGGCCATAGCGTGGTTGCGGCTGGGCCAATGTTTTTGCCTGCTCGATCCGTAACTGCTCCGCATCCAGCATGGTCATGGTCTCCTGGTTGTTCATGCTTCTGGAGTCGAGTGAACCGGGGGCATCTTACAGGGTGAAATTGCAGGCACCATGATCGCCGCACAAAATGGCGGCGTGGGCTAGAATGGATGAACCGCGGCAAAGCGCCGACGTAATCGAAGTCGATTGATCGATGAAGGAAACTGTTTCGGGAGGAGCCCCATCGTATCGCGTAGGAGGGAAATCTGCATGACATAGGCACGACACCCGGCACAGGAGGCGAGATGGAAACCGATCCATATCTTCGTCAACGTCGACAGCCGATCTTCCAAGTACTCGGAAGCTCGCCCCGTGACATCGCAACAGGTCAATCCACTGTCGATCCATTGCGAAGAGTGATCGTTCATCAAGCAGATCTCCGGCCATCGGATATTGGCACTGAGTCTCCCCTGGATCTGGTTCCTTACCGGGGCCATTGTGACTCGACGGTGACTTCCCGCGGTGCGCGTGCCCGCTGCAGGCTATTGTCAGCCAACTCCTTCATTTGGACCAACTAACCGGACCCAGCCGATGATCATTGTTGACGATCAACGTCGCCGTAGCTTTCGGATTGTCTCGTTGGAAGTGCAGCTCTTGAGCGGGGAAACAAATCGTACCGTATGCGCGAATCGTGTCTTCCGGCGGAAGTCCTTCTTGGGCTCGAGCAATGGCGCGCTCCAACGCGGTATCGAAGCTACACGCGATCCAGATGGACATGTCGTAATATGCCAAGAACGCGCGCTTCAAGAGATAGATTCCTTCCAACGCAATGACATCGATATCCGCAAACTCGTAAATGTGCCGCCGGTACTCCGTCGCGGTTTCTTCGGCATAGTCCGCTACGATGCGCACGGAACGCCGATCGCGCAGCGGGAAAACCAGTTCGGCGAACATCGCGTCGAAGCGAATCGCATGGGAATAGAAATGCTCGGCGGGATTGGACGGATCAAAGCGTTTATTGGGAAGGTTGAGCCACCCGTCGATGTTGATGGCCGCGGCGCGCACGCCTCGTTCTTCTAGCGCACTGATGATGCGCGCTGTAACATAGCCTTTGCCACATCCGTCGATGCCGCTGATCGCTACTAGCAAGCTCCGCTCCGTGGGAATCGATCTGCGGGTGTTCAAGATGCGGTCAACAACGGTTTCAAGATCTGTCATGAAGATCCTCTGCGTGGCCAACCCGCCTTATCGACCTAAGCGGCTCTAACGAAAGCTTCTTGCGGAAGAACTGCAGCTGCACTGTAGGCTCGAAGCCGAGCGCAACATGGGCGTGGATGCTCACCGCATTTGCGTTTTCCGCGTCAGACCCCAATTCGGCATAGCCCTGCTCTTGGCATCAGAACTCAACTGCGGCAACGAGCTCTCGACCAAAGCCCTGTAGTGGTAGATCTGGAGCTACCCATCAGCCCTCGATGTATGGAACTGTTGCGGATTCGCACCCTTCAGCCCACGGTCGTAGAGAAAACGAAGCGAAGCCACCCAACGAGCTGTCGGGACGCTGCCACACATAGACCGTCTCACCGTTGAAGTCGTATTCGCTGGCGTCCGGCCAAAGGACGCACATCATCTTGACGACTTCAGAGGTTTCGTCTGGACGCTTCAGTCTGACCGACATTGCCGTTCTGCTAACATCGCATCTCGTTGCGCGACCGAATGACAAGATTAGATTATCGTGGACTGCGGCCGCTTCCGGTGGGCCGAAAAGGCCTGCCGCAATTTTTCCAGATGAGCCGGCTCGCCCGACTCCCCTGGCAACAGACCGACCATATCGCGTACAGCCGCGATCTGTTTGACATACGCATCGCATCCGGCACAGATGGCCAGATGAAGGGCCATGCGGACTTTGGAGGGATCGTCCAGATGCTCGTCCAAGTAGGCGGAGGTCCAATCGGCCACTTCACGGCACGTAATGTCAGAACTCTGTGATCGAGAGAATTGGTTAGTCATCGTCCAGCGTTGTCTCCGTTCAATGAGGGGTTCTAGTCATGAGTCCCCCCGCTCTGGAAATTCTTACAGCCCGACGCTTATTTCTTCCTGCCCTCCAGGTATGATTCCACTGCCTGACGGACCCGCTCCCTCGCCCTGTGCAACCGGACATACAGATTAGTCTCTGTAATTTTCATCAGTTCACAGACTTCCTTCGCCTTCACCCCTTCCACGTCGCGAAGGATCAAGACCTCTTTCAATGTCGCAGGTAATGCGTCAATCGCCTTATTCATCGCGGTCACGGCCTGTTGACTGGCCAATAACTTTTCCGGTGTCTGATCATCCCAGGGCTGAGGTGGAAAGGCCCAGTGGCCGGCCCATTCGCCGGACTGGTGAAACCGAGATGGATCGATCGTTTCCTCGCCATCCTCATCGATAGACCCAAAGGAAGAGAAAGTCGTGTGCCGCTTTTCTCGGACACCCCGATCCTTGGCCTTGTGGATCATGATCCCGAAGATCCAGGTCCGCAGTGTCGATCGTCCTTCGAATCGATCCAGTCCTTCGATGACTGCCATCCAGGTGTCCTGGACAACCTCTTCCGCCACTTCACGATCCGCCACGTACCCCATCGCCATTCTGATCAAGGCACTGTGGTGTCGTGTAACCAATTCATCAAATGCCCCTTCATCTCCCTGCCTGAGTCTCACCAGGAGGGGAACCTCCCCGTTTACCACAGCGGCTGAATGACAGAACTCGGGCTTTCGATCCGCAACTATCCGATGATTCAACGACTCCGTGACGGTAGTGGCTTCAACGTTCATGACCGGCCTCCAATCTGGAGCAGCTCCGTCACAAAGGCCGGAGCGCTCATTAAGGTGACGTGTGTATGAGGAAACGCATTCAGAACCTCGACTCCCCGTCCATCGATGTACTCGACATTCGAGCAATCCAAAAACACGGCTTTGCTCTTCCGAAGATAGGAGCGGCATTCCCCATCAAGCAGGGCCGCCCATTGCTCCGTGATCTTTCCTTCCAGTTTGAGTAGGACGTCTCGCCCGCTCTCCTGTATCTTTGTAATTTTCAACATCGCTGCATCTCCTCCTGCCTCAACGTGATGCTTGGCTCATTCAGCAACTGCAATGCCACAACACAACGAGGCGACGGATTCCACGTAAGCCGTTGATCATTTAAAGTTGTTGGGGCGTGAGGTAAAAAAAGATGGAAAATTAGACGGGATACGATTCCCAAAATATTGGGATCGCCCCAATGAATTGGGAAAATTTGAGGGAATTGATTGGGAGCTGAGAGGAGGAGTCGGTGTAGAGGTTTTTTATCTCAACTTCAGTCCAACAATGCCGCCAGCGCCGCGTAGTTGATTGATGATTTTACTCGATCGAGCCAAGCCTTGTGCGCCGCTTGTTCAGAGTGCTGCAGAATACCTTCCTGGTTCTGCGTTGACACCGATACGGCAATTACTTGGATCTTGCCCGGCTGATTCCGGTTCGGAAAAGTCGGATCCATCTTATAGGCAAGTGCCTGCTCCGCCGAGCCTGGTTTAAGATTAGTCAATTCATAGGCACCTCTCAACGCCTCTCCTTCCAATGCAGCGCGTTCCAAATGGTCCTGGCGAATCTGGTCGGCGTCCTGCAGCAGGTCCCTGGCTCGGGCGCGCAACTGATGTGCGGTCGCTTCGTTATCGCTCGCCGCCGCCTCCCTCTCGAGCCGACGACTTTGCTCCCGTATCTCACCCACTCTCCACTGGTCATCCGCACTGAGTTCTTGGAGTTCATCGAAATGCGCCTCGATCGCCTTGCGAGCGGAGCCATCGGTATCAGCCCACACCGCCGGCATCGCGAGTTGCTGAGCCGTAAACGACGCGCGATAAGCGCGGTACTCGTTGAGCAGCTTCGTGAGGTGGGCTTCTCGTATTGCATCCTTGGCTTGGGCCGTCTGAATCTCTGCAGCCAGCTGCCTCATGCTCTCCACATACTGGTCGGCACCGGTTGGATCGGTCTTTCTCCGCAATGCCGCAGTCCGGTCGATCAAGGCCTGATCGGGAGCTTTGCGCGACGCCTTGATGTTGCGCCAATCAGCCAAGGCCTTTTCACGGGCCACACCCACGCGATCGAGCCGATCCCCGAGAGTTTGAGGAATCCATGGCAGACGTCCATTCTTCGAGATCACCACCCATCCGTTGTATTCGGGATACCCATCTAACGTGCCGGTCGGCTTTGGAATCTCGTCCTCGCTCATAAACATATCCTTCGAGACATGATTGAAAAATACACTGACTCTGCCGATGGATCCAGCCATGAGGTCCGCCTCGGGGATAATTCCACATGCTCCTTTCCAGAGCCCGATGCCAACCAACGTCTGCTCCGGGTAGGCGCGTATGATCAACTTCGAGTCCAACGGCCCATAACGGTTAGCAATCATCGTGGTCCGCATGCGGACAGGGACCGGTGGATTTAGGAACTCCTGCGACTGTTTGATAATGGCCTCTGCGGCGCTCATAGCCTTGAGGTGACGCGCCCAACGTTTATCGGTGACGGGCCCTTCGTTCTGACGCGGTGCCCAACATTGGACTTGCGCGTGGGCAAACGTTGTCGCACAAACCGTCGTCAGAAGAACTGCAGGAAGACAATGGCACAAGATGAGACGAATGAGGAAATGAGCGGACATAGAGTCGAGGTTCAATGAAGAACCACGGCCTGACAGCCGTGGTCTCTGTTGTTTCATGCTTTGCATGAGCCGCTTCGCGGCTCCCTGCTCTCATCCCCATCCTTCTAGATGGGGAATTCCCGCCAGATTAATGAAAGTCGTCGTGCTTCGATTACGCTGGTCGGTTGATGCCGAGTTTCTTCATGCGGGCTTCAAGAGTGGTCGGCTTCAATCCAAGGATCGTGGCGGCGCCTTTCTCACCACTAACGCGCCAGTTGGTTTGTTCCAGTACATCGAGAATGTGCTGCCGTTCCATTTCTTCGAGCGTCATCGTCTTGGCAATACCAGCCTTGCTGTCGGGCTGCGAGAGCCAGTCGATCGGCTCCAGCTCAGGCCCTTCACTCAGAATCACGGCGCGTTCGATGACATGCTCCAACTCGCGGATATTGCCCGGCCACTGATACTGTTGAAGGACTGTCATCAGTCGCTCCGGAATCCGATCGATTTTCTTGCCGAGGCTCGCGGCAAACTTGCGGATAAAGTATTGCGCCAACAGCGGAATGTCCCCCTCACGTTCGCGCAAGGCAGGCAACTGAATCGGAAACACGTTGAGACGGTAATACAGGTCGGGCCGATACTGGCCGGTCTTGGACAACTGTTCGAGATTTCGGTTCGTGGCGGCAATCACCCGCACGTTCACCTTGAAGGTTTGCGTACCGCCGACCCGTTCGAACTCGCCCTCCTGCAAGACGCGGAGGAGCTTGGATTGCAGATCCAGCGGCAGTTCGCCGATTTCGTCGAGGAAGATTGTTCCCTTATCCGCGACTTCGAAGCGCCCCATCTTTCTCGTCAACGCGCCCGTGAAGGCGCCTTTTTCATGGCCGAAGAGCTCGCTTTCGATGAGGCCGGCCGGAATCGCCGCGCAATTGACCTTCACGAGCGGCTTGTCTTTGCGGGAACTGAGATTATGGATGGCGCGCGCAATTAGCTCTTTCCCCGTGCCGGTTTCGCCGGTGATCAGCACGGTCGAGTCAGTCGGCGCCACACGCTCTACATTCTTCAACACCTTTTTGAGGGATGAGGACGAGCCGATCAACTCTTCGAAGTTGTGCGTGAGTTTGATCTCTTCCTGCAAATACACATTTTGAGCTTGGAGCCTGGCATTTTCCTGTTCCGCCAATACCTGCTCCGTAATGTCGAGGAACATCGTGCGGGTATAGGTACCGCTTGGATCGGGCCGTGACCACCACTTTATCCAGAGCGGCTTGCCGTTGTCCTTGCGGCGGAGTTCGAGCACGACACCGCTGGTATCGATACCTTTGCCCACCGAATCGAACGCGTCCTTGAGGCGGTGTTGCGCGTCGGGTGTCTTCGGCACAAAATCCCGGCCGTAGAGGCCATCCACCTGATCGGCCGTAATACCCAATGATTTCATGGCAGTTCGGTTGACGCGAAGTAGTTTTGAATCCAGCCCTTCGTACACGTAGGCGATCGGCGCTTCGTCGAAGAGGTCGCGCAGCCGTTCCTCGTTTTCTTGTAGGACTCGTTCCATATGCAGCCGTTCCAATTCGGCGCCGGCCCGCGCACCGAACACTTTAAAGACGGACAGGTCGATGCGTTCAAGCGGCATCGACTTGCGATCCATGACGGCGAGATGCCCCAGAACCTCCCCTCCCGCACTCGTCACCGGAATGGCCAGGTAACTCTGCACGCCAAGACTTTCAAGATCATTCCGGTGAAGCGGAAACCGGTCAGCCACCTTATCCGCACAATGATAGATTTCACCAGCCAATACTGTCTCGCAGGGCGTATGCGCGATGGCATATTCGAAATTATCTTTGAGCCGATCGCCCGCCCAGAACGCCAGGGTGCGCACCTTGGTCCGATCGGCGCAAAACTCGGACACGAACGCATACTCGACACCGAGGGCCTTCGCCAGGTTCTTGACCAGCGAGTGAAAAAAGCCCTCACCCACCGCCGGTGCCGTTCCTTGGAAAATGGCTCTGAGCGTCTCGTGGCTCTTGTGCATCGTGTCTTCATAACGCAACCGTTCAAACTCTGCGGCTGCTCGAGTTGCGAAGATGCCGAGGACCGACATCACCAATTCTCGGTCAGGCATCAGGCGGCAATCCATCACGGCCAAATGACCCAAGACGACGCCGGAGGTGCTCACGACAGGAACGCCGCAGTAACTCTCCACACCGATGTCCTGAATCAATTGGACATGAGGATAGAGCTCCTGCAGCCTGCTCGGGTGGTGCATACACTGACGAGTCAGCACCGTTTCGCAGGGACCCCGCGTCGGCACGTCGAAGGGCGGCAGCGGTTGACCTTTGCCCCACCCGGCCTTGGAAATAAATCTTGTGCCGTCTTCGGCGAGATGGGAAATGTAGGCATAGTCGACATGAAGGGCCGTCGCCAGATGTTGTACGAGCGACGCAAAAAAGTCGGCCCCCACTTGAGCAGCTGTGCCTTCGGCGATTACCCGCAACGTTTCTTCCCGCTCCCGAAGTGACGTCTCGATCACCTGACGGTACAACTCAACCCCTGCCCGTTCGCCGAAGAGTTTGAATACCTCGATCTCGTCTTGCGTCAGGACCATGGGTTTCACATCCATCGCGACCAGATGGCCGAGGACCTTACGCTTGGGATCTTTGAGTGGGACGGCGAGATAGCTGGAGACGCCGAGCGTGGTGAGATCTTGGTCACGCGGAAAGAGCTTTTGAACGTCTTGTGCGTAGTGGCAGGTTTCGCCCTCTATGACCTTTATGCAGGGCGTGCCATCCAGACTGTATTCGACCTGATCCTTATATCCATCACCTTTCCAGAAGGCGAGCGTGCGGATGCGGGATTCCGGCAACAGGTGGCCCACGAACGCGTAGCGGATGCCGAGCGCTCCCGCTACGTGCCGGACCAGCTCCCGAAGGAAGTCCGACCCCGTGGAGGCAACCGTGCCTTCGACGAGCGAACGAAGAAACTCGTCCGCCTTGTAGCGGGCTTCCAGCCGTTGTGGGTCGTTGAGCACCATCACGTCATCCCTCATGTCAGCTCAGTCGACACGCAGGACATGGGAGAGAAGGAAATGGAGGCGTGAAAGAGTAGCATTGGACAGGAAAGCCCTGCAACCACGTAAAAGCCCGCTTTTCTGGTCAGTCAGGCTCTTGCATGGGAAGAACGGCGCCGCAGCCGACACAGCGGACCTGGAGTGGGATTTCCCTTCTGAGCGTGATCGGGTCCGGCGGGGGACCGAGGAGCAGACCCCCCAAGGGGCTGGTCCGGTACTTTATGAGCAGCTTCGGCATGGCCAGGAGGAAGATTACCATTACGATCCCGGCAGCAATCAACAGCCACTGGGCGCTAACAATGCTGCTGCCAAAATATGTAAAGGCAAAGGTGGGCGGAGCCATGCCAAAGAAGGTCGTAAGCGCGAAGGCTGTAAGGGAAATGTTTGTGAGCCCAGCTCCGTAACTCACGACGTCGAATGAAAAGATGGGGATCAGCCTTGCCAAGAACACCAGCCCCATCAGTTGGTGATCGGTACACATCTGACAAAACGTCGCTTCGACCTGAGGTATAAACAAGAGGTGTGGAAATAGGAAGAAGGCGGTGGCAACCTTTCGGGT
>JBBIKN010000119.1:0-9735 GCA_037445435.1 Nitrospira sp. | reverse complement strand
AGTCAGTGCCTGCACACAAGTGCGTTGGGCCTAATGTCGGACAGGCTCCTAGGCCCGGGATATCGAAAAAGTTCGTCGTGGACCCGAGAGCCAGCACCAAGTGGTCATACGCCAGCGCGTGGCAATGTTTCTTGTGCCCATGCGACAGGCCGACTCGTTTCTTCACGATATCGATAGCTTCGATCTCGCCATGAAAGAACGTTACCCGGCGCAACAGCTTGCGGATTGGGCTGACGATATTGGTGATGTCCAAGTCGCTCGCTGCGACTTCGTGCAGCATAGGGGTGAAGAGGAAAAAGTTGTCGTGGTTGACAAGGGTCACCTCCAAGTCAATTCCTCGCGAAAGCGCGCGTTCGAACTCCAACGCGGCATACATCCCGCCGAACCCCCCCACCAAGAATCAGCACGCGCGACTTATCGTGTGACATATATCCTCACTGAAAGCATACATGTACGGAAGACACGACGCCAGGAAACTGCCAAACTTACCGCTTCTCATCACTCTCGTGAAACGTAGAGAGAGAAGCCTCTCGTCTAGAGAGTAGCTGTGGCGATGACCTCCTGGACCTGCCATCCCTATGATGCGGATGCCCTATGGCCATTGCCACCTTCGGCGGAGGCTGTTTGAAAATCATATGGCGTGATTCGTCCATGAGCTCCTCGACCGCCTTTTAGAACCTATCTCAAAATCGATTTGCGATAAGGAAGCCACGTTGACCACAGGCATCAACTCCGAGCCGCATGCAGAATCTTCGGAAAGAACGCCGTTCGTTGATGCAGTGACGCTCAAAGGAAACCGATTGAGTCTCGCTTTCCAATTTGGAGATAGGTTCTAGACTCATGCTGTTACGCTCATGCCGTTGACTTGCGCAACTCCGATAGAGCTTCAAGAATTTCAGCCGGACGCGGCGGGCAGCCAGGAATACGGACATCAACAGGGATGTGTCGTTCCACCGGTCCGGTGACCGCATAGCTGCCTTTGAACATGCCACAGTTGATTGCGCAGTCACCGAGCGCAATAACGATCTTCGGATCAGGCGTTTGCTTGTGCACATCTTTCAACGCTCGCTCCATGTTGACGGTGACCGGTCCCGTCACTACCAATGCATCAGCGTGGCGTGGCGAGGCTGCCACGTGAATACCAAACCGCTCGGCGTCGTACACAGGATTCAGGAGCGCGTTCATTTCCATCTCACAGGCATTGCAGGAGCCGGTATCTACTTCTCGGATTGCGAGAGATTGCCGAAAGATCTTCGTCTTTTCCTTCACAGACGGATTGATTGGTGCCGAGGGCGTTTCCGATTCTGGATATTGTCCCGTGACGACGCCTGTTTTTAGGCTTTTTGTGATGATCCGAAACATGGCTCGTCCCTTTCT
Organism: Nitrospira sp.; assembly: GCA_037445435.1. GTDB lineage: Bacteria > Nitrospirota > Nitrospiria > Nitrospirales > Nitrospiraceae > Nitrospira_D. The sequence continues at coordinate 8,358 of JBBIKN010000119.1, read as the reverse complement.
CAGAGGTCATTGCCCGCATAGGACAGATTGAAACTCTTGTTGATCAGTGGAAAATCAGGAATGATGTTTCCTAACACAGTCCATTGCATGGCAGGCCAATTGACGAATGACGGATCGCGAACTTTGCAGCGATGAATCATTCCATCGTCTCCGGCCGATACGAAATAGAGAATCTCGCCTCTCCATCCTTCCACAGCAGCGACTGCCCAGGATCCAGGCGCCGCTGTTCGGTCGGATTCATCCGCTATGGGACCATCCGGAATTCGCGCGTGAATCTCGCGAATGAGCCGGATCGATTCGTGAATTTCATCGCCACGGACACGCAATCTTGCCCGCACGTCACCATAGCGATAGAGCGCGACGTTCACGGGCAATTCGTCATACGCGGCAAAGGGGCGATCTCGTCGGACATCCTGATCCATCCCCGACGCCCGCCCAACCACTCCGGTCACAGCGTGATCCCAGGCAATCCGTTCCGTCAGGACCCCTGTGGCCTCAAGTCGATCGGTGAGTGAGGCATTGGCAAAGATGATGGCGCCCACTTCGGAGAAGTCGGGCTGGATTCGGCTCAGTTCATTGACAATCTCGACAAGTTGGCGGTTCTCGATATCTCGGGTCACCCCTCCGACGCGGATGGCGCCTCGCAGGAAGCGCGAGCCGACCAGCCGGTCATTAAGCTGCATGATCCGCTCTTTCATCCGACCACAGTGCGCATGGGCGAGCGCATAAGCCGTGTCATTGCACATCGCACCGATATCGCCGAGGTGATTGTACAATCGCTCCAGCTCCAGAAAGAGAGAACGGAGGTATCTGGCGCGTCGTGGCACGTCGATGTGCAAGAGCGTTTCAACCGCTTGGCAATAGGCGAGACTATGCCCTACCGTTGTGTCGCCGGACACGCGCTCGGCTAGAGGCACGGCTTCTGTCAATGTCCGTTGCTCGAAGAGTTTTTCCAGGCCACGATGTTTCCAGAAATGGCGCACTTCAAGTTGCATGATGGGCTCACCGGCGACCGAGAAGCGGAAGTGCCCCGGCTCGATGATCCCGGCATGAATCGGTCCGACCGGGACTTCGAAGACTCCCTCCCCCTCAATATGCTGGAAACGGTATTCGCCCTGTTGCCGTTCCAAGACGTTGTTCCACGAAAAGTCTTTCTGTAACGGATGGGTTCCCTTCGGCCAATGCTCGTGTCGAACCAGACGCCGGAGATCCGGATGGCCTTGTGGGATCAAGCCGAAGAGATCACGAATTTCCCGTTCATACCACTGTGCGGCATGAATCGATGGCGTGATCGACGTGAATAGACGGTCATCACCGATCAACTCTGTCGTTACGAGCACGAATGGCTGGCGGGACTTGAACGCGAATAGGTACTGCAGCTCGTACTTGTTCTCCAGAGGTCGGCAATCAACCGCGAATAGCAGAGCCAGGCGGCCCTGCATCTTCTCGTGAAGAAACCGGACGAGTCCCGGGAGTTGGAGCTTCTCGATTCGATACTGCACCAGAGCCGTGCCTGATGGGCAGTGCGGAATCAAGCCGGGAAAGGCTGTCTGTATCTGCTGTTCGATCGATCGCTCAGGCGATGGACTGTCTGTCACTGTTCCCTCCAGACTACCGGTTTACCAACAGGGTTGAGGCGGCTTCAAAAAGCTGCTGCAACGGAAGCGGCAGAGCCCAGCAGAATCCCACGAGTACAGCTCCCAGAAGAATGATCGGAACGTGCCCCACCGACCACTGCTCCCCGGTGACAACGTCCTTGGGAGCCGCGCCCAAGGCCATGTCAGTGATGCGATAGAGAAGACCGCCGAAGGCAACAAGACTACAAAACAAGAGAACCACAACGGGAAATCCTGTGTTTGACTGGGTCCATTCACTTGGGAGACCCGATGATCCCAGCGCCGTGATGATCTGCAGTTCACTCGCGAAGAGCGCAAAGGGCGGGAGCGCCGACAAAGCCAGTCCGGCAATGAGCAACGCCAGTGCAGACCAGGGCAGGACGGTCGTAAGGCCGCGGACCTGATCGATTTCAACTGTCTTGAACCGGCGGTGGATATTGCCTGCCGCAAAGAAGGCGAGCGATTTGGCAAAAGCATGGTTGACTAGATGGAACAGGCCGCCAAAACTTCCGATTGGCCCGCCGGCCCCAAATCCGACCATCGCCAAGCCCATGTGCTCAATGCTGGAGTAGGCAAAGAGGCGCTTGTAATTGTGTTGCACGAGGATAAAGAACGCCGCGAGCGCGAACGACACGAGCCCAAAAACGGCTAATAGACCGCCGGAAAAATCAGGAGGTACTGACTGGTCGACGATACTCCGGCATCTCAGAATGGCATAAACCGCCACGGTTTCCAGCACGCCCGCCAGCATGGCCGCCACCGGTGCCGGTGCCTCCGTATAGGCATCGGGCAGCCAACTATGCATCGGCACAAGCCCGACTTTTGTGCCGTAGCCCACAAACAGAAACACGAATGCCAATTTCAGAATGTGAGGATCCAGCTGTTCCGCCACCTGCTCGAGTTGGGTGATATTGAGGGCCGAACTGACATCTCCTAGCACGCGCAAGGAGGAATAATACATCAGCACGACTCCGAACAGAGCCAGAGAGATCCCGACGGAACAGAGGATGAGATATTTCCAGCCTGCTTCCAACGATTCGCGCCGCCGCCAAAAGGCGATGAGAAACGTCGTCGCCAGCGTCGTCGCCTCGATCGCCACCCATTGCACGCCTAAGCTGTTGGCGACGGTGGCAGTGACCATGGCTAGCAGGAACATATGAAACAGGAAGAAGAACAGATTGAGGCGTTTGGGCGCGATGACGCCGCGGGCGACTTGTTCGTCCATATACGACCGCATATAGAGGGAACAGGCAAGGCCGACCGTCCCGATAATGAACAGAATGAGCGACGAGAGGGCGTCGATGTAAATGATCTCACCGAGCGCCGTGAGCGAGCCTTGCGCGAGGACAGCTCGCGCGATCATGACCTCTGCGGTGACCAGTGTTCCGATGCTGGTCAAATTGGTCACATGGAGCCAGCGCGAGCCGGTCAGCAGCAGGCTGAGCCCCCCAGCCACAAGCGGCGCGAGCAGGAGCAGGCTGACGGCGATCGTCGTAGTGAAATCGCTCATTCCCTCAACTCACTGAGATGGGCGGTATCTACGCTATCGAAGGCATCTTGCAGCCGATTCGTATAGATGCCTGCGATCAAGGCGGCGACCAATACATCGAAGAACACGCCTAATTCGACGATCAGGGGCATGCCATAGGTTGCAGCCGTGGCTCCTAAGAAGAGGCCGTTTTCCATGACCAGGAACGCGATCATTTGTGTGACGGCCTTTTGGCGCGCGATCATCGTAAAGAAACCGATCAACACGATCGCCAGCGCAATGGCCAACGAATCCCTTGTCAGGAGATGTCCAAATGGAATGATCGGCTGTGTAATCAGGAAGGCGACCATGACCAACAGGCCGCTGATGAGCAGACTGGCCGGCACATTGATATTCATCACCAGTTCACGCGAGACATTGAGTCGTTCGATCACCTTCTTCAAGATCCGCGGGATGACGATCGCCTTGATGATGATGGTCAGAGCGGCGGCAATGTAAATGTGGTGAACACCCGTGAGAAACGCGACAAGCGTCACGGTGAGAGAGAGAAATACCGATTGCAGGGCAAACAGATCGACGCAGGCCGACAGCCGCCGCTGCGCCACAATTCCAAAGCAGGTCAACAACAAGAGAGCCGACCCCAAGTCCACCAATTGCGATCCGATGGGCGGTGTCATCAGCGGCACGTCAGCCTCGCAAGACGTAGAAAAAGATGAGTCCGAGCAGCGCCAGTATAAAAGCGGCTCCCAGCAAGTCCGTCACTCTGAATAGACGCAACTTGGCAAACATCGACTCGAGGATGCCGATCAATACCGCCAGTCCGGAGACTTTCAAGAGATAGGCGGCCAGGCCGATACCGAGCGCGGCTGGTTCCATGCTGGTGGCAATTCCCCAGGGAGCTGACACGTTGGCGATCAAGGTCAGAAATACCAAGAGTTTGAGTCCTGCCGCCCATTCGACCAACGCCAGATACCGCCCGGAATATTCCAAGATCATCGCTTCGTGGATCATCGTGAGTTCGAGGTGGGTGGCTGGGTTGTCCACCGGCACCCGTCCGGTTTCGGCAATGGCTACGATGACCAGTGCGGCGAACGCCATGAGGTGAGGCGAGGGATCGGTCACAATACCTTCGAGTAGTGCCGTCTTGTGGACGATGGTGCTCAGATTCGTAGACCCCGCGGTGAGCGCGATCGCAAAGATCGACAGCATCATGGCGGGTTCCGTCAGCGAGGCCACAATCGCTTCGCGGCTGCTCCCCATCCCTCCAAAGGGTGAACCGGCGTCGAGACCGGCCAACATCAAAAAAAACGTGCCCAAGGCCAGCAGGTAGACAAGGGCAATGATGTTGCCCGCGAAGCTCAACGGGGTCCGGGATATGAACACCGGCACGAGCAGCCCGGCCGCCAGCGTCGATGCAAAGAGGATGTAGGGTGTGGCGGTGAAAATCCAGGACGCTGTGGATGAGATAACCGGCTGTTTGCGGAAGAGCTTGACGAGATCCGCATAGGGTTGAATAACGGAGGCCCCCTGCCGGCATTGCAGACGTGCCTTCACTTTCCTAATCAGGCCGACGCTCAACGGAGCGGCCGCCAGCAAGACGACGGTCTGCATGAGGATAAGAAGAAAGACGTCCAACATCGGCTTATACCGCAAACAATAACAAGACAATCAATGTGACAAAGATATAGGCCAAGTAGAGATGAAGGCTTCCCGCCTGGATGACCCGCACACGCCCGGCTAGAGCGGCAACGAACGTGAGCACCGGATCATAGAGATACTTCTGAAAGACCGGTTCAACGTGAAATTCAAAGCGCCGTCGCTTGGCGAAATACTGTGACTCTTGGAGAAACTCCGTCTCGAGCTTCACTGTCGGTTGATAAATCGAGCTGAATACTCGCTTGATGGGTTGCACAAATCCAGTCGCCGTATATTCCATGCGAGGCGCGAGATTAATCCCGCAACCCCATGTTTTGTAATAGCGCTTCCTCACCAGCCCGCCGAAGGCCGCCACGATCCCGAGCCCAAGCACTGAAAGCCCTCCCAACAGCAGGGCAAGGACCGGTGGCGAAAGACTAGAAAACTCCACATCCACAGTGGCCAACGCCCAACCGTCAAGGGCCAGCACTAGGCCTTCGATCGACACACCCGTGAACGGTGCGACAACTCTGTCCAACAGCGGCACGACGACCATCGGTCCAAGACCAAGGGCGACACAGACCGCAGCCAAGAGGGTCATCCCTATGCGCATCGGAATCGGAACTTCTCCTGCGTGTCGGGCGTTCATGCTTCGTGGTAAGGCAAGAAACGAAATCCCGAACGCTTTTGTGAAGCAGGCCAAAGCGAGCGCTCCAGTCAGAGCCAGCATCGCCGCCGCAAGTGGGAGTATCAGTTTCAGGAAGGTGTCGGGGATGTGAAAGCTGAGAAAGAGGCTTTGAAAGACCAGCCATTCACTGACGAATCCATTGGTCGGCGGAAGGGCCGCAATCGACACTGCCCCGATCAAGAAGCAGGCACCGGTCCATGGCATGCGCCGGAGAAGGCCACCGTATTCCTCCATATTGCGTGTGTGCGTGGCGTAGAGCAGCGAACCGGCTCCCAGGAACAGCAAGGCCTTGAACATGGCGTGGTTGATCGTATGATACAGTCCGGCCAGCAAGCCCAGCGCGGCAAACTCCTTGAGCCCGTAGCTCTGAAAAATCATCCCGGCTCCGATCCCCAACAGGATGATGCCGATGTTTTCAACACTGTGGTAAGCGAGCAAGCTTTTCAGATCATGCTCCATCAGCGCGTACATCACACCGAGCAACGCAGACACCGCACCGATCACGAGGACCACGAAGCCCCACCACCAAGGGAACTGCCCACCGAGGAAATCGAAATACACCCGAATCAGAGCATAGATTGCGGTCTTGATCATGACGCCGGACATCAGGGCTGAAATATGCGACGGCGCCGCGGGATGTGCATAGGGCAGCCAGACATGGAGCGGCACGATACCCGCTTTGGTGCCGAAGCCGATCAGGGCCATCAGAAACGCGATCGTTTTCATGCTTTCCGGCAAGGGCTGCTCCGGATGTCGGAAGGCTTCGAACGCAAATGACCCGCCTTCTTGGAAAAAGATCAGGAAGGTCAGGATGATGAAGGCCGTTCCCACATGGGTCATGATCAGATAGAACAATCCCGCGTACTGCACCTCAACTTTCTCGTGCTCTGCCACCACGAGGAAATAGGACAGCAACGACATGAGTTCCCACGCGAAGAGAAAGAAAAAGCCGTTGTCCGCGAGCACTACGAGGGTCATGCAACACAGAAACCCATTGAAGAGCGACCCGAGCATCGTGATCGATGCGCGCCCATCAAAATGCCGCATGTATCCAATGGCATAGATCGAGGCGGCGAGACTGGCGAGGGAGATGGTCAACACGAAGAAGGCCGCCAGTGGATCAAGCCGAATGGCGAAGGTGAACAGAGGAATGGTGGAGGCGAGTGAGCCTGTGACGGGCTCCGAAGCCGTGAGGCCGAGAAGCCCCAGCACGATGCCTGCGCTGGTCGCCACGATGGAGGGGACGATGGCAGCGAGACTTTGAGCTTCAGGCCGGCGAGGGAGACAGAACGGAAGAAGTATCCCGACCGCATATCCGCCGAGAAGAATCCATAACAAGTTCAGCATGCGATTGGTTGGGACCTTGACATTGTGGAATTACCGCACGGTCACCAGGCCATAAATCCTGGGACTCAAGCCCCCAAAACCAAGTGTGCGACAGTTACCAATAACGCGATGACCATCACCGTGTAACAGGTGATTTTCCAATTCCGCCATGCCCGTGTTTCGTTGTCTTTCACGATTATCCTCCCGTTTAACCGCGTCGAGACCTGAGTGCTGAGTAGGCTCAAACCTTCGCTCAGCGTTCAGCTCCCCACGCCATGGTCAGTCTGTAGGGCTTCTGTTTGTGGACCGTTGACTCCATACTTTTTTCTCCTCTGTTACGCTATCGATCGGTTTCGTCCTCGACACGATAGGCGTGTTGGATCCTTTTTAGACCTGAGAGCCTCAGCCACTGAACGCGGTACCCGTTCAGAAAGAAATGGTCGTACACGGCAGACAGAAAGATAGATCCGGCTTGAGGGAGTACCAGATGACCGGTCCAATCCTTGACACCCCGGCGCAGTGTCACCTGCATTCCGGCATGGCTGGTCGCCACTTTCCCCGTGGCGAGGTCCATCCACACCATCGCCGTGGCACCTCTCGGCAGCTGTACCGCGACAATATCCGCATGTTCTGACAAGTTCACCGTGCTCTCTGTAGTCTATTGTTCTTCTTTCTTTTTCCGTTCAGTGAGTTCTTCACTTTCTTGACCGATGCCTCGCGTTTTTCCGCCATGGGTACCCTCCTGGGATGATTGATGATGGGTTGATCTACTCGCGAAGTATGGTGTCCTTCTCCACAGCGGCTCTTGTCTCCAGCCTAAGCGTGTGGTTCATCAACATTGAACGGACATGGCCGAGAATGCCCGAAACGGTGTTCATGCATCGTTGATCGGAGAACCGGGAGACTGATTCAGGGCCAGAAGAGGCCTGTTGCATGCAACTCTGAGGGCTCGTTTGAGACGACGCCGAAGATGAGATTTTGGACTTGCTCATCATGGACTCTGGTTGGGCGTAGATGGCGTCCGCTTTCACAAGGCCGGTGCGTGCCGAACGAAAGGTGACCTCCACAAACTCTCCCTCTCGAAGGTTGGAAAGAGACACCTGTTCTGTTCCCCTCGCAATGAGTGTCTTTTCATCGACGAGCACGTACGTGCGAATGGCCACACTCCCCGGCACGACTGTTCTGATTTGAACCCACCGCTCATTAGGAAGAGCGGTGGAAATTCGTTCGAGACGACCCCAGATCGTCATCATGAGCTCCTCTACAACATGCGGATTGTAGGCGACTGGCCCGCCTTCTGATGGCAGCGAACGAGCCCTTCCCGCGCGTTGAGATGGTTCGCATCAAGATCGATGACCACCTTCCAGTGAACCAAGGCCTCCTCGTACATGTCCATCGTTTCAAGGAGTGCTGCCAGTTCGCACCGCGAGAGGATATCGCCGGGGCAGGCGGTCAGGAGTTCTTGCAGCCGACCGAGCCGGACAAGCCAGTCTTCCTTCGGCGATCGAGGAGTCGATCGTCTTGGTGCATCCAAGGGGCTCATGGAGAGTTCCTTTCAGCTCGCTCGGCACAGTCGTTTGAAGAATTCGGAGGAATGGTCCGTC
>JBBIKN010000118.1:0-9735 GCA_037445435.1 Nitrospira sp. | reverse complement strand
CTAGGCAGTCAGTTCGGCAGCAACCGTATCGAGCAGAACTTTCAGTTCGAATGGCTTTTGAAGTGTCCGCCTGGCTCCGAGCATCTTTGCGACGTCTAAGAAATTGAGGACACCGATCGTATCACTTCCCCCGGTCATTGCGATGACACGAGTATCTGGAAACTCCCGGCGGAGCGTCATGATGGCTTCTAATCCATCTTGATCCGGCATGAGAATATCCATGAGGACAAGATCCGTCGACTTCGCCCGATACCGATCAAGGCCCTCCTTTCCGTCGCAGGCCTCCTCGACCTCGTAGCCGGCTTGCTCCAATGTCTCTCGGATGAGCTGACGAACTTGGTCCTGATCATCAACCACGAGGACCGACGGCATTCGACACCTCAATCGATTCCCTCGACGGTTCGGGGCCCGGGCTCGCCGGCGCACCGCTAGATTGCGGGCAGGCGGGAGATCGGTCCAATGCCCGGCGGATAGCATACGCCAGCTCATGCAAGGTGAGCGGCTTCAGGAGACATTCTGTGATTCCCTCGGAACAGACGTCGTCCAGACCGGGCACACCATTTGACCCGCTGCAGAGGATGACGGGGAGATCTGATCGAAGTCGCCGACATTCACGGATGAGACGATCTCCACTCATGCCAGGCATCGTCCGATCGGTGATCAGCAAGTCGAACCGCTTAGGTTCAATTTGAAAGGTGTCCAATGCTTCTGCAGCCGTCCGACAGACCACGGGGTGGTAACCGAGGGATTCCAACACCTCCCTTCCCAAATGTCCAACGGCGTCTTCGTCATCGACGAATAAGATACTCTCGTATCCGCGGGGAAGCGGATCGTCCTTCTGAAGCGTCGATGGAGCACACGTCGGGAGAGCGGGGAGGTAGACCGATACCGTGGTCCCGGCCCCAACGTGGGTCTCAACCGCCAGGGTGCCGCCATGCGCCGTGACGATGTGGTAGACGACCGCTAAACCCACACCCTGCTTCTCGCTGATGACCTTGGACGTCGAAAACGAAGTGAACCATCGGACGACTCTGTCAGGATCCATGCCCTCGCCTGTATCTCGAACGCTGAGGCACACATACCGCCCGGCAGTCAGTCGACCTGAAGGCATGATCTGATCCGTTACAAGCTCACGGTTCTGAAGCTGAACATCAAGGGTTCCTCCGCTCTGCTGCATCGCACGAAGGGCGTTGTCGATCAGGTAGAAAATCATCTCGTGCATCTGCACGGCATTGGCCGAGATAGGGCTGGTCGTGTGAGCGATTTGCGCTCTGAGCTCAATCCACACAGGGATCGTCGGACGAAGGAACCGAAGAGATTCTTTCGCTAAGGAATGGAGCAACAATGGACATCGATTGTGGTCGCTCTGCCCACTGAAGGCCAGCAACTGGAGGATCAGCCCTCGGGATTTTTTCGTCGCCGCTATGACTTGTCTGATATGGCGATGCGCCTTGCTCTCCGTCGGAATCAACGGAAGCGCCAACTCACTGAAGCCGAGTACGGCTGTGAGACCGTTATTCAATTCGTGAGCGATACCGCCGGCAAAGGTACCGACCGCTTCCATCCTCGCCGTCTCGCGCCGCCGAGCGTCGACCTTCTTCCGATCGGTCACATCGACGACCATCCCCAGCGTCCGGACCGGCTGCCGTTGAGAACCACCGCCTTCAAACGAGGTCAGAGAACGAAGACGGATGTGCCGCATGGCCCCGTCTGGTCTCACAACACGGTACTCGATCTCTTCATTGCCGATCGCAGCACAGGCTCGTTGGACGGTAGAGATCATCCGATCCCGGTCATCGGGATGAACGAGTTCCAGATAGCGTTGCCATGAAGCCGGCTCATCGGCCCCAACCCCGTAGATGCTTCTTAAGATGGGTGACCACGAGAGGGAATCTGTCCGGTGGTCGTATTCGAAAGACCCGACCTGTCCCAGCTGCAAGGCGAGATCAAGTCGTGTCTCGCTATCCCGAAGCGCCTCTTCGGGCTGCCGACGAGCAACGGCATCTTCGCAGGGGGCACTATCAGGCGCTTCTGTCATCCACTCACGTTGTGGCACTTCTCTCATCGTCCAAACGACTGATGTCACCCGACCCAGGCGGTCTTTCACCGGTGACAGTGAAATGTCATTCCAAAACGAGGTGCCGTTCTTGCGGTAATGGCACAACCGTACACGACAGGCCCATCCGTCTTGGAGGGCCATCGCAAGTTTTTCCGTCGAGGCCCGATCCGTATCCGGGCCGGTCAAGATCGACGTCGGACGACCGATCACCTCCTGCTGAGAGTAGCCGGTCAGCAACAGGAATGCCGGATTGACGTAGACGATGGGATGATGGGGCAACGTCGCATCCGTCACGAGCACGCTACAATTGGTCGCCGCGATGACGGTTGAATTCAGGATGTTCTCTTGGCGTTGTCGAATCACTATCCAAAGGAAACAACTGAGGCACAGGAGCAACCCTAGGAAGAGACCTGCAGTCATGCGGGACAACCTCCTGGTGCATGCACGCCGAGTTAATTATGAATACGAATAACTTACGGCAATCTACATGAAATGCAAGAGAAACGCTCAGGTATGAAGGGTAGCCGGAACGTTAACTTTTTGCACCTAAGGGAGTAGAGCCGAATGTTCGTCGCTTAGCCTTGCCGTTTCACAAAAAAAGCGGCCGCCTGCGCGCGCCGAGTGATGCGAAGCTTTTGGAATACGTTTGCCAAGTAGTTCTTGACGGTCTTGTCGCTGAGTCCGAGTGCGACGGCAATCTCCTTGTTGGTCTTTCCCTCGGCAACCAGTGCGACGACTCGTTCTTCCTGAGAAGACAATTGATCCGTACCGGGGGTCGCGGGCAGATCGTGAAGCCCTCTCAACCATCGCAGAGCCCGTTCGGTTACACTGGAGTCCAAGATCGATTGACCTTTAGCGACTGAACGGATCGCTTCAAGCAATGCAGGTGAGTCGATCTCTTTGAGGACATAGCCGTGAGCGCCGGCCAGCACGGCGGCGAGGAGGGAGTCGTCGTCGGCGTAGGACGTCAGGAAAATGACCCGTGTCCCCGGCAACGCCCCGAGAATCTCCCGACAGCCATCGACACCAGACCCGTCCGGCAGTCGGACATCCATCAAGATCACGTCAGGCTTCAATCTCTGCGCTTGCTGGATCGCATCCGCCATGGTACCCGCTTCACCAACAACAGTGACACCGTGAGCTTGGCTGAGCACCGTCCGCAGTCCGACGCGAATGACCTCATGATCATCGACCAGCAGTATTCGAATAGGTTGATCTTTAGTTGTGGGCATAGGTCGTGTCCTTTGGTAACTCAAGAGAGACCGTCGTACCTTCGTTTGGTTTCGATTGAATGGCGAACACGCCGCGGACCTTCTGAGCCCGTGCAGCCATGTTGGCAAGTCCGTGGCCAACCCCCTGAGCCGAGCCTGCATTGAACCCAACACCATCATCGGTAATGGCCAGCCGCACGGAACGGGCGAGCGAACGGAGCGATACCGTGATTCGCTTGGCACCGCTGTAACGCAGCGCGTTGCTCAATCCTTCGCGTACGATATTGATGATGTGGAGCGCCTGTTCGGTGGATAGTTGACGGGCGGCGGTGTGATCGATTTTTATCGTACATCTAGCCGCGGATGAACTGGACATGGCTCGGACCATGTTTCGAAGGGCCGTCGGAAAGTCGCCACCCTGTATCACGTGAGACTCCAGACCCGCGATGAAGTTTCTGACATCTCCCATCACGTGATTGAGTTGTCCGATCGCCTGATTAAGCCCTGCCATCAACTTCATGGCCTCCCGTTTCTGCTCCTGCAGGACAAGCGGTTTACAAGCCTCCAGGCCGAGCCCGACCGCGTACAATGATTGGAGAATGCCATCGTGGAGGTCTTGGCTGATCCGTTCCCGCTCTTCGAGGGCGGCACGGAGATCGCCTTCCCGCTGGCGAAGCGCTTCTTCCATCTGCTTTCGTTCGGTAATGTCCGTAGCAATACAGCAGACCCCATAGGGTTGACCGCTCGCGTCATAAAGTGGAAACTTAATGGAGACAAAGGTATGCAGACCATCATCCTGAGGCACAGTCTCTTCGAACTGGAAAGACTTCTTGGCTTCAAGAACCAGGCGATCATTCGCTTGAAGCACATCAGCGACGTCGCACGGGTGGATATGATAGTCCGTCTTCCCAACAATCTCTGCCTGTGACACATGGTGAAGCTCTTCATAGCGTCGGTTGATCAGGAGATATTGCCCGTGGAGATTCTTGATGAAGATCACCGCCGTGCTATTGTCTAGCACCGCCTGAAGCTGATCCTTGGCGTCCTGCAGCATTTCTTCGGCCCGCTTGCGTTCGGTGATGTCCTCGCACACGATCAGCGCTAATGATTCTCCGTCCTGGCCTTGCAGCACCCGCGCCAACTCGCGTACCCACAGCACCGCCCCATCGCTTCGCACCTTGCGAAATTCCCATTGCGCAACTCCCTCTGGATGACGGAAGAACGCTTCCATCTCGGCGCATACGCGCGCTCGATCTTCTTCGAAGAAGATTCCCGCCACCGCCTTCCCGACCATATCCTCGACGCGGTAGCCCAAGTACTGCGCACCGTAATGATTGACGGATCTGATGATTCCCGTTCCGTCCACGGTGAAATACATAGACGGAGTTTCATCATAGAGGGTCCGGTATCGCTCCTCGCTCTGACGCAGACCGTCCAGAGCCGATTGGCGGTCCAGCTCCCCACCGAGCCACCGCGCCATGAGTTCAATGAAATCCCTTTCAGAGTCGGTAAAACATTTTTCACGGGGTTTGAGGCTCGCAAAACACAGAGTCCCGTAGGTGCGCTCCAGTCCGTTGATCGCAGCCCCGATGTACGATTCCAACCTCATGGCACTGTAAGCTGGGTGCCGCTGCCACTCCGGGGAAGCGCCCGCATGCTCAACACTTAACGTCCCGTGCCGGCAAAGAGCCTCGTTGCAGTACGTCTTGTACAGAGGTACGCGCATACCCGGATGAAAAGCCAAACCGGGCGCGTTCACCCGCACCACCTCCAGCTCTTCGTCCCGGACAACGGTTTCCATACCGATCGGCAGATCGAAGAAGCGACACCCGAGCTGAAGCAGCGCTTCGGCCCGCTCGTTGAAGGATTGGCCCTGCGCCGACGAAATAGTGTGCAACGCGCGGATGGCCTGCCGGCTTTTCCAGATGGCCTGTTCGGCCTGCTTGCGCTCCGTGATATCAGAAAACAGCCCGAGGATGGCGGGTTTGCCGTTCCACGTAATCCCAGCCGCCTCGACCTGAACCGGAACCGGTGTGCCATCCAGCTTCAGATAGATTCGTTCTGCGCTGTGGACGGACATTCCTCCGGTGAGCAACCGTTTCACATTTTCACGGACTTGTTGATGATAGTCCGGGTGGATGAAGTCAAACGTCGGTCGGTCGAGAATTTCCCTCGGATCCTCCGCTCCCAAGATCATGGCGCCCCTGTGGTTGATGTAGACCGTCCGCCCGTCACTGAATACGAAGACCCCGGATGGTGACAGCTCGACCAACGTTCGGTACCGTTCTTCACTCTCCCGTACCGCCTCTTCCATCCGTTTGCGCTCGGTGATGTCGGTGGCAGCGCCAAGGACCATGTGAACTTGTCCATAGTCGTCAACAATCGGCCGTTTGACCGTCTGCAACCAGCGTGTTCTTCCCGCCGCATCCGTAATCTTTTTCTCCGGGATAAAACTCTCTTGCATGGAATTCAGGACCTCAAGATCGCTTTGACGAAAGAACTCGACCTCGTCCGCATTCGAATTGAAGTCAGCATCTGACTTCCCGATTAGGTCTTCCACTGTCGTGCCGTACCAATCCGCCACAGCCTTGTTGGCCATCGCAAAACGTCCTGCACGATCCTTGGCGAAGATGAGGTTCGGGGCGGCATCGATCACCTGCCGTAAAAACAGATGCGAGCGACGAAGCTCGGCTTCCGCCCGCTTGCGCTCCCCAATGTCCCGCAAGATCATGCAGGCGTACTCTCTCCCTTCATGCTGCAGATAATTGACCGTCACGTCCGTCTCCAAGATGGTCCCAGTTCGTGACCAAAACTTCGCCTCGAATGTCAACGCTCCCCGCTGTTTGAGGTAATTCCAATGATTCATCCACCGTTCCACTGGAAAATTCGGGTCAATGTCATGCACGGTCATCGCCAATAGTTGCTCGCGGGAGTACTCCAACATGCGGCATGCGGCATCATTGACGCTGAACATTCGAGCGTTCGGGTCCAACCACATTATCGCTTCAACGGCCTGATCCACAGAGAACTGGGTCAACCGTAGCGCCTTTTCCAAGCGTCGACTCTCTGTGACATCATCGCCAACCGTCACACTGCATTGTTTGCCGTTCAACTCGATCAGTTCCGACGACAAGAGGCATTGGCGAACCTCGCCGTTCTTGCTCCGTAGTGCCACTTCCACGTTGCGGACTGATCCCTGACGCTTCAACAATTCGAGGTACTGGCCCCGCTCATCCACAGAATGCCAGAGTCCTATTTGTAATGTCGTATGTCCCACGACTTCTTCCTTGCGGTATCCCAGCAGCTGACAGGCGGCATCATTGGCGTCCACCACTCGACCAGAGTCCAGCTCACTAATGACGACTGGATGGGGGCTGGCTTGGAACGCCTTCGCAAACCGCTCTTCGCTCACGCGTAGCGCTTCCTCTGCTTGCTTGCGGTCCGTGATGTCGGTAGCGACGGTAATTATACAGAGCGTTCCGTTGAGCTCCGCGAGATCAGCGGAGGCCAGAAGGTGGCGCAACGCACCCGATTTGACCCTTAGAGCGAACTCCATGTTGCGCACAGGCTGTCCAGCTTTCAAACGTTCGATGACCCGCGCTCTATCTTCGAGATTCGGCCAGATCCCCAACATCAACGTGGTGTTGCCGATCACTTCATCCCGGCGGAAACCGAACAGCTCAAGACAGGCATCGTTCACTTCGATACAACGGCCCGTTGCCACTTCCGTAATCCCGATTGGATGAGGACTTGTCCGGAATGCCTTGGCGAATCGTTCCTCGCTTTCCCGCAGGGCCTGCTCCGCCAGCTTACGCTCGGTGACGTCGACGGTGGCCCCAATCAGGTGCGTCAACCGGCCATCCTCATCGCGAGCGCTATGGCATCGAACGTCGGTCCAAACAATGGATCCGTCTTTCCTGACCATTCGAAGCTCGTAGTGACACGTATCGGCTGCTCCGCTTTGGAGCCGTTGCCAGTTCTCCATTGCGATCGGCTGGTCTTCCGGATGGACCAATCTCAGCCAAACAAACGGATCGGTGGAGAGTTCATCGGGAGCATAACCAAAGAGGGACTTCAGATTCGCATCTCCGTAGTATTGGCCCAATAGGACATCTAATTCCCATACGCCAACCTTGCCGATAGCGGTCGCACGTGCATAGCGCTCTTCACTAGCCCGCAATTCTGCCGTTCGCTCGATGACCTTGCGCTCTAATTCGTCATGTGCCCGCCGGAGAGTTTCCTCTGCCCATTTGCGCTCCGTGATATCCTGCAAGGTCCCGTATGCGCGAATTGGTCGTCCGTCTAAGACCTCGACCGTGCCGACAGCCCGCACGGCGATCGATCTCCCCTTCGCCGAAATGATGTTTAACTCGAGGTCCCAACCCTTGCCTTGTGTCACTCCCTTTCCCAGGGCTTCAGCAATAATAGGACGGCTTTCGGGCGTATAAAAATTTAACGCCGTTTCCACTGTTGGGCTGTACAGCTCAGGCGCCGTGTCGTGCAGCCGGTAGATCTCGTCGCTCCACCATAGATAATTGGTGAGGAGATCCAGTTCCCAGACCCCTATTTTCCCGATCGCTTCCGTTTGAGCCATAAGGGCCAGCCGTTGTCTATCGTGTGTAATATCTTCTGCAATGCCGGCAATACGATGTTCGCATCCGGCCATCCTGACTTTTCGGTCGGAAATCCACCGGATATGGCCGTCTCGTCGGACAATTCGATACTCACAGTCGAATTCGGCCCGTGAACCAGCCAGAAATCGTGCATGGGCGGTCTCCACTCGCTCCCGGTCTTCCGGATGGATCGAGTCCAACCAAAGAGAACTGTGCTGATAGAATTCCTCTTGAGAAACACCCCAGATGCGGGTGAAGGCGGAGTTGGCGTACACAATGGTTGTGCCGTCAGGTCTCAGATCCTCTATCAAGAATGCCGAGCCGACCGACTCAGCGAACTGTTGAAACAGGCCCTGACTTTCCCGCCATGCCCCCGGTGCTTGATTGCGTTCAGTGACATGGCGATTGATGGCCTCATCGACTCGCTGGCGGTCCGTGATGTCCAGCACACTGCCGGACATGGAAACGGGACGACCATCGTCATCTCGAACGACTTCACCGCGACAGTGGATCGTCCGAATCTCATGATTTGGACGAACAATCCGACATTCCACGTCGTACATCGTCCGTTCCGTCAATGCTTCATTGAAGGCCCGCAGCACACGGTCATGATCATCCGGATGCAGCGCATTCAAGAATGTATCGTACGTGACCGGGATGGCTCCAGGTTCGTGACCGAAGATCCTAAATAACTCCTCTGACCACAGGACATTCCCGCTGTCGATGTCCCAGTCCCAGCTTCCCAGATGTGCAAGGGCTTGGGCCTCTATGAGGTGGCGTTGCTGTTGATTCAGCTTTATTTCAGCCTGCCGTCGTTGGAGTTCGGCCCCGGCTCTGGACGCGAAGACCGCCATCAGCGATTTCAGTCGTTCCGTGTTCTGCAACGGCTTTGTATCCATGACAACAAGCAATCCAATAACCGCTCCGCCTTTCGCCCTCAGTGGTACCCCACAATATCCTTCCACGCTCAGCTGGGCCAAACGCTCACATGCCGGAAACAAATCTCGAACATCCCGTTCGAAACAAGTAAAGGCCTGTCCAAGCGTTGTTTCACAAGGTGTGTTCGCGAGCGAATATTCGAAGTTATCGATCAGAACGCCTCCCGCGGAGACGACGACGGTGCGAATCTTTTTGAGAGCGCTGTGGAGGACCTCGCCGACGATCGTGTACTGCACTCCTAAGGCTGAACTCAAATGGAATGCCAAGGTCGAGAAGACGTCTTCCCCGGTCTCCACGGCGGTACCAGTGACGATAGCCCGAAGCATTTCGGACTGTTCGCGCAGGTCCACCAACTCGTCGTCTAGCTGTCGGTGTTGCTCGCGGAAGACCTGGTCCCGCTCCATCAGCTCACGAGTGAGGTCGGCGACCTGCCTGCGCAACAGATCCAATTCACGAAGGTGACTGGCCGAACTCATGGGGAAGCTCCTTGCCGCACGAGGTGAACGAGCACTGAGAGGCGAACGCGGATCACGGACGCGACCGTGTCACATTGCGTGACCACACTTCTGCGTGGCTCGGGCCAAGAGAACTTCATAGTATCCATTCAAGGTTCATGGACCCTAAGAAATTGCCCAAGAGGCTAGGAGTGTCCTACGTGTAAGAATGAAAGTCTAGATCCAAATGGCCTAGGGCCTTGTGAAGAAGATCCACCGAAACCCGTACAGATCGATGGTGTCAACGGAAGTAAGATCTACACCCCCTGGCTTGCACCACACGTCTCTCAAGGAAGGTCTGATTAATTCCGTTTTTTTGCCAACGAACTCTCAACATACCTGATATTCGACTGGCCCGTGATCGAAATTCAGAATAAATCAGACCTTCCTTAAACATGCGATTGAGGGGAGTCGGCGTC
>JBBIKN010000117.1:0-9879 GCA_037445435.1 Nitrospira sp. | reverse complement strand
GGGGACATCATTTAAAATACAGAGTCTTGAGTATTATCACTTAAGCCATTCCTAAACCGCGGTCGTATCGGTGGCACCAAACCTCGCTCACGTACCCGGCGGCTCTTCCTTGCGGCACCATAAACACCAGCTTGTCCACATCGGACGCGTTTATGATTCCGCACAAATCTGGGTGAAGCATAGCGATTGGGATGCACAAAAATGAAAACGGCTGTACCGTGGAAGGGTGCAACGGAACGGGAGTTACCGACGGGAGGGGAGGCATTCCGTTCACAGGCTCCGAACGTAGTTGATCTGGACTTCGTAGGCCGGCCACCGAGCGAGTACCAGCTCCTTGCCATGCGCCTTGACCATCCTGGCCAACCAGAGCCGCTCAACAGCTGTCAGTTTGGAACAGATCTTAGATAAGGTCAGCGGTGGTTCTACCGTGAGCGGCTGGGAGTCATCGGGCTCCCTGATTGTCGGATCTTGAAGATCCACGTCGTCAAAATCATACGGCACATCCACCGCGAGTTCATTGCGGAGCATCTCCGCAATCTCCGCAGCGACCTTCTTCCGAAAGTCTTCCCCTTCGCGGGGCGTGTTGGAGAGAGACACCCCAAGAAACGGATAGTTAATACGTGATAACTGGTTGGAATGATTTGCCTTAGCCATGTCGTTCCTCCACACTTGACGATGCTTATTCCACTCGATGCAAATACTGATTTCGTTCGCGCAGCAAGCATTACCCTCCATGATCGTCCAAACTTGAAGTCGTCCCCTCCTTGGGCATCAACACACAGGGTTTTTGTGTCATAGATTTCTACTCCCTCCCCCATCTTGCTTATCCGTCAGCGATCCAATCAGATCAGGGCTTGCAGGAGATATGCTTTCAATAAAAATCTCTGTGGCACACACAGTGCGCCACCCGGCTCAAATACGGGGTAAAATGACTCAGCCGAGCGCCTGCACAAGCTTATGGTTTAAAAACGAAGGTTACCCTTGGGGAGGGCGGAAGATGGCGGTGGAAAAAATCGGGAGGTAAATAAGTCGCTGAAACTCCACATGGAAAGCACTACGGTTGGGAGTGCAAGGTTTGAACATGATCGGAAGGATTGAAAAGTCTTCAGAAAGAGACTCTATCGGCGAATCCGACGTGAGCAAGGCAAGCAACGTGACTGGTACTCCAAGCATTTGGAAGACCACGCAGAGACAGAGGTATGAGATCAGACAAACTATGCCTATACCTTGCCTTGAAAAGCGAACTCCCTCCAGCTCAATCCGCTTCATGCTTGAAAGCTACCGGCTATCACGACCGGTAGTCAAGTGACTTCGTTCAGATATCGTTTCTAAGGGCAGCTCACTGGGACACGCCCATAAGGGGTCTAACCCCCTTACTTCATTCACTCCCCTATCCTGATACCGCTCTCCGACAGAACAGGATGCTTCTAGCACCTGCTCAGGAACCTGTGAGTATGGCATCGAAAGGAGCTGTGTAGCTCCTGAGTTATTGGATGAATTGGGGAAGGAGGTGTATACCCGGCCCCCACGAGTGGCGGCCGGGTCGTTTAGACTGGTTGCTGGTCAATGCTCCGGCAAGAGCCGGCAGCACCTCCCGTCATCCCTCGCCGCATGCCGATTCTTACTCAAGCGCTCACACTTTCACGCCGATAGAGAATTTTAGCCGACGACGGGCTTGGGATAGAAATTTGGTGCCATGGCTGCCACCTCCTTACCAAACTTCCATTCCGGACAGCGGATACTGATTGTCGACGACGATCCCTCTATCCGATTAATCTGCACGACAAGCCTCAAGAACGCCGGGTATCAAGTGTTGGAGGCCGAAGGCAGTTCCGAGACGATGGCACTCTATGCCAAACCGACGACCGCCATTGATCTCTTAGTAACCGATCTGTTTCTGCCGCCACCCGACTTTCAATTAAGCTCTTCCCAAAATCAGTACCCCCGCGTCAACGGTCATGAACTGGTTCAGCAGATTCTGTCGCTCAAGAAAGAACTCCGCGTCCTCTTCATGTCGAGCCACACGCTCAGCAGTCTGGCGGCACAAGGCATCACGATCAAACCGGATCGGTTCCTGTGCAAGCCGTTTTCTGTCGAACAGCTTTTGACGCATGTGACAGCCGCCCTCACAGGCCCGGCACTCTACAGTGAGCATTGTGCTGCACCTCCAAAAGACGTGCAGTGGTTCGACTAAATCTTACGGTCCACGCCCGTCAAAATTTGCTGTTTTCTTGTCATGCCGTACCCCCTCAGTTAGACTTTTTTCACACAACCATGGCACGAGCACGTTCAGCGGAACATCAACGGACCCGACCTAAAACCGCTCTCATTGAAGAGATCACCCTTGGAATTTCAAAGTTTCAGGAAGTCCTGGCGGCCGTCAACGACTTCGGCCAAGAGGGATTCCCCTATCGCGATGCCGCGCAAAGCAAGGTGGAACTGCAGTTCCGCGAATGCCTGCGTCAGACATTCGGCGAGCGTTCTCAAGAATTCCAGCAGTACCGGAACTTCAAGGTTCGCACAGCGGACAAAACCGAGTTGGCTCAGAGCCTCACTGTCATTAAGGGCCTTATCCACACCTTGGAGGATCGGAAGCTGGAACTGCAAGGCCTCAAGCCGCCACCAAAACCCGAGCCTGCACATGAGGCGCCTCTCAGCAACACAGCCCGTCTGGTATTAGTCGCACCTGTAACACCAACCACAGCGGCACCACAAGGAACCTCGCCAGTGACCGTTGCCGTAGCCATGACGACCAATGTGGGACCGTCAATGTCTCCTCTGACACCGACGCCTCAACCACAACCGCCCATGCCTGAGCCTCCGATCATTACGCCTGCGCCGACCGCGATTTCAGCACCGACGCTCACTCCGACTCCTCCGCCATCTCCAACTCCGACTCTGACACCCATCCCTGTAGCACCCCAGCCACCACCTCACTCCGTCACCGCCTTCACCCCTTCCCCTCCTCCCACACCCGCAGCTCAGCCAACACCATCAGCAACTGAGAGACCAGAGGAGGTCGCGCAAGCTCCCAGTAATTCCCTAGCCACGGCGATGAACAGCCAGTCAATATCCTCGGACATGTCTCTGAGTGTTGTCCACACTTCGCAACACCCATCCTTAGAAGACAGGCCGGCGATCGGCCTGACTCCTGCTCGAGTGCTTGAGGCCACCCTCGACCAGGCCCCGCTCACTCTCATCAGAAAAGTCTGCCTCCGCTTCCACTCCGTAGCCCGCCAACTCCGACTTCGAAAAGACTATCGCCCGACACTTGAAGTGGACGACGACTACGACCTACAGGACCTCTTGTGTGCGTTATTGAAGGTGGAGTTCGACGAGGTCGCGACCGATGAATGGACGCCTCCCTACACAGGAGGCGCACCAAGGACGACGCTCCTTGTCAATCGGGATCAGATCGCTGTCGTGGCGAAGAAAACCAGAGCTGGATTAACTACGAAGGAACTTATCGATCAGGTCGCAGCTGACTCCGCTTATTATACAGCTCAAGGACGATGTTCTACGTTGTTTTGCTTCATGTACGATCCGGAGGGCCGCATCGGAAGCCCGAAGCGGTTGGAAACAACCTTAACCAGCGTCAGCGAGCACTGCCGGGTCGAGGTGCTTGTGGCGCCAAAGTGAGACCATGGCAAAACCAAATTTAAAGAGGATCCCTTCTATCACGTCGCCGTCGAAGACCAAGCCTGAGTTGACAGGGCAACATGACTTTGCTATAAAGCAGCCCACTTCCGGGGCAATTCCTTACACGATTCATGGTCCCGCTCCGGGAGATCACGGTATGTCTGACCGGGCATATGTGCTCATCAATGTTTTACCTGGACAGACGGCTGCCGTGGTCAAAGCGTTGGGCGAAATTAAAGAGATCAAAACGATCGATCCTTGTTGGGGCAAGCCGGACATTATCGCTATAGCTGATATACCGGACCAAGATGCCTTGACCCAACTGGTGTTGAGCCGCATACATCGTATAGAAGGAGTGACGCAGACCGATACTCACCTCGTATACCGTCTGAAGGAGGCCAGAACAAAATGATCCGAAAGGACTGTCTCGCCATCGTCGTCCTCTCCGTTTTTACCTTTGGGTGTGCCAGCGTTCAGCGTCCCGTCGAGCCTGATGTCGTCGATGTGACATTGCCCGCCCCGGCGGACAGGGTGAAAGCAGCAGTAACAAAAGTTCTGGCAGAAGATGATTATGATGTCGAGTGGTCTGATGGCTCCTTGAAGACTGGCTACAGAGAGGAACAGCCCAGCATTTGGGATTGGATGTTGAAAGGACGATTCGGTGTGGTCAGGAGCCGTGCTGAAGTATCCGTGACACCGGAAACTGACCAGAGTTCCCACCTCCGTCTGCAAGTATCGTCTGACGGTAAACAAACGATCTTCCAGGGCTGGGGCCCCACCCCACCTCAGGTTCCTCAAAGTGCGGACAACAAGCTTCGTTTGATTAAGAACGAGTTAAAAATCGTTCAGACCACGTACACAACAGAAACCTTTTACGGATCGAAACCCTAGACGGGCTCCTTTTCCGCTCCTTCTACTTCTTCTCCAAGATCAAGACCGAAACGCTCTGCCATGCGGTAGAGCGTCCGTCGGTCAATGCCGAGGATTTTAGCCGCCTTGACCTTATTCCCTCTTGTTTCCTTGAGTACGCGAGTCAAGTGACGTTTTTCCACTTCCTCAAGGGTAAGATACACATCATCGAGCTGATCGACTTGCGACAGTCGCGCATCGTCTTTCGCCATCGCACTCTGGCGAATCACCTCCGGTAAATCCTCCGGCGTCAGGAGCGGCCCGTGACTTAACGACACGGCACGTTCAATCGCATTTTCAAGCTCTCGAACGTTGCCCGGCCATCGATATTGGGTCAACAGCGCCATCGTTTCCGGCAAGACTCCTCGTACCGCATGGTCGGTACCTACCGCGCACTTTTGCAAGAAGTGATGGACCAGCATCGGAATGTCTTCTCGCCGCTCGACCAGTGACGGTAACGTGATCGGAACGACTTTCAACCGATAGAAGAGGTCATCCCGAAACTTGCCTTCCTTCACGAGCTGCTCAAGATCTCGGTTGGTCGCCGCGATGATTCGGACATCGACTCTAGTGGATGTCGTGCCTCCGACCCGGCGGACTTCTTGATCCTGCATGACTCGCAGCAACTTCACTTGTAACGACTGTCCGAGCTCACCGATCTCATCCAAGAATAGCGTCCCTCCGTTGGCGGACTCAAAGAGCCCCACCTTGGCCCCTACGGCACCGGTGAAGGCTCCTTTCTCATATCCGAACATTTCCGACTCCAGTAAGGTATCGGGCAAGGCACCGCAATTGACAGGAATGAACGGCTTGTCCCGGCGCGGACCGTTCGTGTGAATGGCCCGCGCAATGAGCTCTTTGCCGGTTCCGCTTTCCCCCTGGAGCAATACCGTACTTTTGCTCTCGGCCACGCGCGCGACCAACTTATACACTTCCAACATCGCCGTGCTGCTTCCGACCAAGGGCGACCATTCGCCCTTACTCTTCAACTCTTCTCGGAACCGCGCATTTTCTTGGAGTAATCGGCAGTGGTCCAGGGCCCGTTTGACCACCAACTTGATATCCTCTTTCTTGAACGGCTTCGCCAGATAATCGTACGCTCCTTGCTTGATCGCCTCGATCGCGCCCTCCAGAGAGCCGAATGCAGTAAGCACCACCACGGCCGTATTCGGACTCACTCGTTTGAATTCACGCAAGACCGTGAGCCCATCCACCGCACCCATGCGGATGTCCGTCAGCACCAAATCGACCCGTCCCTGGCGCCCGCGCGCAATCACCTCTTCTCCGCCGGCGAAGGCCTCAACATGATAGCCTTCTTTCCTGAGCGCCTCCGCCAACAGCTCACGCGCAACCACATCGTCGTCGGCCACCAGAATCGTCGCTGGTTGCATTAGGCCTCCTCTCGTGTGTGAATGGGTTGACTTCGCATCGCCGGTAAGGTCATCGTCACCGTCGTACCTCGGCCTCTCTCACTCGTCAGCGCCAAGCTTCCGCCATGAGCCGCGACCGATTCGCGGCTCAAGAATAGCCCCAAGCCGGTCCCCTTGCCAACCGCCTTGGTCGTAAAAAACGGTTCAAAGGCTTTCTGTGCGTCCTCCTCAGGCATACCGCATCCAGTATCTTGCACCTCAATCGTAACTACCAACGGCGACATGCCGTCTGCAACCAACCGCCCGCGGTCCAGCTCGACCGACGACGCTTCGCGACTTCCCACCGTGATGGTGACGTTCCCCTGGGTGGGGGTTGCGGCAAGCGCATTGGCGAGGACATTCACCAGGACTTGATGGATCTTTTCCTTGTCCGCCCACACCAACGGAAGGTCCTTTGGGATATCGACGGTCAGCCCGATCCCTTTCTCATGAAAGGCCGGTTCCATGAGGGCCGCAGAGGGGCCGACGACTTCTTCAACAGGAAGCCATTGTGGCTCAGGCAGGCGCGGACGGGTAGAAGACAATAAATCCTGAATGATGCGAACCACTCGCGTGAGCTGATCATCGATGATGGCCACCCGCTTCTTCATCTCTGGCGTCACACCGGGCTCTTCGGCCAACGCCTGGACATGCCACGCGATTGAATGAAGCGGCGTCCCCACCTCATGCGCCACCGACGCCACGAGCTGTCCCACCGCCGCCAACCGTTCCGACCGGTTGAGTTGATCTTTTGCCTGAACCAATTGCGTGTTGGCTTTGAGCAGATTCTCAGTTTCGCGAGCCAGCGCTGCTCTTGCCGCCTCCTCCCGCGCCTTCCGCTCTTCCCAACTCACACCCAGATAAGCCACCAACAGCAACACCCCCACGACGACGCTCCGATTGATGACCGCTGCCTGAAATCGGCCTGGCTTGGTCGGTTGGAGCAGACCCGAATAGGTCGCAACGACACAGGCCAGCACCGTCACCAACATGATGGTTCGATTCCGCAGCGTGGTCACCAACAGGATCGGCAACACATACCCATAGGCACCGACGACGTTCGCCGGAGCGAATTCCTCAATAACGAGGATGATGAGAAAGCAGGCAGCCGCGACAGCAAGCACAAGGCGGTCACGATGCGTCATGACAGTCATCGACTCGCTCCGCCTGGCTGAGGATCACGACTCTTGAATCCGAGAACATTGATAACGTAAGGATTCCTTCACGGAAGTACTTACACAAGAGGGCGGGTCAAACGCAACAGAGCTGCCAGTCGTTCAAATCGAGCATCTTGGGTCATCTCCTCCACCGTCAGATCCAACTTTCGGCACCAATTGGGATGCTGGTCCACCGTCCCGGGCAGATTGGTCTGAACCCGACTGCCGATGATATCCTCGATATTGGCCAAGACAATCCAGGATGGGGTACGGGCTAGATACTGATGAATACTCTCCATCAACTCGGTCGTCATAGTCGGCGTCTGGGCCGGATCATCAGATCCCTCTGAGGGCAGGAGTCCTTCCGCCTTCAAGGCAGCGAGAATCCCTGCCTTATCTCGATGCCGTTCCACCCACATCGCCTTCCGAGCATCGTCCGAAGGGAAGAGTCCTAGCGCGGATCGAGTTTCGATATCCACGCCTTCCCAATATCCGACCAGTGTCGGAAGATCGTGTGTGGTGACCACGGCAAGGGATTGAGCGGGATAATGAGCCGGAAGCTTCCAGCCTCCCCAGTGTTCTCGTTCAAAATAGAACACCCGGTACGATAACACTCCGGCCGTTCCGAGTCGATCGCGCACCCAATCGGGAACGGTCCCGAGGTCCTCACCGATCACAAGCGCCTTCGCCCGCACACTTTCCAACGCCAAGATCGCCAGCAGTTCGTCATCCCGGTAATGCACGTAGGTTCCCATCGCGGGGGGGAGCCCGCGGGGAATCCAAAACAGTCGAAAGAGCGCCATGACATGATCGATCCGTATCGCTCCCCCATAGCGAAGATTATTGCGGAGCAATTCGATAAAGTAGCGATATCCACTTGAACGCAGACGTAACGGATCGAGCGGAGAAATTCCCCAATTCTGTCCCTCAGGGGCAAACGCATCTGGCGGCGCACCACAGTCAGCCTTGAACGCCAGGACATCTTGGTTCAGCCATCCATCGGCTCCATAGCGATCGCTTCCCAGAGCAAAGTCATGATACAAACCGATTGGCATACCGGCCTCGTGCGTCTTCTTCACCGCCTCACGCAGCTGTTCGGCGGCCAGCCATTGCAGATATTGAAAGAAGCGCACCCGCGGCATCTGCCGACGCCGGAACTCTTCCAGGGTGTCCGGTCTTTGAGTTCGGTATGGTGTCGGCCAGTCCTCCCAGATCATCGAAGTCGAGGATGCGGACTGCTGCCATTCCTCCAGCGCTTGAAACAATGCATACTGTGTCAGGGATTCTCCTTCCCGTTCCACGAAGAGATGGAAGCTTTTCCCCCGATCGGTTGTTGGTTTCAAGTCCGGTTCGGCACCTTCGAAGTTGGCGTGGACAAATGCCCGATAGCAGAGCTCAAGCACCTCCCGCTTCATCGACCTCACCGCATCATAATCCACCAACTCGCATCGCCGAACCGCATCGATGCGGGAACGAAATGAGGAGCTGGCCAGCCGGTCTTGCACATCCGGGTTTGTCCAGCACTCTGGAACTTGGGTCACATCGATATACAAGTCGTTCAAAAATAGGCGGCTGGAAGGTGAATAGGGACTAATGTGATAAGGTTTGGAATTCTTGAGCGCATGGAGCGGATTAAGTCCGATCACCGCAGCACCCAAACGTTTTCCGGCCCATTCGATGATGGCACCCAGGTCTCGAAAATCGCCGACCCCCCAGTTGTGATGGCTCCGCAATGAGTACAGCTGTAAGGCCACGCCCCACCATCGGACACCCTGCTGAAGTTGGTCAGGGATGTAACAACGCTCCGGCGCGACGATGAGACAAAACGTGGATTCTGTATTCGCACCACCTCCCTTTGCATACGCCTTGACCGAGTAATAGCCAAGCGGCAGGTCTGCGGGAAACGCCAACGCGACACGAATAAACCGGCGCCCCTGAATCATGCGGGTCTCTTCGACTCTGAGACCTGGCCCCTCCATTCGCTCACATTGCTTGTCTCCGTTCTCCGCATGGAGCGACCATTGGACCTGAAAAGCCGAATCGTCCGAACTGTCGCATGGCCTATATAACGACCAGGTCCCAGGTGCTCCTACTCGAAGGATGTGGACAGGTTCACAGCCTCGCAGCCACCAACGATTGTCCCATGCCTCGAGTTCCGCTATGAGTTCCTCTCGATTGGCAACCCGCAGATTCATGGCAGTCAGAATGGCGCGGCGCGTTTCGTCCGTCGTCACATGGTGCGTTCCGGCGATATCGTAATAGTCGGCGACAATCCCCGCCCGATCGGCCAACATGCGCAAAAGGTCGCTTTCAGATTGGTCGTACATATTCGTTGACTAATAACAACACAACCGGACGTTCAAAAAGGGCGTACAGCAAGGCCGCAGTAAGTGAAGAGGCGAAGCATACTTTTTCCGTACGTTGAGTCTCCGAGCGATACGAGAACAAAGCTGGCGGCCTTTTTCAACATTCTGTGAGTCTGAGTGAAGGGCTAGATCATGTCAAGATAATGCATTCCTAGTTTTTCAGCTGAATTCAGCAGGACACTGCAAGAAGAACTGCACCAGAACACCGAACAACTGCATGATCAGCTCCTTAGCTTAATGCATGCAAGCTCCCGGTCGAACGAGCCAGATTGATTCTGGCCGCATTGAGCCGGAATAGTGCGTGGACGAGGTTCTCTCTGGCACGAGCCACGGCTGAGAGTCCATTAGTCAACTCAAAATGGCTGGTAGAGGTAAGGACGGTGTAGCGTTCTCGCGCAA
>JBBIKN010000116.1:0-9901 GCA_037445435.1 Nitrospira sp. | reverse complement strand
GACTGACCAGGTCATCTCCCAGTTCCGGCTCTTGCACCGTTCGCAGCGCGTCAAGAACCGCTTCCTTCGTTATCATCCGCCCCCTTCGTCTCTGTTAGAGGGAGTGCTCCGCCGTCGCCGTGAGCACCCACCGGATATGTTGGGTCAGGATCTCCGGAAGGCCCGGCAGATCGATCTGCATGAAGCCGCGGACCAGGGTCGAAATCGCGACATCGCGCGGGAGTCCTCGCGTCATGAGGTATTCCACCGCCTCTTCGGCGATCGGGCCGACAGCCGCTTCGTGCGACAACTGACTGCGTGGTGCCGAGTCGGCTGTTAATTCTGGAATGGCGTGAATCTTGGCATGATCGGAGAGCAACATGCCTCGGCAATCGAGATGCCCGCGACTCTCGTTGTGCTGGCCGACGAGTTCACCACGCAGATACATCGTGGAGCGGTCTCTCGCAACGGCCCGCGAGATCGCATCGGCCCGAGTCCCTTGGCCAGTCAATTTCACATAAGACCCCATGTCAATCAGTGACTCTTTGAGACCCACCATGATGCTGTTGAACTGGGCCCGTGCGCCCGCTCCACGGAGGAACACGCGGGGATAGGCTTGCACGGAGCGTACGGGGCGAAGCAGAATATAGTTGCTGACAAACGTCGCATTCTCTTCGGCAATGACGCCCGTTCTGGGCCGGACATGGAACGCTTCGGCCCAGTTGTGAATCATCGTGTCGGAGAGCGTCGCGCCCTTCTTGAGAAAGACTTCGGTCACACCGATGTGCAACCCCGTTTCAACATGTGGATGGAGGGTACAGCCGGTAATGAGTTGGGCTTCGGCGCCCTCTTCCATGATGATGACATTGTGGACGTTTTGGCTGATGTTGTTTTCCTGTACGAGCAAACAAGCCTGGATGGGTTCCATGACGCGCTGGCCCGCGAACACCCTCAAGAAGAAGCCACCCGTTTGCGCCAGTTCCACTGCCGCCGTGTACTTGTCCTGATCGACCTCGACCGCCTGCCACCAGTAGTCCCGTAACCACTCATAGGTCTTGAGCGCCTCGGTCACGGTCATGAGTTCGATTTGGCCTTGATAGCGCCGCTGGATGCGTTCGTAGATGGCGGAGTAGTCGACTTGAAAATACGAGGCTGCCCTGCCGGCCTCCTCGCTGTCGATGCCCGCCAGCAATGCAGCCTCTCGCATCTGCTGCTCCAGCGACTGCAGAGCCTTGACTCGCTGGCGTTGTGACTCGGCGGGCTGACCAAAGCTTGTGAGGTCCAGATCGGGACCGTAGGGTGACGAACGCGATTGGGCCTGGATGGCACGAGCGCGGAGCGACTCTTCCGTGGTGGCTACTGGACTGGGATGTGTGAGCGACAGATCGGACATTTGCCGTACCCATGTTTGCGAATTTCTTCCAGCAACTGAAGCCCTTCCCCTTCGCCGACGAGCGTGCCGCCGTAGAGCACATGCCCCACATCAGCCCGCAGATAATTGAGGATGTGGCCCGTGTGCGTAATGATGAGCGCCGCCGGAGCCATAGCTTCTCCACTCGGTTCCTTCACCAGGCAGGCGAGCGCTTGCCCGACGACGGCGATACTGTCTAGATCCACGCCGGCATCCGGTTCATCGATCAGCGCCAAGGTCGGCCGCTGGGCCATGAGCTGGAGCAGTTCGGCCTTTTTGATTTCGCCGCCGGAAAACCCCACGTTCACATCGCGTGCGAGCAAGTTGGAGCAGCCAAGCTGGTCGGCCAGTTCTGCCACGCGTGTGCCGTTCTTCCCCTGCGCCGAGACTTCGGCGAGTTGTCCCAAGGGAATGCCTCGCACACTTGGAGGACGCTGTTGCATGAGGCCGATCCTCAGACGCGCCCGCTCATCGATAGAGAGATGGCTGATGTCCTGGCCCTGAAACAGGATGCGCCCCTTGGTGACGCGAGAGCGGCTCAGTCCCATGATGGCCATCAGCAACGAGGATTTGCCCGATCCGTTCGGACCGAAAAGCACATGCGTCTCGCCCGGTCTGATCCGCACACTGACATCGTGGAGGATCAGTCGTCCGCCGACCTCGATGCTCACCTCATCAATCTGGAGAATAGTGCTCGTGTCCACATTGCACTCGTCTTCTCGCACAAATCATCTGCTTGCTTAGGCTGCAGGACTTGGTCCGGCTTCCGCCTGCTTCAGAATGCCTTCGACAGATCCGCGCAGACGATCCAGAATTCCCTTGTTGTCGGTACCTCGGATATCGACCGGCACGAAGTGTTTCTCGTTGAAGCCGGTCGCACGTATGAGTTTCTTGAAAAGCTTTTCCTGGGCCTTGGGAGCGCAGGCGCCCACAAGCAGGTAGCTGTCAGGCCCGGCTGTCTTCATGGCCTCTTCCAAAATGGCATTCCCACCCTGGCCGCACAACTGGGGGCTGAGAACCGTGTACTTGACGTCCAAGTCTGATTCGACTTCGAAGGGAAGCTTGTTCATGTCGGAGTCTTTGAATGAATCGCAGAGCCCCTTGCAGTTACACAACAATACTTTGATTTCCATGAGTCACCTCCCTACACGATTGTCATTTATTGACGGCCTTCCAATATTCATCGACGCGCTGTTGGATGTGTCGAATAGCTTCGTCCTGCCTCGTTGGCTCGAAGAGATGCCGGAACCGGCCCTGCAGCTTCAGATACTCATCCACAGGCTTGCGCTTGGGGATGTAGGTGTGGGTGACTTCCCCGTTGATCGCTTCCTTCAAGGGCCAGAGACCGGTCTCGACCGCCAATTTCGCGACCTCCGGAGTTTCTCCTGGATCGTACAACCAACCGGTCGGACAGGCGGACAGGGCCAGGAAGAGCTTCGGCCCGGTAAACTTGGCCGCTCGCGCGAATTTCTCTTCCAGATCCAAAGGATATCGCGGCGCCACTGTCGCAATATACGGCAGTCTGTGCGCCCGCCAGATTTCGAAAATGTCTTTCTTCTCCTGCACTGTGCCGACGGGATTCTGCAGCGCGCAGGGTGAGGTGGTGGTCCGTGCGCCAAACGGTGTCGCGGGGGACAGTTGCGCGCCGGTATTTCCATAGGCTTCGTTGTCGTAGCAAAAATAATAGAAGTCGAGTTTCCGCGTGATGGCCCCGGACGTCGAAGAGAGCGCCATGTCGTAGGTGGATCCGTCACCGCCCAGAACCACCACTTTCACATCCTCGCTCTTCGGCAGTCGCCCTTTGGCGATCAAGACATCCAGGGCATCACGAATACCTTGCGCCCCGGCAGGTGCAGACCCCATGGAGGTATAGAGCCATGAGCCCTTAAACGGCGTGAAGGGATAGGCAGCCAACATCGTGAAGCAACCGGCTGCATTCACATAGACGACGTCGTCACCCAGAACCTTCGCAGCCAGCCGAAGACCCTCCAGCCCGCCGCATCCGGCGCAAAGGGCCGTTCCTGGGAGCACGTGCTCTTCACGGGGAATCTGTTTGATCTTCTTGAATGTCTCTCGTTGCCAAGGCATAAGTAAGCTCCAAAGTGGGAGCCGTCAGCTGCTAGCTCTAGGCCCTGCCGCCAACATCTGAAGCTCCGTCATTCCTCGATGCTCGGCTTCTGTATAGAGCAGCACCGGACCGATTCCTTTGCCACGAATTCCGGCTTCTGCCGTCTGCTCGAAGATCGCCTGGAACTCACCTTCCGAGATATTCTTTCCACCGAGACCGCCGATGAACGAACAGAGGGCGCGCGGCCGAAACGGTTCATGGTAGAGACAGGCCGCAATTTCCTGAAAGAGGATACCCCCCTGCCCCGGAGATATATTCTGATCCAAGACCGCGACAGCCCGCCTGCCCTGCAATGCGTGACGAATGGCATCATCGGGCCAGGGACGGATCATGCGCAGTCGGAGCAGGCCCACCCTGCGGCCCTCTTCCCTTGCTGCATCGACGGCCGCTTTGCCTTTGCTTGCAAATGCATTGGTCATGATCAAGACATCCTCAGCGTCCTCAAGCCGGTAACCTTCCACCACCCCATAGCGACGGCCGAACAGCTGTTCGAACTCCCCTGCCGCCTCGTCATGGACTTGCAGGGCATTCATCGATGCCAAGTGCATTTGATGTCGAAAATAACTATAGGTCGACCCGCCGAGCACTGCCGTCCCCAGCGCATGGGAAGCTGACGCTTTGAACCCGAGATGGGCAGGGCAGAACGGCCGCAAAAAGTGCTTCGCCTTGTCTAGATCCGGCACAGCCACCGGCTCGCGGGTGAATGAAAGATAGAAACCGTCCAGATTGACGATGACCGGCAACATCACCCGCTCATCCTCCGCAATGCGATAGGCCATGAGGATCGAGTCCAGCACTTCCTGACAGGTCTCTGCGTGGATCTGGAGAAATCCCGAATCGCGCGCTGCCAGCACATCATTGTGATCAGGTTCCAGTGTGATCGGCGCAGCCAACGCCCGCGACACATTGACCAGCACAAGTGGTGTGCGCCAGCCGGAGACGGAATAGAGTACTTCCATGGCATAGAGCAATCCCTGACTCGATGTTGCGGTGAAGACCCGGGCTCCCGTCGCCGCAGCAGCCCCTGCCGCCGTCATCATCGAGTGCTCGGAATCCATGGTGACAAAGCGCGCGGCCATGGCTCCGTTCTCGCACCACGTGGCGAGAGCCTCCACGATTTCTGTTTGCGGCGTGATTGGAAAGGCCGGCACATAGTCCACGTCCGCCAGCCGTGCGCCCCAGGCGGCCGCCAGGTTTCCTGTCATCATTTCGCCTTCCATGCCACCGGTCCTCCCTGCTCCCGCTCGGCTACAAGCGCCTCCGTTGGACACTCATGGACGCAGATTTGACACCCTTTGCAATGGTCGTAATCAATCACGGGCCGATCTTCCTTCGTCATCGAAATCACGCCGTCGGGACAATAGGCGAAACAGAGCCAGCAACCGTTACACTTGTCGGCAACCAGCACCGGCCGGAACGTTCGCCAGCCACCGGTTTCACGCAGAACCGAGTTTGCGGCGGCACTGATCCTGGCAGTGCCTCTAGTCGGCGCCTCGTACACCGGCGTTTGAAGCTGTACCGGTCCGATCGGCTGCGGCCCCCCTGTGTCGATCGCGACCGGCTGAACGGTTTCATAACATTGGACCGCGACCGTTTGATTGCGCTCGATGACCGAAGGAGAAAGACCGAGATCGCCCAACTCTTCTGCAATGGCTTTACGGATCGACTCCTGATGGAGTCCAACAAGTCGTCCTGCGACGGCACCGAGTAATGCACTGATCGCCTCCCGTTTGCCAAACCGCTGGAGCGCAATCTCAGTGAGGTCCAATGTGGTCAGGCGACCAGGAAGGGAGGTCTCGGCACGAAGCCTCTCGACCGACAGTGGGGAGCTCACGAACACCGCTGTGCGCTCGTCGATCCCTTCGAGCACGCGGGCTGTTGGATCGGGGATGAGCGACCCATCGGCGATCACTACGAGGTCAGGGCGCGAGATAATCCCTCGCTCACGGATTGGATCCTTCGCAATGCGTGTAAATGCGGAGACAGGGGCTCCGCGGCGCTCGGCTCCATAAATCGGTGAGTCCTGGGCGACGAACCCTTCCAGAAACGCGGCGGTTCCCACAATGCGGCTCGCGGTCTTTGCGCCTTGCCCCCCTCGGCCATGAAAACGAATGGCTAGCACAACATGCTCAGCTACTGTGTTTCTCTTTTCTCTCTTTCATGGCCTCTCTGCCTGCTTGCAAGGCTGCTTCGACATCGGCCCGCCTCTCCTCCACGAAATGCTTGCCCCGCTCAATAACTTCGTCAAGAGCGGCTCGGGCCTCCTTCGCCTTCTCGATGATCTCTTCCTCCGTCCGTCGAGCATAGCCGCCTATCTCACGACGTGTTTCCTCACCGGACTTCGGCGCGAGAAGAACACCGGCCATCATGCCTCCGATGACACCCCCGAGAAATGCGAGGACAACGGTCTCTGGTGAACACTTGCCATCCTGATTTGCCATGGAAGATCCTCCCTATATGTAATGTTCTCTTGATGATGAGAGCCAAGTCCGTGCCAAGAAGGCCCCGAAGCAGATAGCTGTGGCTTGATAAGGCTTTACATCATCCCACTGGATCGACAACTATTCTTGCTGGGGATTTTCCGGGCTGAGGCAGGCTTGGTTCTGTTGCAAAAGGCAACAGTAAGGAAGAAACTGGGTAGTGTTTTTAATGTTGTCACTGCAGAATCTACGGGGCTACCTCCGCACTTCTTCGCCCTCCTACCATTAGCCGACGGGGTTGAACGGAGCCATGTTGCGAATGTATCTCACCAGATCTCGAATTTCTTGATCAGTTAAGCGGTCCGCCCATCCATGCATCGGACTGAAAAGGACCCCCTGTTTGATCGCGAGATACAGTTCCATATCGGTCTTCGTGCGCGATTTCATCGCCCGAAAATTCGCCGGAGGAACGATCAATTCCTTGATATCAGGCCCAAGTCCATCACCGGAGGTTCCATGGCAGCCGGCACAGTGCTGCATGTAGATGGCCTCCCCCTTCTTGGAAGTTCCCTGCTGGGGTTCCGCCCCCGCGATGGAGCCGCACAGCCCGACCGTCAGAAAACACAGAATACCCAACATATTTCTTCTCATGAATCCCATCCTCCCTACAGACTAGCGCTCAGTAGTCTTGAGACGCCCTTACCCTCCGTGATGCAAATGTAAAACCACGATAGTTCCCACACCGGCTAATAGAAGGAGAAATTGTGAGATGCCGGCTTCCGACCCGATTCGCCGATGGAGACCCGGAATCAAATCCGCCAGTCCAATGTAAAGAAAGCTGGCTGCAGACAGCGCCAGAATAGGCCCCATCAGTCTGTGTGACTCCTCGAGCGAAAGATACCCGAGCAGAGCACCGGGAATAGTGGCGCTCCCGGAAATCAGATTCCATTTCAACGCGCGTCTGCGGGAGAATCCATTGTCGAGCAGGACCGCGAAATCCCCCACTTCTTGAGGCAGTTCGTGGGCGATCACCGCAATCCCTGTCACAATGCCGAGCGGGATCGAGGAAAGAAATGCCGCTGAGATCATAATCCCATCGACAAAATTGTGGAGCGCATCCCCGACCAGGATCAATTGCCCTGCGGTCCCATGTACTTCACAGGGCCCTGCATGGTGGCAATGCCGCCAGATCAGGAGTCGTTCCAAAACGAAGAAGATAATCAGCCCCGCGAGCACCGACGCGAGGCTCTCCAGCCGGCCGCCTTGCTCGATAGCCTGCGGTAACAATTCCAGCAGCGCGGCCCCCAGCAATGTACCGGTGGCATAACTGATCAAGAACGGAACAGCGCGCTCTCGTGTGACCTTCGGAAATAGTAGGAATGTCGCCGCAGCCGCAATGGCTCCGACACTGCCGAGCAACGCAAACCCGAGTATCCAGATCAGAACCATGGGAACACACAGGACCCCGCAAGCAGATGAGCAAACACTCCTCGATGACACCGAACGATGCAGATGACCTCACCGCGATGAATGAGCAGACATCGCCCGCCTATTGCGAAGACCCATGGATGACCGACGCACATTCCGAAATAACCCGATCATGACAGGCTCCGTTGGTGGCCACGAGTCCCTTCCAGTTCCGCACCTCACTTGGTACGTATTGCAGTGGAGCTCCCTCCATGTCAGTCATCAGTCCATCCCCAGCATGGAGGATCGCCTCGGGCGCACAAGAATCCCTTGCCTTCGTCATGGAAGACGGCTCCACGTAGACATCCGTCTGCCGAGTGACGAGTAACCCGACTTTGATGCCGACGCTTCCGATCCGGGATTCTTCGCTGATCCCGAGACACCGACGCACATCATCTACTCGTCGGTCACGATGGGAGCCTGAGGCCACCAATCGCAACCGGGAGGGATCGACCTCACTGGAGACCCGTAAGGGCCTCGTTGCCTCTTTCATTCCCAACCACGCCCCCGCTCCTACACCCCCCCGAACAGTTCGGCCGTGACCGGCCGGAACACCACCCCAAACGAGGACGGCCATCGACGGCCAGCCCGATCATGACCGCAAATTCTCCGTTCCTCTTGATGAACTCCCGAGTGCCGTCGAGCGGATCCACATACCAGACCCGATCATGAGCCGAGGCCAAGGCGGCGATCGGCTCCTCTTCGGAAACCACGAGGTCATCGGGAAACTCGCGTCGCAACCCCTCGACGATCATGTGACTCGCCAGGCGATTCGCCTCCGTCACCGGATCGTTTTGCGCTTTGTAGTCCACGGAAAAATCCGTCCCATAGATCCTCAGGATCACGTCACCCGCCTCTCTGGCAAGATGCGAGGCGACTTCGCTTTCCCGACTAAACTCCGGCATCATGCTCATACGACCGTCTCCTCAGTCCCTGTTGGAACGCCCAAGAGCACCTGGCTCCTCTGTCACATCCGCAATGGATAGTTCCTCCATGACTTGGGCAAGTGTTGTCCTCGCGCTGATGATCACCGCGACACCGGCATCGCCCAAGGCATGCCCAGGGCCTTTGTCACGAAAGTCGTCCGGTGTGACTATGACGTCAACGTGCTGCCGCAAGAGCCATTGTGCCACTTCCAGACCTCGCCCTCTCGGATGACCCGCGAACGGGTTGGCGAGGATCATCTGTCCGACGATCCCTTTCGTCGCTGTGTACGTGTCCGTCAATGCGAAATAGGGCGCGAGCCCGAAATTCCGGCTGACCGTCCCTGACTGATCGGCCAACGGCACTGCGACACGCACCACCGCCCCTTGAAACCGGCTCCATATGGATCAGGATGCGTTCGACGAACGGGATTGCGCTGCGGATTTCGGTCTCGATGGTATGACTGACGTGATGAGCTTTATCCAGGCTTTGCGAACGCACGCCGATCTCCGCTTCAAGGAACCGATACCGCCCCGCGTTGCGGCCCACCAGCGACCTGACCTCGACCACCGACGGCTGGCGCTCGATGACGCGGCGTATCCGCTGCAGGGTCTCCGCATCGATGGAGGCATCCAGCAGAACCCTCATGCCGGAGATCAACGTCTCCCAGCCGGCATGGACGATCCATAGCGCGATCAGCAGCGCCGCCGGCCAATCAAGCGGCCACCCGATCCATTGTCCCAGCAGGGAGGCGAACACGACTCCTGATGACAACACATGAGCCTGGAATTCCTTTGCGTCGGCTGTGAGGCTTGGCGAATTGACGGCTTGTGCAATGCGCAGCTCGTAGCGGCTGAAGAGCCAGGGCACCAGAGCCGCCACTCCGACTCCCACCAGAATAACCGGCTGTAGAACGACTTCGTGGCTAGCCCCGAAGAGCGCTTCCCTCGCAATTTCGTACGCGGTGAGAAAAATGAACAGCCCGACAATGATCGCCGCAACATTTTCGACCTTATACAAACCATAGGGAAATGAGTGGGATCTTCGCTGCGAGAGGGTGAGCCCGATCCAGACGGTGGCTGACGCAGCGAGATCCGCCAGATTGTGTGCCGTTTCGGCCATCAAGGCGAGGCTGCCCGAATAGGCGGCCATCGCGAGATTCAACCCGAGCAGGAAGAGATTGACCAGAAGCGAGTAGAGGGCAACTCGTTTGGCAAGCGGAATGCCGTCGTCACGATCAGCCGACATTGACGGCGCAGACGGTTTCTCTGCCATTCCTGCCAAGCCTCTCCGACTCGCTCCAGCGCGTGAGCCTCGCGTCACGGCTCCTGGCGCCAATCCTCACGGCGCCCTGTCAGCGAGAGCTCAACGAAAAGACGATGTCCGCACAGAGGTTTCTTGCCTATCTGCAAAAGGCCCCTGAGGAGGAGCACGCCGATGGACGTACAGCCACTACATAGGGCTCAAGCTCTGGCTCGCACGATACCCCCTCATCA
Source organism: Nitrospira sp. (assembly GCA_037445435.1). Taxonomy (GTDB): domain Bacteria; phylum Nitrospirota; class Nitrospiria; order Nitrospirales; family Nitrospiraceae; genus Nitrospira_D. Next base: position 76 of record JBBIKN010000116.1, on the reverse strand, counting down.
GAAGCCTGAGACTCTTTCTGCTATGCTAGGAGCCTGTCCGACATTGATCTGAGCAAGCCAGAATCATAGCCAAGGA
>JBBIKN010000115.1:0-9919 GCA_037445435.1 Nitrospira sp. | reverse complement strand
TTGTCGCCTAGGGATCCCGGCTGTGGCACCGCACCACAGGCAGAAGCTAGACTAATACCTAGTTTCTGATTCGACATCCCAACGAAACTTATGACGCAACGGATACGTCGAGGCACGAAGGTCATCGTCGTGGGAGCGGGCTTGGCGGGCCTGACGGCTGCCGTGAAGCTGAAGGAAATGGGAGCGAAGGTCTCGCTGATCGAGGCTCGTGAGCGAGTTGGAGGACGCGTGCTCACCATCCGAGGAGCGTTCGCTCAGGGGCAACACGCGGAGGCCGGAGGCGACTTCATCGACGAAGGTCAACAAGAGATTACACGACTAGTAGAGGAACAGGGACTGAGCTTGCGCTCCATCCTGCGAAAGGGCTTCGCCTTCGTTCGTCATCCAGGCCCTAGTCAGCGTCGACGTCACATTCTCTCGGGTGAAGAAGTGTGGGAGACCCTGGTTCATGCGCTCTGTCCGCTGGTGGCCGCTTATCGAGCGGCCGACAAACGTTGGGACAGTCCTATCGCCGGACAACTGGCTCGACAATCGGTGGCCCAGTGGTTGGACGAGATTAAAGCCGATAGCACGCTGAGGGCCGTTGTGCGAAGCCTGCGGGGTTTTTTTCTGGCCGATCCGGAAGAGCTCTCCTTGCTGGCGCTCGTGGATCAATTGGCCAGTGATGGGCTGGGACAAGCAGCCATGTACCGAATTGAAGGAGGAAACGACCGGCTCCCGCAGGCTCTTGCTGAGCATCTAAAGGAAGACCTGTGGCTCAACAGTGTGGTGCGGGCCGTGTGTCAGGACCGGAATTCGGTTCGCGTGACGGTTGAAACCGCGAATGGGCAAGAAGCCTCGTTACGAGGAGCGTATGCGGTGCTTGCCGTGCCGGCCACCACATTGCGATCCATTCACATGCAGCCGCCGCTTTCATCTCTGCAAGCCCGCGCCATTCATTCTTTGAAATATGGAAGGACCACGAAAGCGGTCTTGCAGTTCGACAAGTCATTCTGGAGAAAGAAAGGAAGGCCGCGGGCATGTGGGACGGATGCCCAGACGGGAGCATTTTGGGATGCCAATGAAGAACAGGCAGGAGAGGTCGGAATCCTGACGTTGATGGCCGGCGGACAGGCAAGCGAGGATACCCAAAAGATCGTGGCGCAGCGTGGGGTGGAGGGATTGGTGGATGCACTGGAATGGCTGGGAAGCCGATCAGCTACCCTGCTCCATAGCCGAATCGTGACCTGGGAAGACGATCCCTGGGTGCAGGGCGGTTATGCCTACTTCGATCCTCGCTTCGATCCTCACCTGCGTGAGTGGCTGGCCCGGCCTCATGGACGGATCGTCTTCGCGGGGGAACACACGAGTGTGAACTGGCAAGGTTACATGAATGGAGCCGTGGAAAGCGGCCTTCGAGCGGCAGAAGAGGTCTGTGCGATGGCCTGTAAAGGATCAAAGGCCGGCGTTGGATCGGCTCGTTCTGTTGACGGTTTTACCAGAGGCGATGCTATTCAAAGATAATCCGAGATCCCGGAGACTTCATCTTGAAGATCTGCAGCGCGTTGTAGATACCCTTGGCGGGATGGTTCAGAATCAGGCGAGAGTTAGTAATATGGGTGTCCAGGAGTTCATACTGCCCGCCGCAATAATAAAGGTCGCAGTCATCAATCTGGCAGTTTTTGTAGACGTGATTATCCAGCGCCAGCTTGGCTTTGGAAAAAGTTTGGCCGTCGACAATGATGTAGTTTGGCTCGAATCCCATAGGTCTTTGCCAGGCGGCACTATAGCAAAGTGAAAGAATGGCGTAAACGGCTATTCCAAGACTTTTGAAGGTGATGTGAAAAACAATGGTCAGTTCGGGACGATCCGAGACACGGTGCCATCCCTCGATAAAACATAAAGTTCTCCTACACCATCTTGGCCGAAACTGGTGATCGAAGGAGCGGCGAGCAACGGCCAGTCTCTTTGTTCGAGAACCGAGCCATTATTGAAGCGGAAGCTACGGACAAAGCCCGCACAGAAATCGGCATAAAAATACGTGCCTTGGATTGCTGGGGCCGCCTGGCCGCGATAGACGTAGCCGCCTGTGACGGAGCAGGCACCGTTCTCGTGCGTATACTCGAGGATCGGCAATGTGAGCCTACCGTTGTTGCAGTTGGTGGTTGGAATAAAACAGGCTGAGCCTTCCATGAGTCGCCAGCCGTAATTGAGCCCACGTCCGGCATTAGGGCCCGGCGATACATTGATCTCCTCACGAGCGCCTTGGCCGACATCGCCGATGTAGAGATCATCGCCATCAAACGAAAAGCGCCACGGATTCCGTAGGCCGTAGCTCCACACCAGCTGATCGCCTCCACTAAGGACAAAAGGATTGAGTGTTCCGTCGGTGCATGCTGCCCCTGGGTTGGTGGGATCAATCCTCAGAATTTTTCCGAGCCGGCTTGCAGGATTCTGAGCATTGTTGTTCGGATCCCCAGAACCTCCTCCGTCTCCGACGGCTACGTACAGACAACCGTCCGGTCCGAACGCCACCATGCCTCCGTTATGGTTCGCGAAGGTTGGATGGGGAATGGAGACTAAGACGCTCTGAGATGCAGAGTCGGCCACATTGGCGTCGGTTGACGACACTAAAAAGCGAGCGATCGTAATCGTGCCGTTCGCGTCGGTATAATGGGCATAGAATCTGCCGTTGGCATTGTAATTCGGGTCAAAGGCCAGACCCAGCAATCCTCGTTCTCCTTCGCTCGTAATGCCGGTCAATATCAGAAATGTCGAGAGCGCGCTTCCAGTTGCCCGATCGAGGACTTTAACGGTACCTCCTTGTTCCACGACAAACAGGCGGTTCGCATCCCCACGCGGAGCAGTCAGAAATACCGGTGAGTTAAGGTTGCTCGCGACGGGTTGGAGTTTCAGAGCGGTGGAGACTGAGCTGGTGTCCTGTGTGTCGCTATCTCCTCCACATGCAGTAAGGAGGCCGATGCCACACATACACACCGTGGCCCAGGGGATACCGTTTTTCATGGTAAGCCATTGTCTTAATTGGTGATGTTCCGCATTTTATCATTCTGTCTGGAGCCAAATCTCTAGTGTAGTTGAATGAGACAGACTAATTTTTTTCCACGCCCCGGCGCAATGCTGGTCCACGAGCCTGGTAGGGAGCTGTTTTCTAAGAAGCAGTCTTTTGTTCTTGATCCCCTCAGTGCGACTCTAATAGAATGGCCCAGCTTTTCGGGTGGTTAGCTTCAGTTCGACTCCGCCCGCCTTGGATTTACCCACTCGCGCATCTACTTTGGATGGGTTGAAGCCACGGAGAGCCGTGTGACATAAGGAGTCCGTTTAACTAGCAGGAGGAATGTCCCGTGAGTGACTCAGCGATTATCACGTTTGCGCTTATTGCGGCCGTGGCTGGTATTGGCTATGGGTTGTACCTGGCGATGTGGGTGTTCAGGCTCGATGCCGGCAATGCGAAGATGCAGGAAATCGCGAAGGCGATTCAAGAGGGTGCCGGCGCGTATATGAATCGGCAATACAAAACTGTCGCCATGGTGGCCGCGGTCCTTTTTGTCGTGTTGGCCGGTGCCGGCGCTGTGTCGGATAAATTCGGGTTGCTCACCGCGGTCGGTTTCTTGGTCGGCGCGGGGGCCTCTGCGATCGCGGGCTATGTCGGTATGATTATCGCAGTGCGCGCCAATGTGAGGACAGCTCAAGCCGCCCATAACGGCATGAACGCAGCCTTGACCGTCGCCTTCCGTGGAGGAGCCGTCACCGGCTTGTTGCTTATCGGTCTTGGACTTCTGGCCATTACGGGGTTCTACACGATCGCCGAATCGATGGCCGGGCAGGAAAAGGCCATTCATGCGTTGTTGAGTCTTGGGTTCGGTGGCAGTTTGATCTCGGTGTTTGCCCGAGTCGGTGGTGGGATCTACACAAAGGCGGCCGACGTCGGTGCCGACTTGGTCGGCAAAGTCGAAGCGGGCATTCCGGAGGATGATCCGAGAAATCCGGCGGTCATCGCAGATAACGTGGGTGACAATGTAGGTGACTGCGCCGGGATGGCGGCAGACCTGTTCGAAACCTATGCCGTGACGACCGTGGCGGCGATGGTGCTGGCCTTTACGATGTTCAAGGGGGCGACCGCCCCGATTCTGTATCCGTTGGCTCTAGGTGGTATCACAATTTTTGCCACGATCATCGGTATTCTCTTCGTCAAGGTCACTCCGGGCGGTGAAATCATGACGGCACTCTATAAGGGGTTGTTCGTGGCCGGTGGAATCGCCGCCATGGCATTCTTGCCGGTTACCTTCATGATCATGGGCGGAGTAGGGGGAGTCAGCGGATTTAGTTACTACATCGCGGCGCTCATCGGCTTAATCGTCACCTTGGCGCTCGTGTTTATCACCGACTACTACACGTCGAAGAGCTATGAACCGGTAAAGTACATTTCTAAAGCGAGCGAAACCGGCCACGCGACGAACATCATCGCTGGTCTGGCGGTGGGCATGCAGGCGACTGCGGCTCCGGTAGTCGTGATTGCCACAGCCATTCTGGCCAGTTTCTGGATTTGCGGGGGGGCAGAATCGGGCGGGCTCTACGGTGTTGCGGTTGCCGCGGTGTCCATGCTCTCGATGGCAGGAATCGTTGTGGCAATCGATGCCTTCGGTCCCATTACGGACAATGCCGGTGGCATCGCAGAAATGTCGCATCTAGGCAAGGAAGTTCGAGACATCACCGACCCGTTGGATGCGGTCGGCAATACGACCAAGGCGGTCACAAAGGGCTATGCGATCGGATCAGCCGGATTAGCCGCGGTGGTGCTATTTGCTGAGTATTCCCGTGAGGTAGCCGCCCATAATCCGGCGTTGGCCGCATTCGATCTGTCCAATCCGAACGTCCTCGTCGGCCTGTTCCTCGGCGGGATGCTCCCGTTTATCTTCGGTGCACTGTGTATGAAAGCGGTCGGTCAGGCTGGCGGCCTGATTGTGGAAGAGGTGCGGCGGCAATTCCGGACGATCAAGGGGATTATGGAAGGGACGGGCAAGCCCGAGTACGGCACCTGTGTCGACATCGTGACTCAGGCAGCGATCCAAAAGATGATGATCCCGGGGCTAATCCCCGTCGCCTCGCCGATCGTCGTCGGGCTCGTGCTTGGTCCACAGGCCCTCGGTGGGGTGTTGGTCGGCAGCATCGTCACCGGGTTGTTTGTCGCTATTTCCATGACAAGCGGAGGCGGTGCCTGGGACAACGCCAAGAAGTTTATCGAAGAACAGGGCCTGAAGGGGAGTGAGACGCACAAGGCGGCGGTGACCGGCGATACGGTTGGTGATCCGTACAAAGATACGGCGGGGCCGGCTGTGAACCCGATGATCAAGGTCATCAATATCGTCGCATTGCTCATCGTCTCCTTGATCGTGCGCTAGTATTGTGTTTTAGGACCGTTAACACGGACGAGTTCGTGTGATGACGCGCCGTGTCCCGAACCGGGCACGGCGCTTTTGTTTCTTCCCTTGTCTTGACGGATTTCAGTACCCTAGAGTATGGTGAGTTTAGTGAGAAGCAGTCGTCCGCTCATCGCGAGGGTTTCCCCTGATCCACGGGAGGTGCTCGAATGGAGAAGCAGGAACGGAAGCAAGAGCCGCGACGAGAGCCGCAGGGTAAAGAAGAGGTCAAGGCGAATCCCAAGGTTGTCGAAGCCGGCAAAAAGATCAAGGAAGACATCGACAAACTGGTCGACGAAATCGACGACGTCCTGGAAAAAAACGCTGAGGAGTTTGTGAAAAATTACGTTCAAAAGGGAGGAGAATAGGTTTCTTCACTTCCCTGGTGGCCTTATGCTGGTGACAATTTCTCACTCCTGATCGATCACACCCCTTCTCGTCTGTCCCGGTTGTTTGACAAAGCAGGGGCGACTCATTACATTCGTTCCAGTCTTACTAAGGCCTGCGTATCTGCAAGACACAGGGTTCCTGAGGAGGCGGGAATGAGGTCTAAGCTCTGGGTTTTCCGCCACATCGACCCTGTTCAATGCGGATTGCTGTCGCAGGCCTTGTCGATCTCTTCAGCCACTGCTTCTCTCTTGCTTCACCGGGGTGTCACCACTGTTGATCAGGCAGCAGCCTGGATGTCTCCGGTCCGGTCCCATGATCCCTTTTTGATTCCCGACATGGAACTTGCCGTCGACCGCCTCCATCAGGCGATACGACGGTGCGAACGCGTCTGCTTTTACGGTGATTATGATGTGGACGGCATGTCGGCGACCAGCGTTTATCTTTCATTTTTTCGTGGGCTCGGTGCCGACGTGCGGGCTTATGTGCCCCACCGTCTTCGTGAAGGGTATGGCCTCAATGAGGGCGCCATCCGGACGTTGGCTGCCGAAGGTATCTCCTTGCTGGTCACGTCCGATTGCGGCACGACGTCACACAGTGAGATTGCCCTCGCCAATCAACTCGGCATCGATGTCGTCGTGACCGACCACCATCAAAGTGATCGGCATATGCCGCCTGCTCTGGCGGTCATGAACCCCCATCGGTTGGATGCGCGATATCCCTTTCGAGGACTCTGTTCCGCCGGTCTTGCCTATAAGGTCGCGCAAGCTTATGAAATGAAGTTCGGTCACGGTGCTGCGCCGCTGGAGTCGCTCCTGGACCTGGTAGCGCTTGCCACGGTGGCCGATGTCGTCCCATTGCAGGACGAAAATCGACTGTTCGTGCGGGAAGGACTCACTCGGATTTCCCGAGGCGCGCGCTGCGGCATACGGGCTTTGAAACATGTCGCCGGGATTACTCGCGAATGTTCGACCGGTACGATTGCCTTCAAACTGGGCCCTCGGCTCAATGCAGCGGGACGATTGGATGAGGGCATGAAAGGCGTCCGCCTGCTGACGACGGAATCCGAGCGGGAAGCGAAGGGGCTTGCGGAGGAACTGGAACAGTTAAATCAAGCCCGCCGAGAACTCGAGACCGACGTGATGCGCGAAGCGTCTGCGCAGGTGGAATCGCGAGAGTTGCCGGGCGGCATCGTGTTGTCCTCTCGAGGCTGGCATCTGGGCGTCGTCGGTATCGCAGCGGCTCGCATCATGGAACGATTTCACCGCCCTACAATTGTCATTGCGATGGGAGAAAACGGAATCGGGAAAGGATCGGCTCGGACGGTGGACGGCTTCGATCTGTATCAGGCCTTAACGGCCTGTCGTGATCTGCTCATCGCGTACGGCGGGCATCCGAGTGCCGCCGGGGTTACGATTCGGGAAGCGCAGTTGCCACAATTTTCCGAGCGGTTTTCCTCGATAGCGGAGACCTGGATTCGGGATACGCAAAGTGTTCCCATGCTGCATGTGGATTCGGAGCTGCGGCTGGAGGATATCACGTTGCAGCTGATTCGGGAGATCGGGAGCCTCCACCCGTTCGGCGCCGGGAATCCCGAACCCACCTTCGCCGTCAAGGGCCTGGACATCCTCACCGCGCGAGTCGTCGGCGACAAACACCTAAAAATGACGGTTCGGCAGAGCGGGTCTTTGCCATTTGATAGTATCGGATTCGGGATGAAATCATTAGAGGACTGCGGATTATCCATGAAGACGCCCATAGACGTTGCCTTTACGCCGGAACTCAACCACTGGAACGGCTATGATCGGATTCAATTGCGTATTCGAGACATCAGAGCAACAGGGTGCGAGTAGCGGATCATGTACGAAACCGTAACGGATATCGATCAATTGCTGGACCGGCTGCAAAGCTATCAGCCGGACGCCGACCTCGGGATGGTCCGGAAAGCCTATGAGTTCTCCGCCAAGGCTCATGAAGGACAAACCCGTCGATCTGGAGAGCCCTATGTCAAGCATCCGGTGGCGGTGGCCGGCGTTTTAACGTCCCTCAAAACCGATGTCACGGCGGTCGTGGCGGGACTCCTGCACGATACGTTGGAAGATACGGTCGCGACGGCCGACGAGCTCCAACGGGAATTCGGTAAGGAAGTCGTTCATCTGGTCGACGGTGTCACGAAGATCGGGAAAATCACCTTTCGAAGTTCCGAGGAAAAGCAGGCGGAAAATTTCCGCAAAATGGTGCTTTCGATGGCGGACGATATCCGCGTCGTGATCATCAAGCTGGCCGATCGGCTCCACAACATGAGAACCCTTGAACATCTCAGCGAGCATAAACGTCAGGAAATTGCGCAAGAAACGTTGGAGATCTATGCGCCTTTGGCGAATCGTATCGGAATCGGCTGGGTGAAGAACGAACTGGAAGACCTCTGTCTCAAGCATCTCAAGCCGGATGTGTATGAAACCTTGCGCGTGTGCGTGGCGAAGCGGGATGAAGATCGACAGCAGTACATCCAGGAAGTTCGAGCACTGGTCGAGAAGGCGTTGGCGGAAAATGGCCTTGTCGGGGCGGTGTACGGGCGGCCTAAACATCTGTATGGCATTTATCAAAAGATGAACAAGCAGTCGATCTCGTTCGAAGAGGTGTACGATTTGACGGCGTTACGGATCATTACCGATACGAAGATGAACTGCTATGCCGTGCTCGGGGTGATCCATTCACTGTGGCGTCCTCTCCCCGGCCGTTTCAAAGATTACATCGCGATTCCCAAGTCCAATCTTTACCAGTCTCTCCATACGACTGTGGTCGGACCCAAAGGCGAGCACGTGGAGTTTCAGATCCGCACGGAAGAAATGCACCGTGTGGCTGAATATGGGATCGCCGCCCACTGGAAATACAAGGAGCAGGGGCGGATTCACGATAAAGACAGCAAAACCTTCGGATGGCTCAGGCAATTCATCGAATGGCAGAAAGACTTGCCGGATAACCGCCAATTCATGGATTCGGTCAAACTCGAGTTGTTCCATGACGTTGTCTATGTCTTTACGCCAAAAGGAACCGTGAAGGAGTTGCCGAAAGGAGCGACCCCGGTCGATTTTGCCTATGCGATTCACACGGAAGTAGGTGACCACTGTGTCGGCGCGAAGGTCAACGGCAAGATCGTGCCCCTCAAGTATGAATTGGTGAGCGGAGACACCATTGAAATTCTCACATCGCCCAACCAAACCCCGCATAAGGACTGGCTCAAGTTCGTGCGAACCTCGCGGGCGAAGACGAAGATCAAACATTGGATTAAAGCCGAAGAACAAAAGCGGAGCCTGGAAATCGGTCGGCGCTTGCTCGAAGCAGAGATACGTCGCCATGGGCTGGCCCCGTCGCAAGCCTTAAAGTCGGATGCGTTGCTCGAAATTGCCAAACAGGAAGGCTATGCAACGATTGACGAGCTTGCTGCGGCCGTGGGGTTCGGCCACCTCGCAACCGCTCAACTCATTGGCCGGTTGATGGCGCCGACCTCGGCTGCTGTTCCGACTCAGTCAGAACCCGCGAGTGTCTCCAAAGTTGTCAGCACGAGAGGAGCGGAGTCGGGCGTTCAAGTGAAGGGCGGGCGCGATCTGTTGATGCAATTGTCACGCTGCTGTAATCCGGTTCCAGGCGACAAGATTTTGGGATACATCACGCGTGGCAGGGGTCTCACCATCCATTCGGTCGATTGTCCCAACCTGGAAGCGTTGGATTATGATCGAGAACGTTTGGTGGAAGTGGAGTGGGATACTGCTACCCCGAGTCAGCATGCGGTTAAAATCGCCGTCATCGCCGAGGATAAGACAGGAGTGTTGGCGAACGTCTCCTCAGCTATCGCCGAATGCAAAGCGAACATCAGCCGCGCCGAAATCATCACCCGGGAAGATCGGAAAGCGGAGCTGGATTTTGTCGTCGAAATCGCCGATACGGCTCACCTGAACCGAGTGCTGAAAACCATTGAACGGGTAGACGGTGTCATTACGGCACGGCGAGTTCGATCCTGGCAGGAACGGTCTTCTTAAAAGGAGTGTTCCGAGACAAGGCGCTAGGAGCCTGTCCGACATTGATCTGAGCAAGCCAGAATCATAGCCAAGGAG
>JBBIKN010000114.1:0-9969 GCA_037445435.1 Nitrospira sp. | reverse complement strand
CTGAGAGAAGCTCGAACAATTTGGCAGTCTTCAAGACTTGACCTCTCCCAGCTTCTTCACCACCAGCAATTCGTTCCCCCGGTCGTCGATCACTTTCACGGCGATCTGTCTGTGCTCGCCAGCCTCGAACGGCGCGCTGGTGGTGCCGGACAAGTGATCCCACACGCTTTCTTCGTACTCACCCTTGAGCGCCTTCTTCAGATTGTCCCAGGCGCTGGTGCGGGGGAAGAAGGCCTGGGAGACGTGGAAGCAGAGGTCGTTGTAGTCGGTATCGAGAAACCAGGCCGGCACATCGCTGCCGGATCGATGATCGACCTCCATCGTGATGGGGTCGAACACGTCCAAGCCGAGCAGCTCAACTTGATATTGCTTGTCCTTGTTGCGACTCACCTTGATTTCCGGCTGGCCGCACACGCTGAAGATCTGGCTCGACCGCATGTTCTTGAGCAGATCACCCATCATCAAGTCCGGCGTGGCTTGCACGTAGGTCGCAGGCACGCCCATCACCTCAGCGCATTTGTCCACGAGCGTCCGGGCATTCGGTTGAATGGCAAAGCCGATCACATAGAGATGAGTATAGTTCTTGGCGTGGGCTTCGCGTGCGGCTTCATAAACGAGCTTCTCGCTCACCGCGCCATTCTCCGGGCCGAACACGAAGGCCACCGGCTTGTCTTGTCCATTCGCTACGAGCGCCTCTGCCGAGAGCGAGAGTGTCTTCGCCGGAGGCCTGATATTCTTCAGCGTAACGGTCTTGTTGCCTTCGAGCCGCAGCACCGGACTCTTGCGGAGCACTTCCAACATGCGATCCACGAACGACCCGTGGGATTCAGCGGCACCGGAATCTTCGACGCCGTCGCCCTCCCAATCGACCGGAGTAGGAATAGTGGCTTCGACGCAGAAGGGACCGGTCACCCGCGTAACGCTGTTCTCAACCTCCGGCCGGTCCACCAACACTTCTTCCTTCGGCGGTTCGTTATTGGCAATGGACTTGAGCGTGATATGCGGGACAATGCCGCCGACTTCCTCCCCCTTTTTGTTCTGCTTGCGCTTGTAGACGAACCCGCCCGCCGGACCGCGCTGTTGGTCTTTCAATTCATACCAGGGAAAGGTGGCAGTCAGGAGCCGTTGCCTGGCAAGCGCGAGCGGCACACGGCTCGTGTCGATCGTAATCCAGCGGCGCCCCCATTGCTCGGCGACATAGGCCGTCGTGCCGCTGCCGCAGGTCGGATCGAGCACCAAGTCGCCTGGATCGGTGGTCATAAGCAGGCAGCGTTCGATAGCTAAGGGTGCAGTTTGCACAACGTACAGTTTACCCTCAGTTCGGCTTTGAATTCCGCCGATGTCCGTCCATACGTTGGAGAGGGGGAATACAGGGAAATCGTCAAGAAAGCGAAGGTAACGGAGCGAGTTTCCTTCAACAATAATCCGCCCAGTTTCTGCCAACCGTTGAAGGCCATCGACCGTTGTTTTCCAGTGGAGCCCAGTTGGAGGTTTCCACTTCTTCCCCGCAAATTGGAACTCTTGGCTTGAACCATCCGAAGCGCCTTGTGACGTCAGCTGATCTGACGTCACAAGGCGCTTCGGATCAAACCGACCATTGGGAATAGCTTCCAGAGTTTCAACTGGCCGATACTTTGTTGCACCCTCGTCGCCGGGCTCCTTTTGGCGATACAATTGACGGTACTTGATCCTCTCCAAGTCTCGGCCGTACCAAACAACAAAATCAGCTATTGAGGAAATGGTCTTACCTGAGAATCCCGTTGTCTTAGAAAAAGCAACCACGGCAACAAAATTCTCCGCCCCAAACACCTCATCCATCACTTCCCGCACATGGTGCAGATTCTCATCGCTGATCTGGACAAAGATGCTGCCGCTCGGCGTGAGCAGATCGCGCGCGAGGAGCAGCCGGTCGCGCAAGTATGTCAGGTACGAATGCAGCCCAAGTTCCCAGGTATCTCGATAGGCTTGGACCATTTCCGGCTCGCGGGTCATGTCCTCGTCATCGTTATGGGACACGTCTCGCTTGCGGACGAAGGGCTGGAAGTTGCTGCCGAACTTCACCCCGTAGGGCGGGTCCATGTAGATCATCTGCACCTGACCACCGAGGCCTTCGTAATGGAGAAGCGAGTTCATCACAACCAGCGAATCGCCCAGGACCATGCGGTTCGTCCAGTTGTCCTGATATTCATACGCCTTCAACACCTGATCCGTGATCGAGTGCTGCGGATCGCCGAACAGGGCAAACATATCCTCTTGTTTGTCGGTTTTGTGTCCGCCGAGCGTTTCGATGATGGCTTTGGTGGAGAGCCGCTCGTGAATGAAGAGCGGCAGAGTCGGCACGTCGAACGAGAGTCGCTCGGCCTTGCCGGCCCAATTCAGGAACGGCTTGCTGAGACTCTTGAGCTTGGTTGCGGCGGCCTTGGCCTCCTCAAGGCTTTTCGTGTCGAGAATCTGCTTGATGAGCTGTTCGCCCTGCTCCCGTGCCGGATTCTGCCCATCCCAATCCAGCGCCGGCGAGAGCGAGGAATCGTAGCGGTAGGTCTTGGGCGGCCTTTTCTTCTTGAACTGCGCCTGCGTCCCGACCTCCGGCCGCATGAGGCTCTTCGCCTCCGGATGCTTGTACGGCGCGGTGTGCGCTTTGCCGGCAGCTGACTTGGTTTTCTTGGCCATTCAGATGATCTCTGGTGATGATCCCGCACAATTGCGCCGAAGGATACCTTGTTAGCTCGAAGAAATCATCTGGGGATGTGCTGTTCTCTGAAGAGGAGGCTTTGTTGAGGTGTGTATGGTTTTCTTCTCCCCTTTGCCGGCGGCCAACGCCACCTGAGCCTTCAAGGTTGCTTCGTGATTCCGTCTTGTGCGTTTCATCGCCTCGCTCCTTTGGTTCGCCGCCGCTCGGTGGCTTCGGTGAAGCCAGGCTCCCACTGACCAGACTGTCCGAATTTCCGGATCCCCCTCTGAATACTGCAGACACCGGTTTGAGGAGCGGGAATGCCAACAGATAAGGGACATTGGCGAGGACGATTTGTGGAAAGCTCGCCCGAATGCCGGCCAGCCAGTAGAGTTCGGTGGGCGCATGGTGCCAGCGATGGATCGGCCAGCCGAGCGATGTATGCCAAGACCGATGCATCCAGTACGCGATTCCGTCGATGATGAGCAGAAACACCACCAGTCTGACACCGAACGGGAGTGCCGGCCAGCGTCAATAGGAATCGTCAGGAAGCGGAATTCGGTTCGTCACCTGCGGCGGCGAAGGCGAAACCGATCTGGTATGTGGTCAAGGCCGTCACGTCCGGCAGGAACACTTGAAGATAGGGCACCGGACGCATTGGCCACCAATACTCAGCTACAAAGAAGAGCAGGCCACATCCCCCAGTAGATGGCGATTCTATCCGCCGCAAACACGTTCGCAAGCAAGTCGAGCATTGTGGCAACTTAGAGAATATAGCGCTGCACCGAGGACGGTCACACACGTAGGAATATTCGTCGTCGATACAGTACGTAAAGAACGGTCCAATAGCCTGCCACGGTCACCACACCATAAATCAAGGGCTCATAGGCATCCCCCAGGAAGGTAAAAGGAGTCCGTCCTACAAGGCGCCTGAGGGCATGAAAAGCCACATTCGAATGAATCTGGGCGAGCAGATACGCGGCGATGGCATTCATACCAATGACGGTGAACGGAAAAGCCAGTCGCGTGTACCCCCACCAATCAACGAGTAGAAATGAGCCGCCAAGTAAGAGGAAGCACCAGCCTCCGCTGAATACGATCCAGCTCGGTGTCCATATCGCCTTCACGAGAGGACACAGGCCGGTTAAGCTGAGCGCCCAGCCGCCCGTCAGGCCTAACACCCCCGCGCTGGCCAGCCAGCGAAGTTTGCTCCACGGCGCACGGTCACTCTGAAGGAGACGGCCGGCCATCAATCCGAGGAGCATTGTCGCGAGGGTGGGCACAAAATTCAGAGTCGTCATGCCCTTGGGAAATCCGACGAATGGTTCTTCGCGGGGATAGAGATTCAACAGCCAGACATCGAATGCCCAGGCCACATTGCTGTTCTTCTGCCAGTGAGCTTCGAACCCCTTCAACCCATGGTCTTGAAGCCAAGATGGAGAAACACCCACCCGTTCATAATCAAAGTCCGGGCCTGGAATAGGATACAGGGCAAAGACGAGCCAGCACACGACCATGATGACGACGATGGAGATCCATGCGGTACGAGACGGCTTGAAGGCCAGCCAGAAGAGGGCCGGATAGGCGAGCCCGATCTGCGGAAGAATCCAATCGAATGGATACACGATCATCTCACGGGCATGCAGAGCCGCATTGGCCAGGCCCAGCGCGATAAGGAGGCAGGAACGAATGAGCGCATGCCTCCAGAGCTCACGCGGCGCGGCTCCTTGCGCTTGCCTTCGAGCTATGGAAAAGGGCAGGGATACGCCGACCAGAAAGCAAAAGCTGGGCATGATCAAGTCGTGGAGGTTGGCACCGACCCATTCGGCGTGACTCTGCTGTCGGCAAAGAAACTGCCAGAATGCCGACTCGGCCACCGCCGCGGCAACATTACAGAGCTGTAACGCTTCCGCGAGGAGGAGAAACATGACGAAACCGCGGTAGGCATCGATCGATGCGAGGCGGCACTGAAATGTTGCGACCTTGCCCTCGTTGATCACGTCTCGCCCTTACGCCTTGCGGACTATGGGTACAGCCGGAACAGTTGCAGAAGACCGCCGGCGTTTTATCAATTCCCTGCTTTGCCTGTCAAAACGGGCAGCTCGCAGGGGAGGACTGACGCAGGAGGATGAAATGAGCAAGAACAGGTGGACCGGATCGAGAGAGGAGGCACAAGCCGCTGCTAGACATTAAACCGGAAATAAACGATATCCGCTTCTTTGATAACGTAGTCTTTGCCTTCGAGCCGGAACAACCCTTTCTCCTTGACCTTCGCTTCCGACCCACAGGCCAGCAGATCGTCGTAATGGTAGACCTCGGCACGAATGAAGCCCCGCTCCATGTCGGAGTGGATCTTGCCTGCTGCTTGCGGCGCCTTGGTGCCCCTGGGAATCGGCCAGGCGCGAGACTCTATTTCGCCTGCGGTGAAGAAGGTGATCAGGTCCAGCAGGGTATAGGCTTCGCGCGTCAATCGGACGAGCCCCGATTCAGTCAGCCCCATTTCGGTCAGGAAGTCCGCCCGTTCGCTTTCAGGCAATGACGACAGCTCGGCTTCCAGC
Source organism: Nitrospira sp. (assembly GCA_037445435.1). GTDB lineage: Bacteria > Nitrospirota > Nitrospiria > Nitrospirales > Nitrospiraceae > Nitrospira_D. Next base: position 4,740 of record JBBIKN010000114.1, on the reverse strand, counting down.
TGTCCGCAGATGGTCACGACTCTGGCCCCACGCTTTCCAGCAAACTGGCGCACGGTCTGGACCATGGCTTCGTCGGCATGTTTCCCTTCGGACACGTTGGCGACAAAGAGAACCGGTTTCGCGGAGAGCAATTGGCATTCGTTGAGAATCGATCGTTCTTCAGTCGTGTATTCTCGATTGCCCAGCCACTCACCCTTATCAAGTAAGCCGATGAGCTTGGTGAGAAACTCCACTTCAAACGCGGCCTTTTTGTCTCCAGCCCGAACTTTCTTCTCGGTTTTCTGCTTCCGCCGATCAAGCGTCTCCAGATCGGACAACATGAGTTCGGTCTCGATCACGCCGATGTCTCGAAGTGGATCAATGCCGCCGCTGACATGGACGACATCCGTGCCTTGAAAACAGCGGACGACATGAAGCAATGCATCCACTTCACGAATATGACCAAGGAATTGATTGCCAAGGCCTTCACCCTTGCTGGCTCCTTCGACAAGCCCGGCGATATCTCGCACTTCCAACGTACTGCAGGTGGTTTTCTTCGAGGTGAAGAGTTCCGTCAGCTTGATGAGGCGAGGGTCCGGAACGAGAGCGATACCGGTGTTCGGATCGACGGTGGCGAACGGATAATTGGCCGCCAGCGCACCCCCACCGGTCAGCGCATTGAAGACCGTCGTCTTGCCGACGTTCGGGAGACCGATCATGCCACAGCACAGCCCCATTAGTTCGTGTCCTCCCCTTCGTTCACAATCTTTTCTCTGGCATTAAAATGATTCATCGCCATGTCCGGTCCGCGATGAATCAAACATTCCAGCGCATCCACTGCCCGCTCCAGACAGGGTTCAAAGACCGCCATCTCATCTTTCGTCACCGGTTCCAGGACATAGTCGGCGGAATCCTGCCCCGGAGCAGGTCGTCCGATCCCAATCTTCAGTCGCACGAATTTCGTCGTCCCAAGCGCCTCGATGATAGATTTGATCCCGTTGTGCCCCCCGTGGCCACCCGCAAGCCTGATCCGAAGCCGGCCTGGCTCTAAATCCAGATCATCGTGCACGACGATGAGTTCGTTGACGGTGAGCGCAAATTCTCGCAGGAGGCCTTTTAGAGGAGGACCGGTAACATTCATCCAGTCGAGCGTCCCGGCCAACTCGATCAATTTCCCTCCAAGTCGTCCGGAACCTCGTTGAGCTGTACCGCGCGGTGAGAGTCGGATCGACCATCGAGCGGCAGCCCGCTCGATGACCCACATGCCGACGTTGTGACGGGTCCTGGCGTAGGCTTTTCCGGGATTGCCCAGTCCAACGAGCAGATGCAACGTTATTTCTTCTTTTCAGCTTCTTTCTTTTCCGCTTTTGGAGCGGCTGCGGCTTCTTTCTTCTCGCCTGCCTTTGCTTCACCGGCCGGTGCTGCGGCACCGGCTTTGGCCGGCTCGGCGGCTGCTCCCTCAACCCCGGCTGCTTCCTTGCCTTTTGCCATCACTTCTGGCTCTCCAGGCGCCCCCGCAGTGCTGGTAAGTAAGGCCTCGAGTTTGGCATCCGACATCGGCGCCGCCACGCTGACAACCATCTGATCGGCATCATCTAAGAACCGGACACCTTCACGCGCGCTGATTTCCTTCACATGGATGCCGCTGCCGATGCTCAATGCTGATGCATCGACTTCGATGTGATCAGGCAGAACGTCTGGAAGACATTCGACGTGCACTTCACGCATGTTGTGGTGCAGCACGCCTCCTTCTTTGACGCCGGCCGGGACCCCTCCGATGACTTTGATAGGGACTTTCACTCGAATCGGTTTATTCATGGAAATCTCAAAGAGGTCCGCATGCAAGACCGCTCCGGTTACCGGATCGAGTTGGTAGTCGCGTAAAAGGGCCGTGCGATTCTGCTTGGACTGCGCTCCGTTCACCGTGAGAGCAATCAGCGCGGTGCTACCCGCATGAGACTTGAGGATCTTGACTAATTCCGCTGGATTGACGGTCAGTAAGAGACATTCCCCTTGACCGTAGAGCACCGCCGGGATTTTCCCCGCCCGCCGCATAGATCGCGCGGCTCCTTTTCCCGCTTGTTCTCTTACTGCCACTGTCAAATCGAATTTCATGATCTTCCTCCGTCTCCCTCTGCTTCTTACGCAGCGCCTAAGCAGGCTGCTGAAAAAGTCCGCCAGCGGCGTTCTCGCATCGCTCAGAGGACTCAACGTACCGAAGCGTACGCCTCGCCTCTTCGCTCGCTGCGGCCTTGCCGGACAGCCTTTTTGAGCATCCTGAAGTTTATTCTCGCCTTAACATCGTACGGACCAGGCATATTGTTGGCATCGACCAAGTTTTTCCGCAACCTGCTAGGCGAATAGTGAACTCACCGACTCGTCTTCATGGATCCGTCTGATGGCTTCGCCCAGCAGAGGCGCCACCGACAATTGATGCAACTTCGGACAGGCTAACTCTTTCCCGCGCAGCGGAATCGTGTTAGTCACCACCACTTCGGACAGGCACGACGCCTGCAATCGTTCCAGAGCCGGCCCCGACAGCACAGCGTGCGTGCAGGCGGTCATGACCTCTCGGGCACCGTGATCCAGACAGGCCTGAGCGCCTTGGACAATGGTGCCCGCCGTATCGATCATGTCATCGAGGAGCAACACGCTTTTTCCTTGCACATCCCCGATGATGTTCATAATTTGGGCTTGGTTCGGACCTTCCCGTCGCTTGTCGATGATGGCCAGATTGGCTTGCAGGCGCTTGGCAAATGCCCTGGCCCGTTCCACCCCGCCCGCGTCGGGCGAGACGACCACCAAGTCCGTGATCTGTTTCTTCACGATATAGTCCAGCAGAACCGGGAGCGCGTACAAGTGATCGACGGGCACGTTGAAAAAGCCCTGGATTTGTCCCGCGTGAAGATCCATCGACAAGACGCGATCGGCTCCGGCGGTGGTCATCAAGTCCGCGACCAACTTTGCGGTGATCGGGACGCGGGGTTGATCCTTGCGATCTTGACGAGCATACCCGAAATAGGGGATGACGGCGGTGATCCGGTTGGCCGACGAACGTTTCAAGGCATCGATGATGATCAGCAATTCCATTATGGAATCGTTGACCGGCTGACAACAGGATTGAACGACGAACACATCGGCGCCACGCACATTTTCATCGATCTTGACTCGAATCTCTCCATCGCTGAACGACGAGACCGTCGCCTCACCCAACTTTTGGCCAAGGTAGGCGCAGATCTCATGGGCAAGCGCAAGATTGGCGTTACCAGAGAAAATTTTCAGTTCCCTGTTCATCAGATCTTCCTGAACCGTCGTCTCTCTATAACGTGCTGGATTCTCTCGTGGTTCTTGTGCGGTGAACGGCGGCCTTCTCTGGGCCCACCCTCTCGTTCTCAGCACACACTACTGGGGAAGTCGATCAAAGGGTGAAACTGTATCGGAAATCGCTGGTCTCTGTCAATAAACGACGATCGGACCATCTGGCCAAGGAGCAATGCCCGTGGTAGTCTCTGGGTAGCTCAAGAGGGAGCCATGAAGGGAGAGTCCTTCCGAGCGCGATTGTCGCACGCTTTAGTTTGGGCTGGCAGTTTGGCCTGCGTTGTCTTCCCCTTTCCGTCCGTAGCTGAAACCCTCCAAGTGCCATGGGAATGTTCAAACTACACGGGCGACGCGCAGACCCGTTGCGTGAACGCCTTCATGGAAGCGCAACAAAAGAAGATTGCAGAGCTCGAAGGAAAGCTCCAGGCCCAACAGAGTACCGTAAGTCAACTGAAAGATCAGCTTGATCAGCAAACCGCGGTAACAACGGACCTACAACGCCGGCTTGCAGAACGGCCCGCCACGAATGTGGTCCCAGTCCCTTACCTCTATCCGTATTCCTATGGCTATCCCCTCGGCCTCGGGTTAGGGTTTGGACTTCATTTTGGAAGTTCCGGGATCTATGCTTCTCCTTTTTACCGTCCCTGGTGGGGCCCACGACATTACGGTTATTGGGGTTATCACTGGTAACGTTCCCAAACGGGGAAACCAGCGACAACCTTTTTATGTTGCGAGTTCCGCTACTTGCTCGGATCGGTCTTTTCATTGACAAGTTCTCTTCAGCCACTTAACCTGCCACCTAGTACCCATTAACAACACCGATCGACTCGATAGGCAGAAGGTCCAGTCCCGCGCTTCACAGAGAGGCAGGAACCTGCCACGAGACACAAGGGCGTACGATGGTTGTTCGAAAATTCCCTCGGTTTCCGGTTGCAATCCCAAGCACGTTGGTTCAGAGGGACAAACTTCGATACAACGCTTCCGTGAAAGACCTGTCTCTGAAAGGCTGTCGGTTGGAGAGCACGATCCGTCCCTTTACCGGCATGCAGGTGGAGTTACTCATTGAACTGCCTGGCGAAGCTACACCGATCCACATCAGCAGGGGGGTCGTCCGCTGGTCCGGATCACAGGGCATCGGTGTCGAGTTCTTAACGGTGGCCCCCCCGGAACAAGAACGACTCAAGCGGTTGGTCGACCAAGCTTCCGTTAAAGCAGGACAGGCCCTAATAATTCCTCAAGACGAGCCGCCGAAGACGTGAACCATCCCCCTACCGGACATCTTAACTCCGAAGACCCGTTCGTTAATAGATCTTAATCACACCGCTGGGTCGAAGTCGTTTTATCCTGTTTAAAAACAACTGTGGTGATGTGGCCTGCCTAGAACTCAAGCTTGTCCGGCAAGCTGGCGAGATGGACTGGGAACTCGCCGTTCTTGACATCGAT
>JBBIKN010000113.1:0-10122 GCA_037445435.1 Nitrospira sp. | reverse complement strand
CTAGAAGACCAGATATCACCGGTTCGTCGTTAGCGGCTTATAGGCAGGCACTTGCTCAACAAATTGAAGCGTATCTTATAATTGTTACCTTTCATGATAATTGGGAGGTATCTTTTTCTATAGAGGATTTCGATGAGACAAAATTCAGAGTTAACAACGGCGGATACTATAGGAGATTCGATAAGTCTGTTGCCTAATAAAAATAGGGGCCAAATACCTCGCTTTTGATGATCTCTCCCATCTCGCCGACTGGGTTGCTGCGCTGTAAGCCAATGCTTATATCGGCTGCCAAATCCCTTCTTGCGTGGGAGGCCGCTTCGCAATTTCAACTAAAAAATGGGAATGACTTATTGCGGGAGGATTGGCGATTCGTCAGGCAGAAACGCGTTCCCATTCCCTGGCGCGGGCGGCGAACGCCTCTTTGTACTCGGGCCAATCGTGGAGCGTCGCGGGATCAAAGTCAGCGCCGTTCGGCCAGACCAGAGTTTTGACCTCCGAGTCGACGGTCACTTGGTTGAACAGCTGAAGGTCGAGAAGCGGGCCGTAGAGTTCGCCTGCAAGAACCGGTTTGAAATTGATGATTTGCTCCGTGTTGTCGGTAAACTGCACTCGTAGCGTGTATGGTTCGACAACCTCGGCGGCGCAAACCTGATAAATAGGATGGTTCATGACTTTTTTAAGTCAAGGGAGCAATGGGCAATGCTTTGTGGCCGGTTTGCAGTCGGTCCCAGTCGGCAACCAGTTCTGCCTGATGCAATTCAGCCCATGCCTCCACCAACCGCTGCTGACGTCTCGGTAACGCTCCAGCTAACAGTTCCACCGGTTCGATCCCATACACCGCCACGTGCTCCTGATAATAGGCGTGAAAGTGCGGCGTATGATGCGAGGCCTGAACCTCGACAAACATTCGGATGATGATCCCAAAGAATCGACAGAGTTCAGGCACAAGCGTATTTTACTCACTTGCCTAAGGAGCCGCAACAACAGCTGTGGGAACAGCCATTGAGGGGCGGCGTGCGATTGAGAATCGAGGACGGCGAAGCTGTGCGACGGTTTGCCGTTGATGTGGTGCAGTACTCGGCTCTTGTCATGGTGAAGCGTCGAAAAGCTATGAATGGACCGGAAGTCTTTTCGCTTGGGTGACACGTCTAGCTGGGTGGCTGATCTGTGGGGGTTCATTCATCTGAGCCGGTTTTCTCTTACCCCGTGGTTCGACCGTGACTCGGCCGGAATCCCACCCCCTGAATCGCTACATGCTGTCCGTCGATGCAGGCTCGTGTACCAAGAAAAGTCTCGGCCAGCCAGGCGCTGGTCAGCACATGATCGGTCACAGCCGGAATGACGAATCGGCTTTCGCCTGCCGCCAGGGCCGCAAATGGAACGACTTGATCCGCAGCGAACCGGTCCAGCGTCGCGCTGGATGCGAGATCGTCGAGCAATTGCTTCGCGACGTACTTGCCGATCGACTCCGCCCGGCGTCTCAAGGCTCCGGCTTGGTCCGCCCCGAGTCGTACCGTTTTCTCTTCATCGGCAAAGAGCGCCAGCGCGGCACCACGCTGCAGTGATTCTGTGTCCTGACGAATCTCTATATCCGCCTGATAACCGGATTCGCCGAGCACAGCTTGTGCCGACTCCGCCATGCGGCGGCTCACGTGCCGTTCTTCGAGATGGGAGGAGAGGGCGATCCCCCATATTCTAGTGACTGGTCCGGCTTCTTCCTTGACGAAGCTTCTAAACGATTCCTTGAGGGGATGCACGATAAGGCGGAGTATGCCACCACCACGAGGCACGTAGCCGGGACGGGCGATCTCGAGTTCCGCGCATAACCCCATGTCTCGGAGTAGCGGAAGGAGCACGTGTTGGAGATGAAAAGCGGAAGGAGCAAAATCCTGAAACAGGCCCCCGTGCAGTTCCACGGTGACCGATGATCCGGCAAAGGCCAGGACCGGCAGGAGGCCAAGAGCCAGCATGGTGGTCGAACCGGCAGAGCCGATATCCCAACTATAGTGACGCCCTGCCTTCAGCGGACCGGGACGAAACGTGAATTCCTGCGAACCTTGCACCAGTCCCTCAGCACGACCAGTGACGAGCTCCGCGATGGCCTCGACTACCCGTATATGTTGTGGGCGTAACCCAGGCTTGTCTCGTTTCGATCTGGCATTGACGACGTGAATTGTTTGGCCGGTTAGAGCGGAAAAGGCGACCGCCTGCCGCACAATCGTGCCGCTGCCGGAATAGCGGGAGCCGTCGATGGTCAGGATTGCGCGGTTGGCCTGTCGCAAGGTCATGAGAAAATCATTCAGATACAAATTAGGATGTTGGCATATTAGCGGTATGAGTGCATCTGCAAGCCAGTGTAAGGGCTTTCCCACTGTTGCATCTTGCCTCATCGATCCCTACTTGTCTGTAGACGCCTACCCCAGCCAAGTACCTGATCCGATGTGCGTGCTTCGTATCTCCATGAACCAAGTATGGGAATCTATGAAAGATCTGTCCATGACCGTTGTGGCATCGGGATTGCTCACCTTCATTATGTCATTATGTAGCCAAGGACCGCGCTCATTGTCCTGCAGAAGAGGAGTATGGTGATGAAAGTTACCCTCAGCATCATCAAAGCCGATATCGGTTCTATCGGCGGCCATATCTGTCCCTCGCGGCAATTGCTGGAAACCGTTCGGAGCTATGTGGCCGAGCATGGCTCCTCATTGTTGATCGACCATTATGTCAGTAGCACCGGTGACGATATCGCGATCTTGATGAGCCACCGGCATGGTGTGGAACACGAAGCCGTCCACAAACTGGCGTGGGACGCCTTCCTCGCCGGGACAGCAGTGGCCAAGCAGCAGGGGCTGTATGGTGCAGGTCAGGATTTGTTGAAAGACGCCTTTTCAGGCAATGTGCGGGGGATGGGACCGGCCGTGGCGGAGATGGAGTTCAACGAGCGGCCGAATGAGCCCTTTCTGTTCTTCGCGGCCGACAAGACCGATCCAGGGGCCTTTAATCTCCCGCTGTATCTGGCCTTCGCCGATCCCATGAACACACCGGGGTTGATCCTGGCGCCCAACATGGCGCAAGGCTTTCGTTTCGTCATCATGGACGTGAATCATACGGAGGGTGACAAGCTCATCGAGCTCGATGCCCCGAAAGACTTATACACGATTGCCGCGCTGTTGCGAGACACTGAACGGTACGTGGTGGAATCGGTCTGGTCACTCGCCGGCGGGGAACAAGCCGTGGTGGCATCGACCTCACGGCTGCATAACATTGCCGGGAAGTACACCGGCAAGGACGACCCGGTGATGCTGGTGAGGGTCCAGAAGGACTTCCCGGCGACGGGCGAGGTGTTAGCTCCCTATGCCATTGGTCCTTATGTGGCAGGTGGCATGCGCGGCTCTCACCAGATGCCCTTGATGCCGGTCCCGCTTCAGTCGGGCATCAGCTACTTCGATGGCCCTCCGGTAGTTACCTGTGCCGCGTTCGCCATGCACGAAGGACGGTTTACCGAACCGACGGACGCGTTCGTTCATCCGTTCTGGAACCGAGTACGTGACACCGTATCCGACAAAGCCATCGGCATGCGACGCCAAGGTTTCTTTGGTGCTGCCATGCTGCCCATGGCGGAACTGGAGTATACCGGGATCATGGAAAACCTGAAGGCGCTGGAACCCCGATTCCACGTACGCACCGATTCGTGATCGGACACGAGTGACACGAATAGGATCATGGCCAAACATGCCATCGACGTTGGTTTCGTTTGATTGGTGAAAGGAATTTAATAGGAGTACCCTCACTGTGCATGTGATGGGGGCCTTGACCTCAGCCACCTTGCCATCAGTGACCAGGCCGACGCGCTCTTTGCGCTGGCCGGTACCCCACCCAGACCGGCCGACGCCCTTACCAGAGCCTTTCTCGAACACCTCAATCTGCCCAAGCTGCTGGCCGCGGCGGCACAAACAGCGTACTCCTCTTTCCCGCGATCCCGCCGTTCCCCACATTCTGAGATCTCTCATGCTAATCCACGATGTGTTGACCTCCGATGACATGGTCCGCCACGTCGAATTTCTCTGACCCGCCTCTGACTCAGTCGCCGTTTCCCATCAAGGCACAGCATTGACTGCCTCGCAAAATTGTCCCTCGCCGCTTGCGGGAACCTTCGACCAAGCTCAGGTGAGTGAGGGTTGTCTGCCTGCCGCCTGCCTGTGTTTTGTCAGCATGCGCCGGACGATGCGTAGGCAGGAGATGAGGGGTGATCCCACTGCCTGAGTTCGTAGGCCACGTAGGTTCGTTGAAAAGGTTTTGTCGTGCGCAGAACCGTTGATACGATTCATCTGTCACCTGCGGGGGATGTGAGGGGTTCTTTCCTCTAGTGGCAGGGAGTCACGCGCCAAATCAATCGCGGGCACAAAAGTCAATAGTCATGGCAGACCCCAATTCTTCAGTAGGGGCACTTCGAAAAAGAAACAACGGGGTTAGACCCATAAACTTCGCCACCTTTCAAAGAAGGTGGCGATGATCTGTAGGCCGAACCAGTCGGTGCAGCGAACGGAAGCCAGCCGTTTCGCTTGGAGTGAAATATGAACGCCGGCGGCTGGCTCCCATTAATGACCGTGGCGTTAAACGAGGGAGGTTAGGAGGCGATGGCGACCATCTTTGATGTGTATGGCCCGTTTGAGGTTCCGTACTACCAAAGGCGTTGCAGGGCGAACGATTACCGGTGACAATGTTGGTGAGTTCTGGGAGTCGAACCCCGATCTCGCCGAAAGCAGAGGATGCTACGTCTTTGGTATAAAGGCGGGGCGGGGTTACACACCGGCCTATGTCGGGAAAGCCACAAAAACATTTAGACAAGAAGTTTTTGCGGCGCATAAGCTTGCGAAGTACCAGCAGTTCTTGGCTGACTACCGTAAAGGAACACCCATTCTATTTTTTGTAGTTGCGCCATCCAAAAGAGGTGCGCCGAACCACGCACACATCAAGGACCTTGAAGATTTTCTTATTCAGATGGGTCTCGCCGCGAACCCTGATCTTCTCAATATCAAAGGAACACAGATGGAAGAATGGGGGATAGCGGGAGTCTTGCGCGGCGGTCAAGGTAAACCTGCCAAGGACGCTATCCAATTCAAGAAAATGTTGAAGCTGTGAAAATCCTCGCCAAAGACTTTACCACGACATGCCAAGAGATAGCCCTTCCGAGTTCAGGTGGGTGTGACATGGAAATATTGGGAAAGATCCTCGCGGGAATCATCACCTGGGCGCTGATAGGCTATTTCGTCTATCGGTTTTTCAAACCTTCTCGCTGGTGGAATCGATCCGCCTGGACACGCCGACAACGAGGCGGGCAGCCAGTCTCAAACGGCCCGCTGCCGTATCAGAAAAAGTGGTACCTGTTGTCTTCCGCGGAACGGGATTTTTACCAGACGCTCCGCCAAGCGGCAGGGGATCGTTACTTGATCTTTGCCAAAGTGAGATTGCTGGACCTCCTCTGGTTGCCACAGAACCTGCCCAACCGTCAGACACACATGAATCGGGTGCAGGCCAAGCACGTGGACTTTGTGCTGTGCCATACCCAGCCCGTTGCTCCGGCCCTGGTAATCGAGCTGGACGACTCCTCGCATCAGTTACCGGAAAGACAAGAGCGGGACATTTTCCTCAATGAGGTCCTGCAGGTCGCCGGGATTCCTCTGCTCCGTGTGCCCGTAAGAAAGTCTTTTTCAGCACCAGTCTTGCGCGGTCAGATTTTTGAGGCTTTGGGCATACGCGACAAGCATGAAACTGAGGTAGCATGAGCCTGATGCGATGTTCACCAATCGTGACCGTCTATCATCTTGGCTTCGATTCATGAAGCTGGTAGAGTGGAGCACTCGCTCAGGGCTTGTGGACTGGAGCGTGAGGTAATCTGATGACCACGATCACCAAATTCTTGCGACACCAAACGGAAGCTGGTTCACCACGGCGGAAAGCCGAGCGGCAGAAGAAGTGGCTCGATGCTGTGGATGACTTATTCCGGCAGATCCGCTCCTGGCTGGCTGAGGCTCAACGGGAGAAGCTGGTCAAGATCCACGAGGAGAAGATCAAAATTACCGAGGAAACTCTTGGCACGTACACAGCCCCGTGCCTCCGGCTGGCGGCTGCAGGCAAGACTGTGAAGATAAGGCCGATTGGAAGCACCATCATCGGTGCGGACGGCCGAGTCGATATGGAATCGGTGAATGGCAGTTACATGTTCTTGTATCTCGCAGATCAGGAGAAATGGGTCTATGGTTTTGGTAGAAGACCCGCTGAATTCCCCAGTCTTACCGAAGAACTCTTTATCGATCTCTTCAAGCGCGCGCTCGTGTGAGTAAACTCGGCGCACTTCTGGACACCTATCTCATTCTCCGCGATCGTTACGCAGTCACGAATTCACTCGTCAGCAAATCTACCAAAGGGGCCAACTTCCACGAGACCGTTTTCTTTGGCCAAGTGCCTGATGAGGCGAAACGGCGACTCGCTACGGCCAAATCGGATCTGGATGATTGGGCCATTGTGGCTTTGCTCTCCGTCTTTGAGCGCATCCTGTTCGAGCACCCGCAGTCTCCGCTTCTCAACAAGGCAGCCCGTGAAGGAGCGCGGGGCATCGATAAAGCTATCGAACATTTCAAGCCACGTGTCTCATCCCCTGTGTTCGAGGATGTGAAGCGTCTCGGTCAATACCGTAACTGGGTTGCACACGGCAAACGATGGAAGGAAAGACCGGCATCTGCTGATCCCATAAGCAGCTATCAGCGACTGGTAGATTTTCTAAGCCAGGCAGGGCTAGATGCAAAGTAGTGGCTATCGTAACGACCGGTTACTGCAGAATCCCGCTCACGATCATCTCCACCGCCTGCTCCGACGTGAGTCCCCGCGCCATCAACGTTTCCAATTCTTTCTTATTCACACTGCCGATGGCCGCTTCGTGGGTGACCTTGGCTTCCGGGTGAAACACCCGCACGATGGGGATCGCGCTGGCCTGCGCCTGCCCCCGCACGATCTCCATGCAATCCACGTGACCGCGGGCTCCCTTGGCATGGGCTTCGGTGATCCCGGTGATTTCCGCACGGGCTTGGTCTTCCAGCACCACACGCGTTTTGAGCAGGCCTCGCGACCGCTCCCCTCGAAGCATGACGGCTTCCTTGAGCGCAATCTGATCGCTCCGGTGTGCAAAGATCTTCGCGGTGAGTTCGGCGATGCCATACTCTTCCACCTCGACGAGATAATCGATGTCGAGACTGCCCACTGAACCGGACAGTAACGAGAAGTCGGAAAAATACCGTGCCCCTTTCCCGATCTTCACTGTCGCGTGAGGAAGGACCAGCATACCGCCGTGCGGGCCGTGGTAGTGGCCCTCGGTATAGGTCAGCGAGGCGCCAGGTCCGATATTGATCGTGGCTTGCATCCGGTGCTGTGCCGCTTGCGCGACGGGAAAGAGGCAATGGGAGAGCACGCGCGCGGTTGCCTTCTCTTCCACGAAGACGTCGATCTGAATGCGCTGGCTGCCGGTCGGATGGGCTAGGCCAAAACACATGTGAATGGGTTGCTCGATCGTCACGCCCGACCGAATAGTCATCTTCCCGACAATGGCATCAGGGGTTTCTTCCAGATCCAGATGGAGACCGGGCACAGACCGGCGGCTCAGGATGTGATGGCCCTGTCCGACGACATGGGCGATCCGCTCATCGTCCAGGATCGTCGACTCCGCTCCCACCATCGGCAAAACACGAACGAGCTCTTCAAGTTCGGACATATCCGCAGACCTCTCCATCGGATCGGACGCAGGTCCGGCCACGAAAGTGTTCGATAACGTGGCTTGGGTCGCCGGAAAAAATGATCCGCCCGTTACACAATTGGGATGCCGAGTCCGCAATCGCTGCCACCTCTTCCTGATGAGTGATGAGCAGCACGGCCCCGCCGTGATCCTTAAGCGTACGGATGACGCTGATGATGTGGTTGATCGAGAGCATGTCGATACCGGAACCGGGCTCATCGAGAATCGACAGCGTCGGCTTCATTGACAGCACGGATGCCAGCTCGATGCGATGACGTTCCCCACCGCTGAGGGCTTTATCAACCAGCCGATCCAAGTACCGGTCAGGGTCTAGTCCGACTTGTACCAGTACCGGTTTCGGATCGGACTCGGAACGACCTAAGGTCAGATACTCGCGGACTGTGATGCCTTCGAACCGAGCCGGTTCTTGCCAGGCGAGAGTCAAGCCCAACTTCGCCCGTTCGTACATCTTGAGCGGGAGCAGATCCGTGCCTTGGAACATCACGGTACCCGACGTCGGCACGTACCCGTCGCAACCCATGAGGAGATAGGCCAGAGTGGTCTTGCCAGAGCCGTTCGCTCCGAGAAGCACATGAATTTCTCTTGGATGGATTGTGAGGTCGAGTCGATCGAGAATCTTCTGATCACCCACCGCGAAGGTAAGATCTCGAATCTCCAACAGGGGAAGAATCACGACATCCCATGCCTCTCCGTTGACCTACCGTGCATCATGTGTGCCCTAGCCGGCACCGATTCAGCTGATTGCTTCTCCGAAAGGTCGATCAGAGTCAATTAATGAAAACCGTAGCATACTGCGGCACGAGCGAGAATCTTTGTGGGGAATTAGTCCCCACTGTTTCGCCATTCTGGAATTTCCCACAACCCTTAAGACTCAATGAATTTGCGCCGTTAGTGTGCATGGCATTGCCATTGCTCAGAGAGGGATTGAAGACGCGCTTATTTTCGACCGTCCACATGAAGACCACAGCTATCTCAGAACGAAGTCGGGTTCTGAAGGAAGTCCGTGCCGCTCTAGAGCGAGAGCCGCGCATTAATTTGCACAAATTTCCCGTCGACATGGAATTTAGTGACGGGGTTCTCACCCTCGAAGGTGAGGTAGAACACATCGCCGCGAAAAAGCTCGGCTTGGAGTTGGCGATCGCAGTGCAGGGTGTCGCCGGCTTAATCGATCGCCTCCGCGTCGCACCGGCAACACGCATGAGAGATGGAGCCATCTTAGATGCTGTACGCGATGCGTTACTGCAGGAACTTACGCTTCTGAATTGTTCCATTCATGTGATCCGCAAGGGGCAGCTTGAAACCGTCCGAGAGATCATCGATGAGCCTCATGGCTCGATAAGAATTTCTGTAAATGACGGGGTCGTGTTGCTCGATGACCATGTGACTGGACTTACGCAGAAACGGTTGGCCGGGGTATTGGCCTGGTGGGTACCAGGGAGCCGTGATGTCATCAATGGAATGGCAGTCATCCCGGAGCAGCCGGATACGGACGAAGAGATGGCGAAGGCAGTACGCATCGTCTTGAAGAAAGACCCGTTTGTAAACGAGGAACGAATCCGTGTATCGGCGCGACAGTCCTTGGTGACCCTGGAAGGCGATGTGTCTTCCGTGCCACAGAAGGAAATGGCGGAGTTCGATGCCTGGTATGTCTTCGGGGTAGACAAGGTTGTGAACAATGTAGCGGTTCGTGCGTGAGCGGAGATGCAGTTGGCCGGCTCCGACAGTATCCGATGCGGACATGACGAAAAACGGTGTGCGCCCGCGTGAACAGACAACATCCGTAACTCAACAAGAGGAGGAGTGCCATGGCAAAAGCAGCCGAAGAAGAAAAAGCTGTAGCAACTAGGAAGAAATCGGGTGAGATCGCATCGCGCGCAGAGGAATTCGAACATTGGCTTGATCGCTTCATGGACGACATGTGGCGTCGTCCGTTTCCCAGCCTGTTTGGGGGAAGGGACCGTTGGTTGCCCATCCGTCCGTCATCGTTTCGTATGCCCTCGCTCGATGTCTATGAGGAAAAAGACAGCGTCGTCGTCAAAGCCGAACTTCCTGGTATGAAAAAGGAAGATGTGGAAGTCACCCTCACAGGGGAGACCTTGACGATCAAAGGCGAGAAGAAAGAGGACAAGGAAGTGAAAGAGGATGATTATTATCGGCGGGAGCGGTCCTACGGGTCGTTTGTACGCAGCGTCGGTCTGCCCTGCGAAGTGAAGAGCGATGAAATCAAGGCTTCCTTCAAGGACGGGGTGCTGGAAATCCGGATGCCGAAGACTGAGGAAGCGAAGAAGAAATCTATCGCGGTGAAGATCGACTAG
>JBBIKN010000112.1:0-10372 GCA_037445435.1 Nitrospira sp. | reverse complement strand
AGTATCCCACGGCGAAGCCTCTCAGCCAACTTCAACGAACGTCAGTATAACCCCCAACTCCCTCCAGCTCCGTCTGCCCAAATCCCCACACAGGACAGAGAAGGATGAGTACGACACCGCCCAAAACCGAGCAGATTTTCCCCAGCTGCAGTCTATGCCAGGTTTTCATGGTTATTCTCATCACCTCCTGAAGGGTAAACACTGGATATCTATGGTTTCGGGTAAATCTGAAACGACGATAGCAGTATTTGCTTAGAGGTAACGAAATGAAATCAGCCTTGCCCTCTGAACGATCAGAGATGGAGGGGGGACAGGACAGCTGGCGGCTAAGCACGCTCACACTGTTATCTGAGAGCTATTGGAGGCTGTTTGGATGAGGATAGAGTTCAATATGCGTGAAAATATCTGCCTGACGAATCCAATCTGATTAGATGGTTCTGATTATCCCTTGATGTTCCCGATCGGACGCAGTTCTGCCACCTTTTTAGTGATTCCCGCACGATCGACTGATTCGACCACTTCCGATATGTCTTTGTACGCAAACCCCGCTTCTTCGGCGAGGCCCGACATGGAGACGGCCTTGACGATGATGCCCTGTTGTTTCATCTGATTCCGCACGTGCTCCCCACGGATAGCCTTCTTCGCCTGCGCCCGCGACATCGTGCGTCCCGACCCATGCATCGTCGATGCAAATGTGTCCCGCATCGCCCCCTCCGTCCCGGCCAGCAGGTATGACCCGGTTTCCATGGACCCACCACAGATAACCGGTTGACCTGTCATACGATACCGAGGCGGCAGATGGTCACTGCCCGGTGCTAAAGCCCTTGTCGATCCTTTCCGGTGGACGACGAGATCGCCTTCCGAATATCGTTCCACTTTGGCGATATTGTGCGCCACGTCGTACACCAACTCCATGCCCATCTCTTCTGCCGAACGACCGAAGACGGAGGCGAAGGCTCCCCGGATCTGATGGGTAATCACCTGGCGATTGGCAAAGGCCGTGTTGGCGGCGCAATTCATGGCGGCGAAATAATCCTGCCCTTCGACTGATGTGAACGGAGCGCAGGCCAATTGCTGGTCCTTGACGGAAATCCCGTATCGTCGCATCGCTTTCTCAAATACTTTGAGATAGTCACCTGCTACCTGGTGACCGAACCCACGTGACCCACAGTGCACCATCACCACAATCTGATCGTGCCCCATAATACCCCAGGCCGCAGCTGTCTCTTTGTCAAAGACTCGATCGTGGGACACCACTTGCACCTCGAGGTAGTGGTTACCGGATCCCAGTGTCCCCAGCTGATTGATTCCACGGCTTCTTGATTGGTCGCTGACTTTCGATGGGTCGGCGCCGGCTATGCATCCTCCCTCCTCAATCGCTTCGAGATCTCGATGCCAGCCAAACCCCTGCTCGATACACCAGCGAGCTCCCTTGATCATCACTTGATCGAACGACGACCGGTCCAAGCGCACAAATCCGCTGGCACCCACCCCGGCCGGCACTCTCCGAAACAATTCCGTCATCAACTGTTCAAGACGTGGTTGCACGTCCTCCCGAGTGAGATCCGTCCTGATGAGTCGCATTCCACAATTGACGTCATACCCGACGCCCCCCGGTGAAATGATTCCAGACTGAACATCAAACGCCGCCACCCCTCCGATGGGAAACCCATAGCCCCAATGTCCATCCGGCATACAGAGCGCATAGCGCCTGACCCCTGGCAGACAAGCCACATTCGTGACCTGCTCGAATACCCCCGAATCCATTGATTCAAGAATGGTCGGAGTGGCATAGATCCGTGCGGGTACCAGCATGCCGGATTTTTCGGTAGCGGGAATCTCCCACACCTCGTCCGTCATCCGATTGACCCGCATCTCGGTCTTCAGCTTCATACGTCCAACACCACCCTCACGATCCATCGTCCTCCTTCTTCGTAGAGGCGATAGAGATGTTTGGTCACTCCCTTCACATCGGCCCTCAACGCCTGTGTCGAGCCATTGACTGGTTCTCCATACAGCACTCCCTTCAGATTCCAGGACCCATTGGGCCTGTGGATGAGTGTAACGTGAGCTTTACTGAATACTACTCCTGCCGCATCCTTCCAGTACACCAAATCGGAAAGCCAATCGAACAACACTGCGGCTGGATCCTCATCCTCTCGCTCAATCGTTTGCTGCCAGGTAGACCCGACTGTCTCAGGATCAGCCAGCGCTTCGATGAGTGCATTCGTCGCTCCTTGAAAGAGATCATGCAGCGAATCGCCGGCGGCGTCAAATGCGAGATCCGCCGTCGCGATATCGTCTAAGAAGTGAAACGTGTAAGACATTTCTCTTCTAAACAGAAAGGAAACAGCACGAAGAGGGAACCACAGGGTTGAGAGAGTATGGATAGCTACGTCTAGCCGAGCTCAAAGACTTTTGGGAAATTGGTAAGATTGCGGCAGCCGTCCTTCGTAACGAGTACCATATCTTCGATCCGGACCGCTCCTAATCCTGGATAATACAGCCCTGGTTCGACTGTGACGACATGGCCTTCTTGGAGAAGCGACCCGGTTCGACTGATACGAGGCGCTTCGTGAATATCCAGCCCGACTCCATGCCCAGTCCCGTGAAAATACCCCTGCATACGCCCGTTCACCAAGCCGGTCTTATAACCGGCCTTTTCAAAACGTGCGCAGATGCCTTGATGGATTTTCATTCCGTCAGCGCCGTCTTTGATCTTGTCGATGGCTTCCTCTTGAGCATCCTTCACGGTGTGATACAACCGTTTCAGTTCGGCACTCGCCGTCCCACGAATGACGGTACGCGACATATCGGCAAAATAGCGGGTCGTTGCGGATCGAGGAAACACGTCGAAAATAATGCTCCGATGGGCCGGCAGCGGTCCACTTCCTTCATTGTGTGGGTCGCACGCCTGCTCACCACCTGCGACGATCGTATGTTGAGCCACACAGTTCCGCTCCATGAGTGTGACATTGATCCACTGCTTGACCCGCTCGGAGGTCAACACTGCTCCCTCGAACCAAAGCTCGCCTCCTCGGATGGTGGCCCGTCGGAGCCGATCATGTGCCGAGGCCACCGCTTCTTCAGTGGCGCGTTGAGATTCCTCGATATGTCGCACCTCATCCGCACTTTTCACGACCCGTTGTTCGTAGAACGGGTCGCGTTTCGGTTTGAGACCGTATCCCAACTCCTGTAGCCGCGTGGCATGAATGAAGGGGAAATTCGCGGGGACCAAAAGGCGTCTGACTTTGGACTCCTTCAAGACCATATGCACAATATCGACCGTCGTCGGATCCTTCACTCCCTGTTTCTTCGCCTTCTGTTCAATCTCAGAGTAGGACAACACTCGATCCACTGCGGCTTGAGACCTGGCACGATCCATCTCCAGATCGCTCATGATCATCAGTCGTTCACCCTTGATTTCGAGATAGATGAACGGATCCGGCGCTATGAAGCGAGTGGCATAGTACAGATTCGAATCGTGCTCGCTGGCGGCAATGAACAGTGTGGCCGTCTCCGGTTGGGATATCACGCTGCGTTTCATGAATGTGCTAGTGGGACGACAGAGGTGAATAAACTGGTTGAGGCATCAAGCACATGTATGAAAGATGCTAGCATGGGGTCGGGGGTCGGTCAAGAATAGGGGTCGGTCAATAAATAATAGAGATCATCACGGCATAGTAGGAGCTGGCGAAGAAGTCATATCCTTCGGACGCACGCCCGATTCTTCATCCGGCGTGACCAAATCTATCGGCAGTGTCAGGGTATTGCTTAAGACATCGACCGCGAGTTGGGCCAACCCCGATAGACCGGACGCAAAGGACTTCACCGGCATATAGGTCACTTCTGGATCCTCCAACGCTCCCTTCAGAGTGAACATCGCCGTGGCGATGCCCTTGCGATCCCCCGCAACGATGCGTCCAAAGAGTGGAATCGTCTTGAGGAATTGTGAGTATGACCCGAAGGGACTCACGGCGACGGCAAGATCGAGCTGGTCTGTCGGCAAGTCATAATTTCCGGCGGCGGTAATCTTGAGAATCGGACTGTCGATGATCAGATTTTCGGTCTGAAACATCCCATTGTGAATCGCAACGGTCGCGGAAATTCTGTTGTATGGCAGCCCCTCCTTTTCAAGGTCGACCTTTCCTTGCAACACAGCCGGAAGGTTCAACAAACTGATGATCTTCCATACTGCCTGCTCGTTCGATTTCAGGATACGACCATTTTCCAACAACACGTCGACTTTTCCGTTTAACGAAGGATAGACCCCATGGGGGTTGCGCCCATGACCGCGAAGAACGCCGCTCAAGCGGACCTCCCCCGAGACGCCATGGACCTGAGCCTTCGTCAGTCTCAATAGGTCTTCGAATTCGATTCCAGTCGCCCGGAATGAAAGGTCAAGATCCGCCGGGGCCTTTGGAGGAAGTTGCACCACCAGCCGCCCAGCTACATGCCCATGGGTTGACTCGCCTGAAAGACGATCGATATCAAGCACCCCGTCCTGAATATTGATTCGAGCGGCAAGCGAGCCAAATTTCAGATGCTTGTAACGGCCACGCGCAACCGCCGCCGTCATGGTGACATGGCTGGTTGCCGCGAGAGTTTCGAGGAATTCTCGTATAGGAGTCCGTTCACCCTTCGGAATCACCAGGCTCAAGTCCAATTGGTTGGATTCGATCTTGCCGGTGATGATCGGCTTCGCCATCCAATTCCGAACCGCAGCTTCTATGGCCACGTCACTCCCTTGAATCTTAAACGACAGCCGCTTGAGTTCGACCTCATTACGGGCAAATTTTACACGAGCGTAAAGATCTTGTACGTGTCCATCAACGCCTTTCGCGTGCATCAGCCCATTCGTCAATCCCATCCATCCGGCAATTCGCCACGTCCGCCAGTCTGTTTCTCTGCCTTTGACATCGAGCGACACCTCGAGGTTACCCGCCTCAAGCCCGCCTTTAGAGATCCATTCTGGCAGGCGGGATACCGACACCGTACCGGTGGCCACTGCCATATCGATCATGAAACCATTACCGAACTGCATGGTTCCCTTGGCTGGAATGTTCAACGACGGCAGGATCAGCTCCACTCGCTGCAGCTTGACGCTGGTGGACTGAGGCATCACGCCCTCAAATTCCACCGTGGCATGAGCACCGACAGGTTTGGCAATCGCCCCCAGCAGAACTTTCACCTCATCCCACACCACGGTCCCTCGGATATGAGGTCTCGCGGTCGAACCGGAGAACGCCACCGTCGAGCTGAACGTACCTTCGAACGCACTCGGTTCGATCGCTGAGGAATGAAACAACCGCACCATCTGCGCCGCATCGCCGCGTGCACGAACGACAAAGTCCTGATACTGACTTTGAGACCTTCCGGCAATGGTCCCTTGAACCTGCACGGCAGTTCCCCCGAAATGTCCAGTGACTTGGTCAAACTGTGTCGAGCCATCGGCCAAGATGAACCGCCCCTGCATCCCGGTTACCCGCTCAGGCAGACTAGCATGGGAGAAGCTCATCTGACGAGCCGTGATTTCCCCACCGGCAAACGTGATCTCCCTGGACTGGTTCAACGGCCCCACAAGGCGAAACGTCGACTGTGCTGTACCGTCAGCGTCACGAATACCTCCTAACAATTGCGTGACTCGCTCCGCTTTCACGGTCCTTGCCAGAAACTCAATGAGATGTGTGGCCGCCATTTCGCCTGTAATCTCTAGTTCCAACCATGGACCTGCGTCGAGAAACGACACCTCCGCCTTTCCACCCGTGATCTGCATGGCCCCGTACATTCCAGCAACCTTGGTGATGCGCACACGCCCTGTCTCCACCACCACCACTGCAGCGAGGTCTTTCGCAGCTACACGATCACCGCCGATCAAGGCCCGACCTTCGCTGACATGGAACTCCCCGATCGTCGAGAGTCGAGGACCGGTCGTCGCAGCCCCCGTGAGCGTGGCATTCACCACCTGTACCTTGCCGTCGATTTGGCGATCCGCCAACAGGGCCGGAAGCTGCGGATGGATCCAGTCTGGTGGAATGGTTTTCAGCAGCTGAGGGAGGGCGACCACCGAACTGCTGAATGTGACGGCAAACGTCGGCTGAGGAGTCAGGAGACCATCCAGATTGGCCTTTCCCTTCAGTGTGATGTTGTTGAAATGCGCAATCATATCGGACAGCACCATGTCATATCCTGCAACGCCCGGCATGACGCGAACGGTACTCTTGAGATTCAACGCTCCTTGAAGATGTTCCGAAACCGGCCTGGGACCGAGAAAGTCGGCCACGTCTCGAATCTTGAGATCAGCCGCGTCGATATGTCCCTCGAATTCCAATCCCGGTGCTGGTTCGAGCTCCTCTTCACCGGACAGCGAGATCGGCCGTTCTGCTTGTTGGACAACTCCACTGAGCGAGATAGCCGACACGCCTGATTCTCCTCGGTGTGCCATCGAGACATGCACGTCTGCCACACCACGCTCCGACCGAACGACCAGACCGAATTCGACATGCTCCAACTTGATCGACCGGATGCCGTCAGGTCTGGCGACATCGATGACGGTGATCTCGCCGTTCACCAACTTCGCTTCTCGAATCATGAAGGTCTGTGCCATCATATCCATCGTTTGCTGATCGGTATCTGCCTGGCTGTTCAATCCTTCCAGGACGTTCCATCGACCGCGTTCGTTCCGTCGGAGCGTCAACGTTGGTTCCTCGATCAACAATCGCTTGCCGATAATTTGTTTCTTGAGGAGCGGCAGGAGGCGTAAAACCAGATCCACCCGCTTCGCCGTCAGCACAACCTGCTCAGATCCAGGATCGTGAATCTTGACATCGCTGAGTTCCACGCGGATACGAGGCAGGATCACAAATTTGACGCGATGCACGTCGATCTTTCTCCCCAGACTCTCTTCAAGCTGTTCCAGGACAAACTCCTTCAGATAGTCTTGACCGGTCAGTTCCCTTGAAAAAGAAAAGAACACACCGACCAACACCGCGCAGGCAAGTACGATCAGGAGCACAAGCCGAAGACGGGACACACCACCCCTTCAATTGCGTTTCGTGGCATCTTACCGGATCAATCACTCGAAATCCATGAACTCAGCGTGCTATAAGGGATTTCTTCCGATCCGATTTCATAGTTCGAGGTCACTATCCCAGCATCGCCATCTCTAGTAAGACGTACAGGAGCCTCCGAGGTAACCACTATTTGTTATTTCTTGATATCGACAGGAGTGCGGCCTTCTTGCAACCGACGCCGGCCTTCTGCAGTTGACAGCAGCCGGACAATCGAACTACACCTGTACCATGGCTATTCATCCTCTTGCCGGCCGACCGGCGCCCCATTCAATCCTTGTGGATGTGGAAAAACTTGTATCCGCCTACTGGACGGAGAAACCCGATGTCTCCGTCCGAGACCAGGGCGTTTCATTCGGGACGTCAGGACATCGTGGCTCGTCCTTCAGGCGAAGCTTCAATGAGAACCATATCGTGGCAATCGTTCAGGCCGTATGCGAATATCGAGTTGGACAACACACGACAGGACCTCTCTATGTCGGGAAGGATACACATGCTTTATCGGA
Organism: Nitrospira sp.; assembly: GCA_037445435.1. Classification (GTDB taxonomy): domain Bacteria; phylum Nitrospirota; class Nitrospiria; order Nitrospirales; family Nitrospiraceae; genus Nitrospira_D. Next base: position 2,796 of record JBBIKN010000112.1, on the reverse strand, counting down.
ACCGGCCCTCGTGACTACCCTGGAGGTCCTCGCAGCCAACGGTGTCGACGTCATGATCGACCAGAATGATGGCTACACGCCAACCCCGGTTATCTCCCATGCAATCCTCACCTACAACCGAGGCCGGACCTCCGGTCTGGCCGACGGGATTGTGATCACACCATCCCACAACCCTCCTGAAGACGGCGGCATTAAATATAATCCCCCACAAGGAGGCCCCGCCGACACACAGACGACAAAATGGATCGAGGATCGAGCCAATGCCCTTCTCGCCACCAACCTTCAAGGAGTGAACCGTCTCCCGATTCAACAGGCTCGACGAGCATCGACCACACATCAGCACGACTACGTCAATGCGTACGTGAGCGATCTGAAGAATACGGTCGACATGAATGCCATCAAGACCTCGGGACTCAAGCTCGGGATCGACCCGCTCGGCGGATCCGGTGTGGCCTACTGGCAGCCGATCGCCGAGCACTACGGGCTAAATCTTGAGATCCTGAATCCGGCTGTCGATCCCACGTTCCGCTTCATGCCCTTGGATTGGGACGGCAAGATCCGGATGGACTGCTCGTCTCCCTATGCCATGGCCAATCTCATCACCCTAAAAGATCGGTTCGACGTGGCATTTGGGAATGACGCCGACAACGATCGGCATGGAATCGTAACCCGTTCGGGTTTGATGAATCCGAACCATTACCTCGCTGCCTCCATCGCCTATCTGTTTGTCAACCGTCCCGGTTGGAAATCCGACGCCGGTATCGGCAAAACCTTGGTCAGCAGCAGTTTGATCGATCGTGTAGCGGCCAAACTGAAACGGAAACTCGTCGAAGTGCCGGTTGGGTTCAAGTGGTTTGTCAACGGCCTGCTCGACGGCTCACTCGGCTTCGGCGGCGAGGAAAGCGCCGGTGCGTCGTTTCTCCGTCGCGATGGGACGGTCTGGTCCACCGATAAGGACGGCATCATCATGGATCTGTTGGCCGCCGAGATGATGGCTAAAACCGGCCGCGATCCATCCGAGTCGTACCGAGACCTCACGAAAGAACTAGGTGAGCCGATCTACGAACGGATCGACGCCCCAGCCACACCGGAGCAGAAGGCTATTCTCTCCAAACTTTCGCCTGAACAAGTCAAAGCAACGGAGCTTGCCGGCGACAAGATCGTGGCCATGCTCACCAAAGCTCCAGGCAACGGCGCAGCCATCGGCGGTCTGAAAGTCGTGACTAAAAACGGCTGGTTTGCCGCTCGGCCCTCAGGCACGGAGGATGTGTACAAGCTCTATGCAGAGAGCTTCAAAGGGAAAGAGCATCTGAAGCAGATTCAAGATGAGGCGCAGACCCTCATCGCCAGCGCATTGGCCGGTCCCCCATGATCCTTATCGCCTCATGAACAGGTATGCTACGCGCTGGTCCCTTCCGAAGCATGACTATTGGTCCACACCATTTGCCGAATCGTTACTACAACACCTGGACCTCCGTTCGGGTCTTCGGATCCTCGATGTTGCCTCCGGTCACGGCATTCCGGCCTTCTATCTTGCCGAACAGGTCGGTCCTGCCGGTGAAGTGCTGGCTATCGATATCAGCCAACATCAAGTCGCTCGAGCACGAGCGATTCAAGGGTCGCAGCTGCCCTGGCTCCGGTTCGAGTGTATGGACATGCGCTCCTTAGATTCTGATCTGCCAATGTTTGATCGCATCACGGGCAATCTCTCCATCATGTTCTTTCGCCCCAATCGGTTTGAAACCGTCCGTGGACTCGTCCAGCACCTCAACCCACGAGGCCAGCTCGTCCTGACGTTTCCTTCCTATGGAACCTTCAATTCACTGTGGCAGGTGGTGGATCACGCGATGGTCCGGCAAGGGCTGCTCAACGAGCGAGAGCGATTTCAAACCTACCTGAATGAACGACCATCGGCACAGGAAGGACGAACGTGGTTGGAAGAACTCAATCTTGAAGGGGTCGAGGCTATGGAATATCCGCTTGAAGTTGAGACTGGTCCCGGCCCTGAGTTTCTCCATCACCCGCTGCTTCGCGGAGGCTTTCTCGACGATGTGTATGAATGTTTTGAGGATCAGTCTCTTGCCGACCGGTTCATGACCGACGTCGCTCAAGACATCACAAGATTCACCCCGCTGGTCGCGCAGCGCTGTGTACTCTCAGGGTGGAAACCAGGCCGAACGCTTATTGGGCAGATTTAGGGTGGCGGTCCGCCGATGCTCAAGAAGAATTTGTGACCCGTCCGTAACCGACAATGTCCTGGTTTATTGCCTTCTCGCTATAATAGGAACCCGCTATTGTTCAAGGCAGTTGCTGTCTCACTTGTCCGTCTCCAAGTGAAGTCTGTCGTGGATGAGACACTTCCGCTCGACGGATTGGACGGCACGCTGGTTCCATAGAGCAGTGGCGGCGTTCCATCCTTGGATGCGCCCCAGTCGATCGTCCGACGCGGAAACGGCATCTCGATGCCTTTGGCATCAAAGGTATTCTTGATCCGGTGGTTCATCTCACGGCCAATGCGCCATTGCTGAATTGGCTTGGTTCTGATCCGGCATTTGATGATGACGGCGTGCTGGAGCCGATGGCTCTGCACGCCGATCTATCGCTTTCGCATGGCGGCACTCTCGCGCAAAGCCGAATTAATATCACAAAGGATACGTGAGGAGAGACAAGGAAGAGGACAAGGAGACACCCAAGCGGCTGACGCCCCCTAGACGACCCGAAGATCCCCAGATATCGTTTATCGACCAGCTACCTGCTGCTCTGCGTGATAGGAGCTGCGGACGAGCGGACCAGATT
>JBBIKN010000111.1:0-10536 GCA_037445435.1 Nitrospira sp. | reverse complement strand
CTAGGGAAGGTCTGATTTATTCTTCTCGCGAGATGTGCTACGGAGCGTGCAGCACTGAACGGGAGGCGTATCCATGCCCCAACAGACCTTTGCCGAAGCGACATTTGAACCGTATCGCGAGGCCACCCGCCGTGAATGGTTTCTCGACGACATGCACCGGGTGGTGCCGTGGACGGACCTGGTGGTCGTGATCGAGCCGGTGTCTTTCAAGGCCGACGGGTCAGGGCGGCCACCGGTGGGAATCGACCGCATGCTGCGGCTCCATTGTCTGCAACAGGGGGTCAACTTGTCAGATCCGGCCGTGGAAGAGGCGTTGTACGACTCGCGCGCCATGCGACAGTTTGGGGGGATTGATCTGGGCCGTGAGCCCGTGCCCGATGAGACGACGATCTGTACGGTTCGACACCTGTTGGAGGCGCACGAGTTGGGGAAACAGCTCTTTGCCAAAATTGGGGAGTATGTGACCACGCAGGGGCTGCAGGTCAGTCGAGGCACCATTGTGGATGCGACCATCATCAGTGCGTCCAGTTCGACGAAGAATCGGACCAAGGAGCGGGATCCCGAGAGGCCTCAGCCCAAGACGGGCACCCAGTGGTACTTCGGGATGAAGGCGCATATCGGCGTGGACAGCCAGACGACACTGATTCCTTCGGTCGTGGCCACGGCGGCCACTGGGCACGACAGCCAAATGGTACCAAAGTTGCTGCATGGCCAGGAGACCCGGGTGTGGGGCGACTCCGCCTACAGTGGGCACCGCGAGGTGATCCGACCGCAGGCGCCCCAGGCCAAGCGTTTCATCCAGGCGAACGCACATCGCCATCGGCCACTGAGTGAGGCGGCGCGGGCGAGCAACCGCACGAAATCGACAGTCCGGGCGAAAGTGGAGCACGCGTTCTTGGTGATCAAGCGGATCTTTGGATGGGCCAAAGTCCGCTACCGAGGGCTGGCGAAGACCCCCCCACTGGCTCCAGAGCAGCTGCGGCTTGGCGAACCTGTACGTGGTGCGGCGAAGGGTCTTGGCGGGGACGTAGGGAATGTGTGGCCGGAAGCGGGTAGCGGAAACGCCCCCGGACCAGCGGAGGTCCACCGAATTGCCAGCCTGGGATCTACCCAGAAGCAGAGTTCGTCGTGTAAACGTGAATTAATCAGACCCTCCCTGGTTTTTTTCTGGGATACAGGCGAATCCAGTGAAAACCGGGGAGGGCAAGGGTAAACGGGTGTGCGTCACCTTTGCGGACAGCACACGTCAAAAAGAGTCGGAGGAGACGTCGCGCCGGCAGCAAATCGAATTGAAAGCCAACCAAGTTGCATTGCAGGAACTGACCCGAAAACTGTTCACTGCGCAGGAAGACGAGCGGAAGCGTATCGCCAGAGAGCTGCATGATGATTATTGCCAGCGCGTGACGACCTTGATCTTGGAGGCGAATCTGCTGAAAAGAGGGTGCGAAAGAGAAGCTTCCTCTCTTGTTCCGCGATTAACCGCGATGAGTCAAAGGCTATCTGACATCCTCAACGATTTTCGCACCCTCTCGCATGAACTTCTCCCCCCGCAGTCTTGAAGGCCCATCGCTTGCCGTGCCCATACGTAACCTGGTCAGAGAATTCAGCCAAAAAGCGGGATTCGAGATCACGTTCGTTGAGCAGCAAGTCCCGGGAACGATTCCTCCCGGTATCATGACGACGATGTTTCGTCTGTTACAGGAAAGTTTGTGCAACATCGTGAAACACGCGAGCGCGAAGCACGTCGCGGTGACGTTGGGAAGTACGGAACAGGGCGAGGTTGAACTCATCGTGGCCGATGACGGCATCGGGTTCGATACCGCTCGCGTCTGTGAGGGGCAAAAAGGGATGGGAATCGTCGGTATGCGAGAGCGAGCACGACTGGTGGGAGGGACGGTCAAGATCATCAGCCGACCGGGTGAAGGTACGACGGTCATCTTCTCGATTCCTTCGCCGAGGTAAGAGAGGCACGTCCGTTTGGTTTGTTTGCCGCCCTCGTATTCCGGCTTGAGTCGCCTTACCGGTCTCGATAGCGAAAGCCCTCATCTGTTCGCAACCCTCACTAAAGTTTTTTGAGACTCAAACGGCCCCTCTGGCAATTGCCCAGGGAAATCTGGTTAATTAATCCAGCGTGTCCGCCTTGATGTCGTCACAATCACTCTGTAGGCGGCAGGCAACGGAGTTTCCAGCATTCACGTAGAGAGCCGGAGGGTCGAGTTATGGCGATCCGTCCCTAAAACATAGGTTTAGACTCCACGAAGGTCCCTGGCCTGGATGATGCCTATTTCTACGGAGCCAATGAGAAGCTCATGGATGAATGAGGAGTGATGATGATTCAACGGTAGGACGTGCACTCGACATGCTTGTCGCCGGCAATGCAGCAGTGGTTTAAGGAATGGGGAACATTAGTCTTTCTAATCTAACAGGAAGAAAGTTCACCGAACAACGGACAAATCTCGTGATGGAGACGGGATATTTGTCCAGTGCGCCTCGATGTCGATGGAGGGCAGAATGCTCGTGACAAGAGGGCAGAACACGGTCAGTAAGAGCCACGCGATGTCTGATCGTACGGCAGCGGTAAGCCGCCTGGAAGAGGTGGTATCGACGTCGGATGAATTCGATCAGGTCGTCTCACAGGCGTTACCGATGCTGTTGGACCGAGCGACCAACTACACCAAACGATTCTTGCGGGAAACCGGCCAATGGAATGATGACATCGAGCATGAGAAATTTGCGTTACGTTGGGGTTCCGAATATCTCGAGCGGTTTCTGGTGTGCGGACGCACAGAAGTGCCATGCCGGCCGTTGTTTCTGTTCGACTCCTTGGTGGCCAAACAACACAGCAAACCGGAGCCGTTTTGTTATCATCCGGACTTGCTGAGGCCGCTGGGTCGGTTTGTCGACGGACTTGTGGCGCGGGCGGTCATCAGCCGTGATGCTCTGATCGCGTTGTATCACCACTCCTATGGATGGGGTCCCGGGGAAGTGATCGCCGTCACCGGACTCAATGGGTTGGAGAGCCAGCGGATCTATAAGAACTTCCGACGCTGGCGTGAGAGTGGTTGGCAGCGCACCATGGATGAGGTGGGCTTGACGAAGGCGGAGTTGGCGGAACTGAGTAATCAGCAGCAGCGTCAACGACAACGATTCAACAGCGAGGCCGAGCGACTCATCAGGGTTGCTCAGGCCCATTATAGAAAAAGCGAACCCGACCACTATCCATGTCTCTCGCGGTCTCAGTGGAGCGAGATGTTCAGTCAGGGTTATGGGTGCGATTATCGCATTTGGCACTTGGCGCTCTGTCTGGATTGTATGCAAACGGCTTGGGGGTTGGGATCCAACGGATCATCGATCGGAGAAAAGCCACGTCTGGAATTGCACGTGCGACCCTAGCAAGGGCGCATCCTGAAGGCGTGAGCATAGAGAAGAGGAGCGAAGGAGGTTTTTAAGGAGGTTTTTTATGGGTCACGAAGAAAATTTAGAAGTCTATCGATCCCAACTCCTTGAATCATTGCGCAAACGGTCCGGCCGATCGGTGGGCGGCGCGTCGGATTCTATACAGATCTATGTCAATGAACGGCGTGTCGGGGAGCTTGAAGCGGGAGGGACGGATACGACGCTGCACGTTCAAAGCGTCGATCACATTGAAACGGTACAGCTTCGCACCGAAGACGGAACTCTGCTCGGGGGACTCGCTGCTCCTGAATTTGGGTTTCGGAAGAACCGCGTCCGACTTTCGTCCGACGCGGTGGATCTCTGTGTTCACAACACGGTGCAGGGAAGTTCGCTGAACGCGGTGTTCGTTCCCTCACCCGGTTTCTGGAGTCGCACATGGAAGAGTCTTGCCGGTGTCGCGGACAGGGTGATGATCCGGCGCCCGGACGCCGTGTCCGCACATGGAATGCCAACGGTCGCCTTTGCGCAAGTCGTCATGGCGATTGCCGTCGTGGGATTGGTCGCCGACCGTATGACGACATGGAAGGCTCCGGAGCCTACGCCGTCTCCGGTGGTCCAGACCACGGCTCTCCCAGCTCAGGCGGCAGACATCGCAAGACTTGAACGACAACTCGAAAAACTCGCGCAGACGCAAACGAAGATAGGAGAAGCCCTCGAGTCCCAGCAGAGTGGTGTCGTGCAACTCCATCAAGCCATGGCCAAACTTTCATCCACCCAGGAATCCGTGGCATCCGGCATCGTGATGGTCAAAGAAGAGGTGAAGGAAGAGCTTGAGAGGCGTCTAGAAGCGATCGGTCGTGAGGCCGACCGCACGACACGACACCTTGCGAGTAGCCATCCGAGTAAAGGGCGGGTTGATCAGGAACAGCTTGAAGCCGCGATCCGTAGCCTCACCGCCGATAATGATCGGTTGTCGAAGGAAGTTGCCGGGTTGGAAGAGAATAATCAGGCCTTGAAGACCAAGTTACAAGTGGCTGTTCAAAACGCATCGAAAGCCGTCGACCCGAACCCCGATCGCCTGATGGCGCGGCAAGCCGATGCAGGGAGACCACCATTGCAACTGGCCGACAACCAACCGGGGAGCCAACAGCAGCCGTTCCTCTTCTGGGTGACGTTCAGCGAAGGAACGACGCAGGAGAGCATCGATCAATGGGTCGATGGGATGAAGGGCCATAAGGGAGCCGTGAACGAAGGCTGGCAGGAAGTTCGGATCGTCCCCCCGCCGGTCCCGCCCGATCGCTTTTTGGAGCAGATTAAAGGAGAAAAAATCGTCAAAGCTGCGCGTATCAGTCAGTAGGAGTATTTCCGGGAGAGGATCGTTCCCCCGCCTGGTCGCTTCGTACCCGATCCGTCGCGAATTTCATACGAGCAGAGCCGTCGGGCTGTTTCACCGACGGAGAGTGACACGTTGACGTTCGTTCTGGGCAGAAGAGTAGGAGCTCAAATAAGCTGTGCGACTTTTCATCTCTCAATGGATGCCAATCATGAGGCTGAATCTCCAGTCAAGTTTCCTGGATTGGACATAATCAGCTTCGCTTAGAGAAGTTTTGTCCGTTGAGTCAGTTGAGAGGTGATGAGTAGCATGAGGGCAGTAGATAGGAACAAGGGAAGAAACGAGTCAAACTGGTAACCAACCGATTGCAAAATGTCATCTAGCAACTTGTCAATCGAGAGTCAGCTTCCAGCCGACTAAACGGGATACCTCATTCAAACCGGTTGACATAACCTATAACAACTAACAACTGGCGACTGAACGAAGCAGTCGAGCGGCACAGGGAAGAGAAAGGAAGACTCATGAGAATCGCACAAGTGGCCCCGTTGTGGGAGAGTGTCCCGCCCAAACTCTACGGCGGAACTGAACGAATCGTGTCGTACATTACCGAGGAGTTGGTTGCCCTGGGACATGACGTCACGCTGTTTGCCAGCGGCGATTCGGAGACGTCCGCCAAGCTTGAAGCCATCTGCCCGCAGGCCCTCCGGTTGAATACCGGTATTTTCAACCGGGACGCTCCGTTGATGATGCTTCAGGAACGGGCCCTCGGAGCGGCGAGGGGCTTCGACATCATTCATTCACACTTGGATTTCATCGGATTCCCGCTGGCACGGAGAAATCCCATTCCGGTGGTGACGACCTTGCACGGGCGTCAGGATCTTCCCGAATTGGATCCGGTCTTCCGTGAATTTTCCGAAATGCCGTTGGTGTCCATTTCGGATGCCCAACGGAAACCGCTGCCTTGGGCCAACTGGGCTGCGACCGTCCACCATGGTCTTCCTCGCAACCTCTACACGTTTCATCCTCAGGCTCAAGGGTATTTGGCCTTTCTGGGGCGCATCTCCCCTGAAAAACGTCCGGACCAAGCGATCGAAATCGCGAAACGAACCGGACTTCCCCTGCGGATCGCGGCAAAAGTCGATCCTGCCGATCAGAACTACTATGAGGCCGAAATTGAACCGTTGCTCAACCACCCGTTGATTGAGTTCATCGGAGAAATCTCCGATGCCGAAAAGAACGAGTTTATCGGCAACGCGATGGCGCTGGTGTGCCCGTACGACTGGCCGGAGCCCTTCGGGCTGGTGTTGATCGAAGCCCTGGCTTGCGGCACTCCGGTGGTGGCCTATCGACGAGGGTCGATTCCTGAAATCATCGATCACGGTGTCACCGGTTTTATTTGCGAGACCGTATCCGAAATGGTCGACGCAGTGGGACGGCTGTCTCTCATCGATCGCCGCCGCTGTCGGGCGGCGTTCGACGAGCGGTTTACGGCTGATCGGATGGCACGCGACTATGTGGCGCTGTATGAACGTCTTCTTGAAGATGGAGCTGTTCAGGCCACACACGCCTTCCCCTCCGAACAGCATAAGATTTTAGGACGAGGCCGACATGTCTAACGTACCTACTGATTCGCAACAGACGGGATCCACTCCGAGCCGTGCTCGAGGCTGGGAGTTGGTCAAGACCAGAAACTTCGGCTTTTTGTTCGCCGGTCAGACGATCTCTCAGATCGGCGACAGCCTCAATAAAGTGGCGTTGCTGTGGTTCGTGTACGAGCTGACCGGGTCTGCGCTCAAGATGACGGTGGTCGGGTTGCTTCAAACTCTCCCGCCCTTGCTCTTTGGGCCGTTGATCGGTGTGTATCTGGATCGCGTTCGAAAGAAACCGGTGATGATCTGGGTGGATCTTCTTCGTTCTTTGATGGTGTTCTTGATCCCGCTGCTCTATGCCATGGATGCGTTGACACTGGATCGGCTCTACGTCCTCGTCTTTGCTACCGCAATCTTCTCTACTGTTTTCGGACCTGCCCTGACTTCAGCGGTTCCTCTTATTGTACCCAAAGAGCGGCTGATCGCCGCTAACGCGCTCATGCAGACGACCACTAACGTCGGACTCCTTGTGGGTCCCGCCGTCAGCGGTCTCGGTATCGCGCTGATCGGAGCGCAAAATGTGCTCTATGCCGACGCGGCGACGTTTTTCATTTCCGCACTGTGCCTGTTCCCCATTCGGATGCATGAAACGCTTGATCAGGTGCGTGCTGCCAGCAAAGGGTTGACCGACGGCATCGCGAACGATTTGCTGGCAGGCTTCCGCTTCGTGTTCGTTGAACAGAGGACCGTCACGCTTCTTATGTTGACGGCCACCCTCTATAGCGTCGGCATCAGCGCCTTCGTCTTTCTGCTCCCGGTCTTTGCGAAAGACGTGCTTGGAGTAGGTCCGATCCAACTGGGGTGGCTGTGGTCGGCGCTCGGCGTCGGAATGCTGCTCGCTTCACTCGGTCTGACGTCGATCACGCAGGGAGACGTGCCTTGGCGTCTCCGGTTCATGTCGGCTGCCCTGGCTGTCGGCGGTCTTGCCGTCGCGGCACTCGGTTTTCTCGAAGCTCCTGTTGCGGCCGGAGCGTTGATCGCGGTGATCGGAGGGAGCACCGCCATGTTTACGCCGTTGGTGTGGACGATGCTCCAAGAATTGACGCCCTCGCACCTTCTCGGTCGTGTCTTTACGAGCTTTGCCACGGGAGGCATGGCGTCATCCATGGCCGGTATGGCTGGTTTTGGATGGGCTGCTGATACGATCGGTCCTGCCGCGAGCTTAGGAGGCATCAGCCTCATTCTTCTTATGACGGCTGCGACCGCATGGCTCTTCAGCTTTTATAAGTCGCACGCGCAAGTGTTGGCTGTTTCTCCCTCCGGCACCTTTGCCGCTCAACCGAGCGTGGCCCAATCATAGAACGAGACGAACGTTCCGTTCGCACTACTAGCCTGACGTTTCTGCTACGAGAGAATCGAGTTCGGACGGCCCCTGGGTCTCAGGGGCCGTCTCGTTCGTAAGTAGATGACACGAAGGCCATCACGAGTTAGAATGGCCCGAGTGAACTCTGACGTACGATGTTCACGAGGAGGACTCTCGCGATGACCACGTCGTCACGAGTACTGTTCATGCTGAGTCTGGGTCTGTTCTTGCTGGAGCCGACAGGTGCGGCTCCGGCGTTCTCGGAGACACAAGAAAAGGAAAGCGCGGACACGCCTGCGCCGCACAAGCCCGGGACGGAAACCAAGCCACAGCCTGCTCCGGCACCGAAGGCGGACTCTCCGGCTGAGCACAAAGAGGGTGCGCCGGAGAAACAGGCGCCCCGTCCTCCACACCCTCCTGCGGCTTCGGACAGTCAGCCGACGCCGCACAAGCCGGCCCCTTCGCCGAAGGCGGATTCGCCGGCCGAGCACAAAGAGGGGGCGCCGGAGAAGCCTGCTCCTCGGCCTCCACAGCCCCCGGCCGCTTCCGAGAGTCAACCGAAGCCGCACAAGCCGCCGCCGGAAACGAAGCCGCAGTCCCAACCGGCTCCTCCGGTCAAGGCCGATGGACCGCCTGAGTCCGAGGTCAAGGAGAAGGAACCTCCCAAGAAGGCATTGGGTTCGCTGATCTTATCGGTCAAGCTTGCTCTCATGGCTGATCCAAAGCTGTTTCACTACGAAATCGAAGTGGAGAACGATCAGCAAACCGTGACCCTGACCGGACGTGTTTCGACCGAAGAAGAGAAAGCGGCCGCGACAGAAATCGCGCAGGCCGTCCAAGGCGTCAAGACCGTGGTCAACAAGCTTGCCGTCGAGAAAGACCTCGCGAAGACGCTGTTGAAGAAACAGGATGAAATCCTCACCGCCTTGATCAAAGAACGCTTCTCCAAAAGCGCGACCCTGAAAGCCGCCAACTTTGAGGTGAAAACAGAGGACGGTGTCGTTCAGCTCAACGGCACCGTGCGGTTTCAGGTCATCGCCCTTGAAGCGGCGGAGGTGGCCCGTCAAGTTCCCGGTGTCCGAGCCGTGAATACTGAAAAAGTACGCTTGGAGGGAGAGAGCTGATGCAGGGCTGCTCCAGCCCCTTATCGCGCTCCTCCTCCACAGCGGAGAACGTGGGCAGTCTCTCGGTCGCACATCGTCCGTTGTTACTCACCCGCGATTTCGGACTCGTCTGGTCGGGACAGCTCATCTCTCAAATCGGCGACGGGGTCTCGAGACTGGCGCTGTTGTGGTTCGTCTACGCCGTGACCGGATCGCCTCTCAAAACGTCCGTGATCGGCTTACTGCAGACGATTCCTCCGATCGTCTTAGGGCCGCTCATCGGCGTGTATGTCGATCGCCTTCCGAAAAAGGTGCTGCTGATCACCAGCGATGTATTGCGCGCGGTGTTGATCGGATTAGTTCCATGCCTAATCCCCGTGGAATCCTTTACGGTGTCCGTTCTCTATCTCCTGGTCCTCTTGCATGCCATCGCCACGGCGGTCTTCGGTCCGGCCCTCACTGCCGCCATCCCCGCGTTCGTCCCGAAAACACAATTCACGGCCGCCAACGCACTGCTACAAAGCACAACCAGCCTCGGCATTATTTTCGGTCCTGCGTTGAGCGGCCTCGGGATCGCCGCTTACGGATCACAAGAGGTCTTGTGTCTCAACGCCGCGACCTACATGATTTCCGCCGCCTGTTTCATGCTGGTCCGTTTTAAGAACCCTCTCTCAAAAGTTCCTTCCCTTGCAGTGAAGCCGACGATTCGGCAGGATCTGATTGAAGGATTTCGCTACAGCGTGGTGGCTCAACCGGCGATATTACTCTTGACCGGCACCGCCGCCCTCTATACGTTCGGCACCAGCGCGTTGACCGCGCTCTTCCCGGTGTTCGCGCGGAAGATGCTCGAACTGGGTCCGGTCGAGGTCGGCTATTTATGGTCGGCGGTCGGCGTCGGACTCTTCATGACATCGATCGGACTGTTATGGGCGACCGACTGGCCGATGAAGAATCGGATGCGCCTCATCATGGCGACCAGCATGTTGACCGGGGCCGCCCTTTGCGCCTTGACCAGAACGCGCGATCCCTACCTGGCAGGTCTCCTCATGGGTCTGATCGGCTGTGGGATGGGAGCCTTTACCCCGATCGCATGGGGCATCATCCAAGAACTCGCACCGAGACAGATGGTCGGGCGCGTGTTGGGACTCTACGGAACCGGCGCCATGACTGCGGCCATCGGAGGAATTTCGGCATTCGGATGGATCACGGAGCAACAGGGTCCGGAAACCGGCGTGCTCGGGATCGGCCTCGTTCTATTGGTGACGGCCCTGGTCGCCGCGCGCATGAGCCGATCAAGTGCCGTGCACTGAAGGGAATCGTTCATGAACGACGTGATCAGACGGAAGGACCAATACTACATTCTCGCATCGTCCTCATTGGCGGACGGCCGCACGGAAGTGTTGAAGCATGGTGAAACCTTTGCGGTGTTTGATCGGTACGGCGATATTCATCAGGTCCTTCCTGGTCCGCAAGGCCTCTATCATGAAGGGACGCGATTCCTCTCCCAGTTCGAGCTTTCGCTGGGGTCACAGCGTCCCCTGCTGCTCAGCACGATGGTGAAAGAGGACAATGCGCTCGTTAGGATGGATCTGACCAACCCCGACTTGATGCGGGACGGGCAGATCCCTGTGCCGCGAGGCACGCTCCATCTGTGCCGTACTCGGTTCCTGTGGCAAGGGACCTGTTACGAGCGCATCCTTGCGCATAACTATGGGGCCAGGAAATTTCCCCTGTTGCTCACGATTGCGATAG
>JBBIKN010000110.1:0-10556 GCA_037445435.1 Nitrospira sp. | reverse complement strand
CAGCTCGGGCACAGAGCTGTCGGTAAAAACGTGAATTAATCAGCCCTTCCCTAACTTTGTGATGGAGCAAGCGGTTGTGGCGCAGGTCGTTGGTCCGTATGGGACGGCTTAGGCGTCACTCCATCCGCCGGAAGAGACGCTGCATTAACTTTCTTCAGGTCAAGATGGGCATGCCAAATGAACTCTCGTTCGAACCATTGGCCGCGCACGCTCTGATCGCGTAGCTGGACACGAATCTCATACATATTCCCTTCGACTTGTTTGACCCGCCATTCTCCGAGTCGAACTCCCTGCCCGCGATCCTTCATCGTACGGACATGCTCGTTCATGGCTTGCAAGATCGTCGGGTATCCGATCGCCGGATGGTTCTGCACCAAGGCCAATGCCTCAGCTTCTCGCGCGTCTCTCGACGGAGTAGTCGACGGCAGCGTGGTCCATGCATAGTAGAGTCCCCCCAGCAGTAGGAACGCGACGATTGCATAATGGATGAGGTGTGTGCTGGGCGATCGAGAGAAGGTACCGTTGTCAGTCATGCCGGATGTTGGCTCGGTAGAGGAACACCACATTGCGGTCCATGTGGACCGGATGGCATCTTAGGAAGGCCTAACCGCCATGTCAACGTAATCGTTCGAGCGAGTTCGAACGAAGGCCGCTTGTCTGGTGAAAAGCCGGTGTGTTACAAGTACGACCAGGCGTCACGGCGATCGGCGCAGAATGAGTTACGGTGCATGAAATTTTTTTTGTACGGTGATCTCCTCAATCCCTCGCAACTCAAACGGCGGGCTCCGGAGCACAAATTTCTCTATCTCGCCACCTTGTCGGACCATGCCATCAAATTTTGTCGATGGTCGTCACAATGGCGGTGTGGCCTCGCCAGTATTGTGCCGTCACAAGGTGAAAAAACCTGGGGCGGAGTGTTCGACCTCACGGACGAAGACGTGAAGATCATGGATCAGTTCGAGCAGGACGTGCCGCAAGGGGCCTACCGCCATCTCCAAGTCACCGTGTCGACTGCCGGCGGAGACAAGGAACTCGTCACCACCTACGCAGCGAACCCGATCGGGAAGTTCAAGCCCAAAGACCATTACCTGAACTGGGTGCTGAAAGGACTCAAACAATGGAAGTTTCCTGAGGAAGTGATCCAGGAATGGGAATCGTATCGGCCGAACTGAATTCTGAGCTTATGGCGTATGGCCGATGGCGAACGGCACGAACTAGAGGAGGATCAGGCGCGTAGCGCAGCTGACCTGCAATACGCCACAAGCCATATGCTCTTTTTCTTTTAACGAGGAGACCATGCCAAAACCCAAATATCATATTCTCGTCTGTACCAATTCCCGTCCACCCGGCCACCCTAAACCCTCTTGTGGCTCGGCCGGTGCAGCGCAGCTGCTGATGGCGTTCAATATGGGGCTGATGCAGCGAGCCGTCCCGCCCGGAGAAGTGCTGGTCAGTGCCACAGGATGCCTCGGTCCCTGTGAGCAAGGTCCCACGGTCGTCGTCTACCCCGACAATACCTGGTATTCCAAGGTCACCGAGTCGGACGTCGCCACCATCCTCGATGAACATGTCGCGAAAGGAACACCGGTCGCGAAACTCAATCCGGACTCCGTGTGGAAATAAGCCGGCGACCGACAGCCGCTTCGAGCGATCAGACAAGGAGACTGAGCTTGATTGCTGGAACTGATTACTGATAGCTTATCGGTAGGGCATGACTACATCGACTCATCAAGAACATAAGGACCATGCACCGGGCTCAATCGGATGCATGGTCCTTACTTGTAGCGATACCCGCACGGCAGAAACCGACACCAGCGGTCAACTGATTCGCAAGCTCTTAGAAGAGCAGGGCCATTCTGTAGTCGGGTATCATCTCGTGAAAGACGATCCGGCGCAGATCCAGCTGTGGATCGCGCGAGGTACGATCAACGAAGCGGTGCAGGCCATCATCATTAATGGCGGCACCGGCATTTCTCGGCGGGATTCAACGTTCGAGGCAGTGGATGCCATGTTGGAAAAACGACTCGCAGGATTCGGCGAAATCTTTCGACTGCTGACCTATCAAGAGATCGGTTCACCGGCGATCATGAGCCGAGCGACTGCCGGGGTGATTAAGGATCGCATCCTCTTCTCTACTCCCGGCTCCGAAAACGCCGTCCGCCTCGCGATGGAAAAGCTCATTCTTCCCGAACTGGGTCACCTGGTAAGGGAACTCACGAAGTAGAACGACTATCAACTAAACGACAGTCAAAAACACTCTTCAGGGGCAACTTTTGGTTCCCAAACTGGAGGCCCCTTTACCACCATTACACCCTGAGCATGCTGTAATAAGATTTTCCAAATCGTTTGAACCACCGTCTTTGACTGACATCTTATGATCTACGTCCCGTACTACATCAGGCGGTCGACGACCACCGTAAGCACAAGTGAATGAATCTCTAGCTAGGACCTGCCATCGAATGTGAGGGCTCACTCCCTTTCTGGAAGAAGCTCCCTTCGGCAGTTTGCCAACTGCAAACTTTGTATGAACTGAGTACTCACGACACTCTGTGTAATGCCGTGGAGTTATGCTCGCCCAGGCAGGATCAAACTGTTCAGAGATGCCTTCTCTCTCATATACCTTCTGAGCAACACCACGATCAGACTGATCGCCATAACCATACAGACCGGAGGCGAAGTAGCCGAACCATTCGCAAACAACTTCTGAACAGAAGTGAGAAATAGACAACAGCGTATCACCAACCTTAGAGAATGATGGCGACTCCTCATCAATTACAGGCTCAAACGGTTTCCACTTCTTATCAAGAGAAGCCACTCTGTCGTCAGAGACCGTTGTGGTAATGCTAGCCTTCCCAAGAAGCACGATGCTGTGGTAATGGCGAGGACAAAGTTCTGCAGATGCGATAGGACACCGCGGAGGAAGGTTCAACCTCCGACTCTCCTCTGAATATCAAGCAAAATCAGCTTTATTCGTCGGCATTCTGTATCAGACTTCGTTTCTCGCAACCTTTTTCTTTGAGGATGCTCAAAACTGAGAACGAAGTTA
Organism: Nitrospira sp.; assembly: GCA_037445435.1. Lineage (GTDB taxonomy): Bacteria > Nitrospirota > Nitrospiria > Nitrospirales > Nitrospiraceae > Nitrospira_D. The sequence goes on along the minus strand of JBBIKN010000110.1, from coordinate 7,510 downwards.
GTGGCCGTTTTGAGCGTCCGTTAATCCTGCGTGATCTTCGGTTCGTCGTACGTCACCTCCGTTGAAATCTTCGATTGCGCATAGCGCTTGTAATACAGCAGCAGGTCGCGCACGGAGACGATGCCGGTAATCTCGCCGTTCTTGGTGACGCCGAGATGGCGCACACCGAGGTCGGCCATCATGTCCTGCGCATCATCGACCGACTGACTTCCCTCGATCGTACAAATCGGAGCAGTCATAATCTTTTCGACGGTCAGCTTACCCAGCGGCTTTCCCGTAGCCACGGCGCGCCGCACGATATCGGTGTCCGTTACGATCCCCACCAATTTCTTGCCTTTTTTTACAAATAACGATCCCACCCGCGCTTGGCGCATCGTCTTGGCGACACTGGCAATCGAGGCCTTCGGTCCGACGGACTTTGGACGCTTGTTTGCAATCTGACTCACGGTAGCCATCCCCTTCCCCCTTTCATATTCACATATTTTCCTATCATTGCGGCTGACTGCCTACGCTCGCACATCAGCCACCTTTGGCGGGCGTAGATTATCATGAATGAGCAGAACGTGCGAGGGCGTTCACGCACCGCAGACCGATATTCGTCACACCATTACGGGGTGACGATACAAGACAGGTATGGGATCGGATCTTGATGACTCAGGAGACGAGCACGATCTTCCCGAAAAACCTCCGGCTGATCATAAGTTCTTGCGCAGCTCGAGCCTCCTTCAGCGGGAACGTTCGATCGATCACAGCGACCAACCGTTTCTGGCCCATGAGTTCCGCCGCTTTCACGAGTTCCGCCCTCGTGCCCATATAGGACCCCTTGATCGTGAATTGGCGAGAAAACATAGAGCGCAAATCAAGCTTCACCTCGCCGCCGGTCGTTGCACCACAGGTGATCAAACGCCCCCCTTTGGCAAGGGATTTGAAGCAGGTGTCCCATACCTCTGTTCCAATATGTTCGATGACGACGTCGACGCCCCGTCCCTCCGTTAGCAGTCTGACTCTCTCTGCGATATTCTCCTTAGCATGATTGATCACGGCGTCTGCACCCAAAATCACGGCCTTAGGAATTTTCTCTTCGCTGCCGACCGTCGTTATCACGCGCGATCCCGCCAGCTTTGCCATCTGAACGGCCATCACCCCGACTCCACTTCCAGCTCCCATTACAAGCACGGTTTCTCCAGGCTGGAGCGCGGCCAGTGTGAACAGCATGTGCGACGCCGTAACAGAGACGAGTGGAAACGCCGCGGCCTGTTCGAAAGTCATATTCTCCGGGATCGGCAGTACATTTCGAAACGGGACCTTCACGTACTCAGCATAGCCGCCATGCACCTTGGCGCCAAGAAGATGATAGGTCCGGCACATATTGTCCCGACCGGCCAGGCAGAACTCGCAATTCCAACAACTGATACCGGGCGACACAAAGACCCGTGTGCCGGAAACGATCCCTTCGACTTGTCCGCCCACTTGTTCAACAATGCCGGAGACGTCCGAGCCCCCCACATGGGGGAAGGGAACGGCATAGGCGGGACTCCCCTGTCTGACCCACAGGTCGAGGTGGTTCAACGCGCAGGCTTTTACCCGAATCAAGACGTCCTGCGGGCCGATCTGCGGTATCGGCATCTCTTCGTACGAAAGCTTCTCCGACCCTCCATGTTCTCGAAACAGCACGGCTTTCATCTTTTCATCCTCTCCTCATCTTCTCCATCACAACTTGTAATTATGGGTAGCAGCAAGGTGAGTACACCGGGCGGGGTGCGAGGACAGTTGAACTCCTCGCTGACGGGCCCAGAAATTCAAAACCTCAACGTCCCTTCTACCACCATCACACAATGCCCCCCGACCTTTACCCCTTGAATCACATCATCGTCCGACTCCACCTGAACCAGAATCCGTGATGGCCGATCGATTTCATAGCCTTGTTCAATGAGGATATCCGTTGTCGGTCCAACCTCCACGACGCCGTTCTGAACCAGGTAAGCGCCCAGTGCGCCGCTAGCGCTCCCCGTCGCAGGATCCTCCAAGATGCCGATTTTGGGAGCAAACATCCTCGCATGGACGGAGGCGAAGGATTCAACCGTCACCGTCGTGAAGACCATAATCCCATTGACCCCAAATCGCTCGCAGACAGTGATGATGGCTGACGCATCAGGATTGATCGACCGGACAGCCGTCAACGTTCGCACCGGGACGATCAAGACGGGCAAGCCGGTCGACACGACTTGGAGGGGCCATTTTGTATCGGCGATCACGTGCTTCGGTAAGCTGAGGGCTCCACCAATAAGATACACATCGTCGATCGCGTCGACGGAATCGAGAAATTCCGGTTTGGGTTGAGACATAATGACTCGTACCACACGCCCCTGTTCCGCGTGCAATTCAACCGGGAACAAACCGATATTACATTCCTGCGTGACATGGGTCACCGGCTCCTGAGTGGAAATCTTTCCAAGCTGAGCCAACACGTAGAAGGTACCCAGCACCGGATGGCCGGCAAAGGGAATTTCCTGCGTCGGAGTAAAGATCCGCAATCGGGCCACTGCAGCAGGATCGGTCGGCGGAAAAACGAACACCGTCTCCGAGAGATTCATTTCCCGCGCAATCTGTTGCAGCTCATCCTCCGTCAGTCCATCCGCGTCGGGAAAAACCGCAACGGGATTGCCGCCGAACGGTTGAGAGGTGAAGACGTCGGCCTGATAGAATTGAAGAGACCGTTGTTCAGCCATGATCACTCCCGGACTCGTTTGGATACCATCTGAGAACCTGCTGCGAGACAACCGCCGCCGTCATTTGACAGGTCTCGTTCTCTTTGGCAGACTCCGCCCATGGACTACATCACCGAACAGGACATCGCCTATGCATTGGACATCCTGGGCCTCACGCTTCCCATCACCACCGAAGACCTGGAACGGGCGAAGCGCGTCCAGCTTTACAACTGGAACCCGACCCGCTATGCCGGCCTCACCAACAACCCCACGCAATACATGCAACAGTTCCGGAAAGCCGAAGAAATGACGCGGACGGTTGAGGCGGCATACATGCTACTGTCGGCCGTTCTTGTCCCAGATACGGAAAGCTGACAAGGTTTGGGTTACAACACACTTCCGAACGTAACCTTATCCTCAGCTTCAGCTTTCGTCAGATTTATTGGTCAGTCTTAACCTTCTCCTCAACCTGCTTCACCCCACCTCATGACTTGTGACGCGCGACATCCCTTCATCCCCTTGGGAATGCGCGACCGGCCAGGTGATCAGACCCGATACGCCGTCAGGCGAACCTACCGGCTGCGTTTGCCGGGCGTAAATCTGGGGTAGTCGGTTCGTTCCGAACTTCGAGATGTATAGAAAGACATGTTCGCGCGAGTTCACGCGCACGGCCCAGGGGTGGAAATCGTGCTTGTAGAATTCCTCGCAAAGCTGCATGGCATCGAGACACGATAGAGTGCTGGGGTCATTTAGGGTGTAATAATAGTCCAGCGGCAGATCGTACTCTTCCTGTTTGTGAATCGTGATACCGAATCGCTCCGGATGGCGCACCATCGGTGTGTGGCGGTAGGCAACAAAGTAAAACAGTTCCAGCGAATGAATCACCGGCTGGTTGTCCAGGACAAACTGGCGGGTTTCCATGGCTTCTTCAAACGTTTCGCCGGGGAATCCATAGAAGGCCATCACATGGTTCCAAATTCCGGCCTTCGCCGCCATCTGGAGATTACGCCGAATCACGCTCTTCGTGGCGTGTTTGTCCATGAGATTCAAGACACGTTCGTTCGCCGATTCCATCCCATAATAGAGTGTGCAGCAGCCGGCCTTGGCCGCGAGATCCCAGGTCGCCTGATCTTGCAGTGTCTCTTCAAACCGAATGAGCGTCGTCCATTTGATGCCGACGTTATGATCAACCAGTAGCTGTGAGACTCTCTTGAACAACGCCGGTGGATAGGATTCATCCGAGAACAAAAAGTGCCGGCAATGGTACTTATCCCGTAGCGCTTTGATTTGGTCGACCACCAGCTGAGCCGGCATCCCCCGATACTGGTCGAAGTAGCCCTGGCCATGGTCGCAGAACGTGCAGCGCCCCCAGTAACAGCCGCGCGTCGCAAGGTAGGGAATGATCAGTTCCGGGACGAAGTAGCGATCCAACGGCATCCCATCAAAGTCCGGCAAGGGGAGCGATGTCGTTTTCTCGGTATAGACTTCAGCATTGCGATGCAGGCCTGAATCATCGCGATAAATCAGGTTGGGGACCGAGGCGAGTGGTCGCTGTCCGTTCAGAGCTTCGATAAGCCACAACAGCGCATGCTCGCCTTCATAGAGAATCGCCGAATCAAATATTTCCGTAAAGAACCTGTCGTGGTTGACGAGGTCTTCCTGCAACCGCGTGATGACGTTGCCACCCACGACCACATGGATCTGCGGGAACGTCTCCTTGACCATCTTCGCAATAGTCAAACCCGCCAGCAGTTGCATCTGAGTCCCGATGGAAATCCCGATCACATCCGGTCTCTCCTTGGCCACCTCCGGCATGACCAACTGATTGCAAAGATCTCGATAGACGTTCACCTGCTCATCCTCCAAACAGGCGAACACTTCTTTGGAAACACCGGGTCGATAGCCGAGATTGCTTTCCATCGGATAGAAGACGAGCGAGGCAGGATAGTATGCAGCGGAGATGTAGGCCATCGTCTCACGGAAGGTGTTGAGCGCCCCTTCCAATAGCTCCGCATCATAGAAACGTTCACCGCGCACGATCCGCTTGGCATCTTCCGCTCGATCCGCGAGATCGAACACATCGACTGTGCCCGCCTGCTCCACCACCGCCTTCTGATCCACATCCCGTTCGGTGAGAAGCCCAGCCCTCTCTTTCTCTCGCAGAGCCTTCAGCTGCATCCCTAACCTGGCCTTCACCCAGATCAAGAAGTCCATACTGAAGAAGTGATCCCACATCCCGATATTGACATCGCGCTGGATGACCGTGTGCCCTGCTTCCCGCAGCACCGCGGTCAGCGACGGCAAGGCCAGGTAGGGCGCTGTCGGCACCCACTCAGGCGGGAACAGGAGCATGACCTTGGAAGTCTTGCACGTTCCCTTGGCAAGACGCGGAAGACCATCTATTTGAACCAGTTCAGTCATCGCTTTGTTTCGTGTTTGGAGTTACGTGCTTCGAGATTCAAGTGCTTCGTATCGTGAATGGCGCGTTTCAAAACCTCAACCCGGAACCCAAAACCGCAAGCCTACATCTTGCCCGCCAGTGTCGGTGTTACTCCAGTCGTTTTGGCTGCCTGATACTGAAGATCAGGTAACTTTCCTAATCCAAATCTTGAGATGTAGAGAAAGATATATTCCCGGATATAGAGTCGCAGGTCCCAACCGGGATGGTGGTTCCGTTCGAACTGCTCGAATACCCGCTCTGCCTCTTCGATACTCATGCCGTTTTTCACCGTGTAGTAGTAGTCCAGCGCCAGATCCCACTCCGGATTTTTGTACGCCGTCACGCCCCACTTCTCCGGATGCTTCGCCACCGGGTTGTGCCTGCCCAGATCGAACGTGCCAAACCCCAGCGAATGGACATGCTCTTTGTTCGCCTCGAGGAACTGCACCGACTGCCACGCCTCTTCCTTTGTTTCTCCAGGAAAGCCAAAGAAACCCATGCAATGGTTCCAGATCCCCGCTTCCGCAGTGAGTTTGAGATGTTTTGTCATCACCTCGGTCGTCGTGGCCTTGTCCATGAGCTGTAAGACTCGCTCAACTCCGGATTCATAACCAAAGTGGAGATAGCGACAGCCAGACTCCTTCGCATCCTGCCAGACTTGCTCGTCAAGCAAGCTCTTTTCAAACCGCATGTGGGTCGTCCAGTGGATGCCCATCCGGCTCTCGATCAACCCACGTGCGAGCTTGCGGAACAGCGCTGGTGGATAAGACTCGTCGGTAAAATGAAAATGTTTCGTTCCGTATTTATCGCGTAGATAGGCAATGTCGGAGAGAATGTCCTGGATCTTCTTCGATCGATAACCAGCGGTATAGCCCTCGCCATGGTCGCAGAACTCGCAACGCCCCCAGTAGCAGCCGCGTGTAGCGAGATAAGGCAAGATCCTCGTCGGCACAAAATATTTCTCAAGCGGCAATCCATCAAAGTCCGGCGGCGGCAGCGTCGCCAAATCTTCTGCATAACTGGTCGGTGACACATGGATCCCGATGTCGTCTTTATAGATCGTGTTGGGCACCTCGGCCAGAGTCCGCTTCGCCCCCACCGCCGAGACCAGCTGCACAAAAGCCGTCTCCCCTTCATAGACGACGGCACTGTCGAAATACTGGAAGAGCGGCGACTGGAACAGCACATCTCGCAGGCGCGTCACCGTATTGCCGCCGATCGTGACATGGATATGGGGAAAGTGCTGCTTGATGAGAGCACAGAAGGTCATAGTGGAGAACATCTGCTGCTGCAGGACGATCGAGATGCCGATCACGTCCGGCTGCTCGGCTTCGATCGCCGGTTTCACCAGATGGTCGAACACGTCGCGGTAGATGTTCACTTGCGTATCATTGATGGCATCGATAATTTCGGAAGAGACATAGACCTTGTACGACAGGTCCGTTTCCATCGGTGGCATGCAGATCCTCGCCGGAGCGTAGACCAATGAGATGACTGACATGACCTCGCGAAACACTTGAATCGCCCATTCCAACTTATCAATATCGTAAAAACTTTCACTCCTGATGATCCGTTTCGCCGCTTCCGCGTCACAGATCAATTGTTCCATCCGTGGGCGCGTCACGTCGCAGAGCGCCAATTGCACATCCATCTCCCATTCGGCCAAGTCCCGCTTCTTTGCCAGCTTGCGATACCGATCCAATTGCTGCGGCACTCGCCGCAGGAGCTTCTTCAAAAAGTCCTCGCTGAAGTACCAGTCCCACATCTCACAGTTGATGTCTTTTTGAATCACCGTGTGGCCGGCCTGGCGGAGGACGGCGGTGAGAGAGGGAAGCGAAAGATAGGGTTCCGAGGGAAACCAATCAGGCGGGAAGATCAGCATGACCTTCATCTTCCGGCCGCTGGTGGCTTCAAACTGCTGGCGATTGAGGAGAATCAGTTCTTTTGAGGCCCGTTCTCCTTTGAAGTATTCGATCTTCACACCGGCCTGGTTCCTTTCCTCAAACTGGCTCAAACCAACAAGAAAGCCAATGGGTTAGGCTCGAATCATTCATTCTACGAGGGTGAAAGAAGGAGATGCAAGGGTGTGCGCCCATCCGGGGGAAACCATTCCCGCTATGTCGAGCGCGCAGAAATCCGGGATGCCGTGACAGCCACGGTCAATCGTTTGGTGCAGAGCTAATCCCATGGTACCTATTCATGAACAATTAGCCGCCGGGCGATGGCACACACTCTCGCTCATGGAGCAATTGGCCAATGTCGGCAACGCGGTCGATCCTGGCCTCAATTCAATGAGAACCACGATAGCGCTTCTCAGAGAAGGTGCGCTCAACATCTTTCTCAGTGAGGATAGCGTCTTTCC
>JBBIKN010000109.1:0-10648 GCA_037445435.1 Nitrospira sp. | reverse complement strand
TCCTTGGCTATGATTCTGGCTTGCTCAGATCAATGTCGGACAGGCTCCTAGATCGTGGGTTTACCGCCAGCATGCCGACATCTCTTGTGTGGCTTTCTTTCAGTGAGCCAAGGTTCCCTCCACAGCTTGCCCAGTATCTAGGCGACAAGGCTCCAGCAAAAATTGCCTCCATTGGGAATCTCGACATCCTGAACAGCAAACCGGTCGCGCTGATCTGTTCAGTGAAATCTCCGGGAAATATCATTCTCCAAACCTATGACCTTGCGAAGAAGTTACGTGAGGCTGGTGTGCCGGTTATCGGCGGGTTTCACTCATCGATGGAACGAGAATGCCTGCGGATTCTCTTGCGCGGAAGTCAACCGGTGATAATCTGTCCGGCCAGAGGGCTCAAGACGATGAGAATCTCGGCTGAACACAAGGCGGCTCTCGAAGATGGCCGGCTTTTGTACCTTTCGCCGTTTTCTGACAAAATGCGCCGTGCGACCGTCGACGCCGCCCAGTTTCGCAATCGCTTTGTAGCCGCCCTGGCCGAACACATTGTCGTTCCCTACGCCGCTCCCGGAAGCAAAACGTTGGAACTCTGTCGGCTTCTCCTTTCATGGAATAAGTCGGTCTATATCCTGGCAAATCATGCTAACGCTCCACTTATCGATCTTGGAGCGCCGTCGATCGGGGACCAACTATTTGTGAGGGGGTGGTGGTGATAGCTGGGCGGATTGAATAGCCAAGATGAATCCAGACCGTTCAACGTACGACCGTAGCGGTCACCCGAGTTTGGATAGAGAGTAAAAGACCCTCTCTGCGCTCAGTACGTAAGAGTAGCTCGCTACGCATATTCACTCCGTTGTGATCGGTCAATCACCTCGGTACAATCAACGAACACCTGATTGGAAGTCCGATGTCCGATCTTCGCTGTCCGGCCTGCGGGGGGAGTAAAATCCGGCCCGCGGCCAGAAAGTCTTTTTCTGATGTTCTCCTGAGCGGTCTGACGATCTATCCGTTTCGGTGCCAGCTCTGCGCCGATCGCTTTCGAACATTTCTAGGGCGCCGCACGCCCAATCCTCGTCGCAGCTTCGAACGTATCGAAGTCTCTTTCCCCGTCTGGTTTAGGCCACGTCGGTCCAAATATCCCGATGAAATAGGGCAAGAAGGCGTGATGGACAATCTCTCGATACGTGGTTGCCGGATTCGTTCGTCTGCGCCGGTAGCCATCGGCTCGCGGCTCGAACTGGAATTTCAGCATTCTAACGATTCCTTCCCGATCACGATCGAGGAGGCCGTGGTACGGTCCTCAGCCAATGGCGCGATCGGCCTGCGTTTCACTCGCATCCGTCGCAGCGACGAGCGGCGCATTCGCCAGCTCATCGATGTGTGGTTGCCCGAACTCTTGCCATCAGGTCGGTAGAGTGGTTATTCCGGTTCCCACGGGGATTCAAGGCTATTCGTGGCGAAGCACCGCCAAGGGGGGCTGGCCGAGTATCCGATAGGTACTGAGAAAGCCGACCAGCATGGTGAGGGTGATCGTCGCTGCAAAGCCCATGGCCAACACGGCTGGTTGCAAGCTCCAGGAGAGGTCAAACACTGTCGATAACACGGCCCAGGACAGTGCGCTGGCCAATACACATCCTAGAAACCCGCCCAGTGCCCCCAAGAGCGCGTATTCTGCCGCAAATGATCGTACAATCACGCTGCGAGTCGCTCCGAGGGCTTTGAGAACGACGGATTCGTACAACCGGCGATAGCGCGTCGCGGCCAGGGCTGCAGCCATGACCAGACCTCCGGACAGAACACAGAACAGAGCCACGGCACGGATGGCGAGGGACAGTCGATCCAGTACCCGGGCAAAGCTGTCGAGCACCTCCCCCATATTGATGGCGGTTACATTAGGAAAGGAGGCGACTACCGCTTGCTGTAAGGCCAGCTCTTCGGAGGGGGCGACGCGGACAGTGGCCACATAAGTATGTGGGGCTCCATCCAGGGACCCAGGCGAAAAGATCATGTAAAAGTTCGTGGAAAAGTTTCCCCACTCCACCTGGCGAATGCTGCTGATCTCTCCGGTGACGGGTGTCCCTTGGATGTCCAGTTCCACGGTGTCTCCAACTGTAAGCCCAAGTTGCTTCGCCGCGTCTTCCTCGATCGAAATCAGCGGTTTGGTAAAGACCTGCCCCGGTTTCCACCACTCGCCTTGAACGACCTTGTTGTCTTTAGGAAGATCCTGGAGAAACGTCAGGACGTATTCGCGTGTCAGGTACCACTTCTTCCGCCGTTCTTCCTTCGCCGCGGTTTTTTCTTTCTGTTCTTCCGCTTCGGACATGGCTTCCACCTTGACGGGCTTCCCCTTGAGCGCCGAAAGCCTGGATCGCACCAGCGGCGTCAATCGGGGGTTGAGATCACTGGACCGTTGGCGCAGCAGAGCCGCTATGCCTTCTGCCTGATCCGGTTGGATATCGATGAAGAAAAACGTCGGGGCGTCGGTCGGCCGGTTGTCCCCTACTTGTACCAGGAGCGAGCGCTCGACGAGCGACACGGTCGTGACGACCATGACGGCGATGCCGATCGCAATCGTGATGCTCACGGCCTGGCTTCCTGGCCGTACGACGTTGCCCAAGGCTTGGCGAAGAACCAGGGGGCCAGGTCTGGGAGATTTCTTCAGGACCATGAGTACCCAACGTGCCGACACACCCAACAGCAGGACCGCCGCAGCAAAGGCCAGGACGAAGAGCAGGCCGACTTTCCAGGACTCAGCTTGCCACACCGACAAAAGTGCCAATCCTATGCCGATTCCAACCGATACCAGGATCTTGACCCTGTCGATCTCGCGCCAAGCCAGCCACCATGGTACCGTTGGATTGGTTGTCGTTGGGGTCAGGGGAGCGATCTCACGGCGGAAGATCCGCGCCGGTTTGATATCGCGGATCGTCAACAGCGGCCACACTGCGAAGAACAGCGTGGACAGCATGCCCAAGGCCAACCCCTTCGCTAGCGGAGCGAGAGAAATGTCCGTCCCGCTCTTCGCAAATCCCAATTGGTCAAGGAGATCCGATGCCAGCAGGGCCGCAACCATCCAGGGGAGTCCTTGATGGAACAGCACACCGAACATCAGGCCGACTACGCTTCCGACCAGCCCAAGGATCATCGCCTGTAACCCATAGGTCCGAATGATCGTGGGAGACTCTGCTCCGACTGTCTTCAAAATGGCGATCGTATTCAATTTTTCTCGTATAAAGGCATGGACTGACGTGGCGACTCCCAAACCTCCCACAAACAACGCCGTCAATCCGATCAGGCCTAAATAACGGGTCAGCTGTTCCAAAGATTGCTTGAGTTGCGGTTGTGCGTCTCGGTAGCTCGAGACGCGGGCAGAGTCCGACGCAAGCCGCTCCCTCAACTCGTAGAGTAACGGTTCAGGCGCCATCGTGCTCGGAATTTTCAGGAGATATCGCTCCCGAATCCTGCTGCCGATCTTGATCAGCTCTGCCGCGTGAAGTCCTTCTCGTGACATCAGGACTCGAGGGCCGAGGCTGAAAGCGTTTGCCATCCGATCCGGTTCCGTTTTGACCACCCCGGTGATGATGAACAGACCTTGTCCGATCTTTAGTCGATCCCCTACTGTGAGTCCCATCCGGATCAGGAGAGACTCCTGGACAACCACTCCAAAACAGGGTTGGTCCGAACACCGGCGGGTTTGCTGGTGAAGAAGCTCCGCTACGTCGCCGTGTGGCTCTAATCGGAGTGTGCCATACAAAGGATACTGAGGTTCGACGGCTTTGAGTTCTATGATCTGCGTCGGCTGCCCACTTCCGGATGATCCGACTCTCGCGGCCATCGCGACGAGCTCGCTGACGTGGGTGAGCGCGACCCCACGATCACGCAAGGAGTCCAACACTTCCTGACCCTTGGAACTGATCGGGCGAGACAGTCGGATTTCAAGGTCTCCTCCGAGAAGGCCGCGTGCTTCTTTGGTCACGGCTCGTTCCACCTGTGCTCCAAAAAGAGCGACCCCGGTCAATGCCCCTACGCCGATCGCGATACAGACCAGGAAATAGACAAAGTGTCGCCAAGCCGCGCGGGTCTCTCGCCACGCCATGTTGATTACGAAGGAAGTCATGATCCGAATGTAGGAAAAGAACCTGAAGAGAACCGATCCGTGGAGGGTGTCCGGTCCACACCTGGCAAGGAGGTCGAGTCGAGGAGGAGCTCCGGATAGACGGGCAGACTGTCGGACTCCAGGCGTCCGTCGCGGAGCGACAGGACACGCTGCATCGAGGAAGCCAGTGCTGCATCATGTGTCACAAGCACGAGCGTGGTGCCGTAATCACGGTGGAGTGAGAGTAGCAACTCGATGACGTGGGAACCGGTAGAACTGTCGAGGTTTCCCGTCGGCTCATCCGCCAATAAGATGGGGGGGCGACAGGAAAAAGCCCGGGCCACTGCGACTCGTTGTTGTTCTCCTCCGGATAGCTGAACCGGGTAGTGCCCCATACGGTCGGACAGCCCGACCGCCGCAAGCAGGTCCGCCGCGCGATCGCTGGCTCGCCTCATTCCGCTGAGTTCCAGGGGGACGGCGACGTTCTCGATTGCCGTAAGGGTCGGGATGAGATGAAACGATTGGAAGATATAGCCCACCTTTTCACGCCGGAAGCGGGCCATCTGACTCTCGCCCAGAGTCGTGATGTCTGTTCCATCCAGCTGAATTGACCCAGTGGTCGGGCGATCAAGGCCGGCCATCAAACCAAGCAAGGTCGACTTTCCGCTCCCTGATGGCCCCACGATGGCCACGGTTTGCTTTGCCGGGATTTCAAAGGTGAGACGGTCCAGGATCGTGACGGAGCGATTCGCCGCCTCCAAGACCATCGACACATTCTTTACCGTGATCATTAAGAACTTTGTCTGCCTTCCAAGATGAGGGGATCAGGGATATTATACTGTATGGAACGACTGAGCGAGTATTGCTGCCCATCATAAAATAATTATCGATTTTATCGGTGAAACGATTACATGACATACTCGTGCCGGCCTTCTTGATGCTTCTGTGGCCGCTCACGTCGGGAGTCATCCCTTCTTCAGCATCGGACCATAGACCCCGCATCGTGGCATTTGGGGACAGTCTTACCGCCGGACTTGGGGTGCAGACTGATGAAACCTATCCGGCTCAACTTCAACGTCGACTGGATAGCCTTGGCTACCACTATCAGGTGATCAACGCCGGTGTGAGCGGCGACACGACGGCCGGCGGACTTCGACGCGTCCCTTGGATCCTGAACAACAAGCCTGAGCTGGTGATTCTCGAATTGGGTGCAAACGACGGACTGCGTGGACTCCCGGTCGATCAAACTAGCAGTAATCTTCGTCAGATTATCCGACAACTACAAGAGGCCGGTACGGTGGTTATCTTGGCCGGGATGAAGCTGCCACCGAATTACGGAGCTGATTATACGGCACGATTCGAAGCCATGTATCAGATGCTGGCTAAAGAGTACCACCTTCCCTTAATCCCCTTCTTTTTGGAAGGGGTAGGTGGTTCATCCTCGCTGAATCAGGCTGACGGGATTCATCCAACCAAGGAAGGTTACGAGGTCATCGTGGAGCAAGTACTCGAGGTGCTCAGGCCGGTGTTGAATGAGCGGACACAAAAACCCGCCTCTCCTCACAAACAGAATTGAATGTGAGATCGCTCGATCAGATTAAGACAGGGTGACGTGAGGCGGGCCTACTCTTTCTACGACTTCTTGAAAAACGTGTCGTAGACGCCGTACGCAAGGACGATTGCGATCAGCGAATAATACAGAGCGGTAATCCCGCTGTAGTCCGGAGCCCCCTCTGGGGCATTCGCCAACGCCGGTAAAACCTGGACCAACAAGGTCCCCGTTAATAGTCCTGTTCCTGAAAGTAGTCGTTTCATCTCTCCCCCTTCTAAATCCGCTCACGAAAAGGTAGAGCGTATTGTACTGGACGTAGGTTGGAAGGCGCAAGAGGAATCAGGTCAAGGAGAATAGACGGAGAGATGGGCAACGGGTTAGCGGTGTGGAGGCAGCGCGACAGCTGACTCGAGTGCCTCAGCCACATCTTTAAACGAGCTGACGAGCTTATCGAGCTGAGAGCCCTTCTGGAGCATATCGCCCGTAACGGCGCGCATCTGCCCAGCATGCCGCACGACTTCGGCGGTTAATTCGCTGACTCTGGTCAGCACCTCCTTGTAGGACGCCAATTCGCGTTGAAGTTCTTGAGTCGTGGTTTGCGCGGCCTTGCTCTCTTTAACCGAAAGCTGAAGTTGTTGCCTGAGATAGCCGACGTCCGCCTCTCGGTCTTTCAATTGAGATTCGAGACTCGTCATGACCTCTTCACTTTCCCTACGTCGATCCTCAAGATTGTTAATCGTATGAATCCACGTCGAGACGGTTCCGGGACCAAGTGCGGGAGGTGCGGGAAGCGGCTCTTGCCTTTCAAGAGCTTTCGCCGCCGGTTGCAGCCATTCCAGAAAGACCATGACCTCACTCAGTTTTACGTCCGGCGTAAACGATTGTAGGGTGGCCCTTTTCCCATTATTATCATCTGAAGGACCGGCCGGAGGTGACGTGATCGTTTCTTTCGCAAGACCAGAGTTTCGCGACTGCCGAGGGTGGGCCCATCGCTGGTATTCCAGCAGTACCGCAATGCAATGGCGGCACATAGGCTCTTCGGGAAGCGTGCAGGAACATTTTGAAACAAGGTGGCCGTCTTTCAGCTGGATGTTCTGCTCATACAGCCCGGCATTGCCGATGACGGCGGACCGGATCTGCGATTCATCGGCCTCGGCGATACGAACGCGATTTGCAGTCAAGTACTGTTGGGCGATTTGAAAGGCGGATGCTTCGGCGACGGCTTGGATCATCTGAGGATCCAGCAGCCCGAGTCGATCAGCGCTGCAAGGAATCTTATTTCGCATCGTTGCGGCCTGAGTAAGCCTTCGCATTGATTGAATAATAATGATGTGGCCACAGTGTGACGAGCGAGTTGAATCGTGTCAAGCCGCCTTTGGTATTGTGCTCCCCTGCCTTGGCGGGGAGGCTGGGTGTATAGAAGGTAAGTTAGCGGCAGGGTTTGCCTGAACTGGACTTGCCCACCGGGGTCAGCCAAATATAGTCTGCGATGGGTTCCTGCATGAGAGCGCGAATTTCATCTGTTTTACCGGGCTCGAACGATGTCATGTAAATCGTGGTCTGTTTAACGGCTCCCCCGAGGCGCCTGGCGACGCGCTTCGGCACGGGAAGGTTGTATTGAACGTGGCCTCCCCCTGTGTAACTTACGATTATCCGACGTGACTCGCCGTTCGCCCGACGAAATTCCTCTTGCCTGCGGACCAGCGTTCTCGCCATGCCTTCGTCTCGGACCATTGATGCCTCATACATCGTCTCGAAGTGTTCTTCGGTTCCTCCATGGCACCGTCTCAACTGATCAAAGATCCTCTCACGGTATACCGGATCGTCGACGATATCCTCCTGCAGGATCCCCCACGGCGCCCATTCAGGCTCTTGCCTGGCCTGATCAAGCCCCACTTTGACGACGCGACGAATCAAGGGTTTAGGTGGGTTCATCGCTAGGACGGACAAGTGATTGTCTCGAGCAAACGTCACCAATGGGGCGTAGTCTTCAAAGGCACCACCCCAATTTTGTTTCCAGCGGACCTGTTCTAAAAACTCGTTTGTGACCGGCTGGCGGGTTGCGATATAGCCGTCGAGTGCCGGTTGGCCGTCCCAGCCGAACATCTCGATTCCAATGGTCGGCTCGATGCCATCCGCCACCAATTGATTCAGCACTTTGAGTGCTGCCTCAATATGATACGGGTTGTGATGTTCCTCTCCGAGATAGACAATGTCGTACTGTTTTAGGTTGGTGATCAATTCTGAAAACGGGACCACGCGGCCGGTTTGAGTCTCAAGAATCTGCCAGGGCCGCCATCCCTCATCGACGACGGAACGGAGGCTGCCATCAAGCTCAGCCGCACAGCCGATCGGGAATGCCAGTAGGCTTATGAGCACGCCCAGCGTAACGGTTGTTCTCCAAGCTGGAGGATCGGAAGACAGGCATCCCACTCTCATGCAACCACTCCTACCATACCGAATGTGCGTGAACAAGCGGACTTGACGCTCGAGTTTGAGGGTTATTATTCTTCTTTTTAGCGTCCGCGTTCATGTTCTGATAATCTCATAGCTGATACCTCTCCGATGAATCCCGACCTTCTCGCTGAATTCCGCTACACCGTAAGCCGTCGTGCGCGTCAGGTGCATGGACAATGGGAAGCATCAAGAAAGTTGATAGAGGGACCCATATTCCCCTCTACCATCGCCAGACTGCATGGCGCCGTTCAGAGCCAAGATCTTCCTCTTTCAGTGAAAGAGACCTTGTTGCGTCTCTTCCAGCGACACGCACCCCGGAGCGTTCAGGACCTCGATGGAGAGGGGCTTAAATCGCTGACAGGACTCCCGCCGGCCAAAGCCATCCGAGCGCTCAGCATCTTTTTTAATTTAGTTCCACCACCCGGATCAAAGTGGCCCGCGACTCGCATGTCGAGTGAGGAGATCGAAGCAGCCGTGCGCAAACTGGGCAATCCATTCGACCTCCTCCGTTACACTGATGTGGCATCCGTGCTGGAAATCGGGGCCGGCGATCTCTCGTTCGCTGAGGAGTTGGTGGAACTGTACGGCCCTCAGTTTGTGGAACAGCACCAACCGCTTATACTTCACTGTCTGGATAGGCTCGATCCCCGATCGAAGCTTGGAGGTCCACTCCATGCGGCGCCTGAACGGCTACAGAAGTTGCAGCTGAAGGATGGGCTGTCCTTCGCCTTCTTTGGGAATCAGAATATGTTCGAGCTAGAAGACTTGGATGAACAGGAGTTGCTGGCTCCCCGATACACCATTGCCACTTGTTGGGCACCAGCCACCCCTACCTTTGCATACGAACCAACCAGATTGTCCCAGGTGCTGATTAGTCAAGAGCTGGAAAGGAGCAAAGGCGCATTTCACCATACCTGTTTCGGGAAAGAACAAGCGCTCGAAGTCCGGCATGCCGGCCGTGCCCTCCTCTTCCCCCCGTGGAAGTTTGAGATTGTCGGTCCCCTTGCACTCCTGAGCCTGCTCGCCTCCCGAGGATGTCTGTGTGTGCTGGGATCAGTGGATGCGCAAGTGTTTTGGGAACTGCTCGCGCAGTTGCTGGAGGAGCCTCGTTATCGCCCGCCAGACCAACCCTTTAACTCCGTCAATCTGCCCAAGATTTTCGGCGAGGTTTACCATGTTCTTGCCAATCTACCGATCGGTGAGTCCATTGACTTGGCTGACGTGGCAGTCCTTCGGCGTCACTATCTTCACTCAAACTCACCTCCTTTAGTGGCTGACGTTGCCGGTCATTTTCGGTATGTCCGCATCAGCAGAGGCGCCACCTTCCCAGGTACTCCTGCGAGCAGTACCGCACGGAAGTTTGTTTCCATGACTGAGGAAGTTCCCCCATGGCTCGTCACATTGGTTCCTGCTTACACCTCTGGTCCGAGCGCTATACTTGACGCCACGTCGTAAGAGCTAAAACATTTGAATAATTGACCGTTTTCAGACCCTTTGCTAGACTTCGACGGTGTCCGATCATCAGGCCATCCTACAGCGGCATCCCACGCCTTAGTCATCATGGACTCAACGGAAATCATTCGAGCTATCCAGGAGAATATTGCACGGGTGATCAAGGGCAAACCCCATGTCATCGAAATGAGCCTGGTGGCTCTCTTGGCGCGCGGGCATCTTCTCCTCGAGGACGTCCCAGGAGTCGGAAAAACAACGCTCGCGCATAGTCTTGCGCGATCGCTTGACTGCTCCTTTAAGCGCATTCAGTTCACAAGCGATCTGCTTCCGTCCGATATCGTGGGCGTCTCGATCTTCAATCGCCAGAAACAGGCTTTTGAATTTATGCCGGGTCCGATTTTCGCCAACATCGTGCTCGCGGATGAAATCAATCGGACCACGCCAAAAACCCAGAGCAGTCTATTGGAGGCAATGAGCGAAGCTCAGATTTCGTTCGACAATAAGACCTATCCCTTGACCCAACCCTTCATGGTCATTGCGACACAGAATCCCGCCGAATATCACGGCACGTTTCCCCTTCCGGAATCGCAGCTGGATCGGTTCTTGATGCGGCTTCGTATCGGTTATCCCTCGCCGGAGGAAGAAAAAAAAGTCCTCGACCGACCGCAGTCGCTCCACCCAGCCGAAGAACTCAAACCGTTGCTGACAACTCAAGATGTTCTTCTGCTCCAGGAACAGGTCGATCAGGTTCTCATGGAGGAGAGCCTAACGGACTATCTGCTGGCGATTGTTCAGAGCACCAGGCAATCGGACTTGTTGTCATTGGGGGTCAGTACCCGGGGTGCATTGGCGTTGAGTCGAGCTGCCAAAGCCTTGTCGCTCGTGCGCGGTCGGACCTATTGCCTGCCCGACGATATCAAGGAGTTGGCCCCCATTGTGTTGTCTCACCGCATTATGGTGGCACGCACGCAGGGCTTGCGTCAGCGAAGTTTTGAGCAAGCTGAGCGGATCATTCAGGATCTGGTCGACACGATTCCCGTTCCTGTCTAGGAGCCTGTCCGACATTAGGCCCAACGCACTTGTGTGCAGGCACTGACTCG
>JBBIKN010000108.1:0-10655 GCA_037445435.1 Nitrospira sp. | reverse complement strand
GTGCTGCACGCTCCGTAGCACATCTCGCGAGAAGAATAAATCAGACCTTCCCTAGATACGAATCTTTGGAGGGAGCCGACTATACGGATAGTGCACATCATAAAGGCCTAGGATCTTCCCTAGTATTTGGGTGTCGTCGAGGACGCCTAAGGCTCACACGGCTCCCAGAGGTTGACCGCCCTGCGAACACTGGGTTACATAGACTCATGGCACTATAGATAGTGAGTGGAGTGGATTTTCTCTTAGGAAGAGTGTTTCGATTCGCGAGGCGACCGGCTTGTGCTCGGCTTGCGCTTCTGGAGCATTTCCTAGTCGTTCACCTGCTCCATAGTCGCCATAAGTAACGAGAGAGGCCCTACACCAGGAATGATCAGCCAGTGAGCGGCGACCACTCCACTCCGCAACCGCAGTCCGATCCTGATCCTCAGGAGACCCGTGAATGGTTGGACTCCCTTGAGTATGTGATCGAGAAGCAGGGCCCTGAACGAGCCGCTTACCTTTTCGAGCGACTCCGTGACCGGCTGGGCCAACGAGGAGTACAAGTCCCGGCGCCGGTCAATACGCCGTACGTCAATACGATCCCGGCAGCCAAAGAACCTCCTTACCCGGGCAACCTCGAACTTGAGCGCCGCATCCGCAGCCTCGTTCGGTGGAACGCCCTGGCGATGGTCGTCAAAGCCAATAAGGAGCATTCCGGCATCGGCGGACATATTTCGACGTTCGCCTCGGCGGCCACTTTATACGAAGTCGCCTTCAATCATTTTTTGCACGGCAAAGATTCGCCCCATGGCGGCGATCACCTCTATGTCCAAGGGCATGCCGTGCCGGGGATCTACGCGCGGAGCTATGTTGAGGGCCGTCTTTCCGAGGAAGCCCTCCATCACTTTCGGCGCGAGGTCGCAGCCGGGGGGAAAGGGTTGTCGTCTTATCCCCACCCCTGGCTAATGCCGGATTACTGGGAATTCCCGACCGTCTCGATGGGTCTCGGCCCCATCATGTCGATCTACCAGGCGCGATTTAATCGCTATGTACGGGATCGCGAGCTGAAAGATACCGACCGGCAGCGCATCTGGGCGTTCATCGGAGACGGGGAAATGGATGAGCCCGAAAGCCTCGCCGCCCTGACACTCGCGGCTCGCGAGCGGCTGGATAATCTGATCTGGGTCGTCAACTGCAATCTCCAGCGTCTCGACGGCCCGGTCCGTGGTAACGGCAAGATCATCCAAGAATTGGAGGCCGTCTTCCACGGTGCCGGCTGGAACGTCATCAAGGTGATCTGGGGCAGCGAGTGGGATCCGTTGTTGGCGCAGGACGATGAAGGCCTGCTGGTGAGGCGGATGGGCGACGTCGTGGACGGCTGGTATCAAAAATATACGGTGGAAGGCGGGGCTTTCGCTCGGGAACACTTCTTCGGCGCCGATCCCCGTCTGCTGAAGATGGTGGCCTCCTATTCGGACGAGCAAATCCACAAACTGCTGCGCGGCGGGCACGATCCGCGGAAAGTCTACGCCGCCTATAAAGCCGCCGTGGAGCACCGCGGCCGACCTACAGTGATTCTCGCCAAGACGGTCAAAGGCTATGGCTTGGGAGAGGCGGGGGAAGGGCGCAACATCACCCATCAGCAAAAAAAGTTAAATGAGCAAGAGTTGCGCGAGTTCCGTACCAGATTTAGCGTGCCAGTCTCCGATGAACAACTCGCCTCGACACCGTTTTTCCGGCCGCCTGCCGGCAGTCCTGAAGCCACGTACCTCGCCGAACGGATAAAGGCCATGGGCGGTCCTCTCCCGAAGCGGCGCGTCAAGGTGGAACCGCTGGAGACACCGAGCCTCGATCAGTTTAAGGAGTTCCTTGAGGGATCGGGCAATCGTGCGGTCTCCACGACGATGGGGTTCGCCCGCATGCTGGGTCGGCTGTTAGGCCTTACGCCGTTCGGGAAACATCTCGTGCCCATCATTCCCGACGAAGCCCGCACGTTCGGACTCGAGGCGCTCTTCCGCCAATACGGCATCTATTCGCATATCGGCCAGCTGTATGAGCCGGCGGACAAAAGTTCGCTCCTCTATTACTTCGAATCGACCAACGGACAAATTCTCGAAGAAGGCATTACCGAAGCCGGGGCGATGTCTTCCTTCATCGCCGCGGGCACAGCTTACGCAACACACGGGCTCAACACGATTCCCTTGTACATCTTTTACTCGATGTTCGGGTTCCAACGAGTCGGAGACTTAATCTGGGCCGCGTCGGACATGCGCGCCCGTGGCTTTCTGTTGGGTGCCACGGCGGGGCGTACAACGTTGGAAGGCGAAGGCTTGCAACACCAGGACGGACACAGCCATCTGTTGGCCAGCGCCTATCCGACGATCGCCGCCTATGATCCGGCCTTCATGTTCGAACTGGCCGTGATCTTACAGGATGGGCTGAGGCGTATGTATCAGAATCAGGAGGAGCGGTTGTACTACCTCACGCTCTACAACGAACCTTATCCGATGCCAGCCATGCCGCATGATGCAGCAGAGGGAATCCTCGAAGGCATGTACTGCTTCCGCCCGGCCGCCGGTGGAGATCGGCATCGGGCACAGTTGTTGGCCAGCGGCCCGCTCGTTAACGAAGCGCTCAGAGCCCAAGATCTCTTGCGCGAACGTTACGGTGTGGCGGCGGACGTGTGGAGCGTGACGAGTTATAAGACATTGAGGATGCGGACACTCGAAACCGAACGGTGGAACATGTGGCATCCGGAAGAGCCGCCACGGAAAAGCCATCTTCAACAGGTTGTCGAAAGATTTCAGGGTCCCTCCGTGGCGGTGAGTGACTACGTTCGCCTGGTCAGCCAGCAGATCGCGCCGTGGGTACCGGGCGGCCTGCTCACGCTCGGCACGGATGGATTCGGTCGGAGCGACACTCGTAAGACCCTACGGCGATTCTTCGAAATCGATGCGGAGCATCTAGTTGTAGCGACACTCTACGCCCTCCATCGCCGAGATGGGTCCGTGGAGGCGAAGACCGTTCGCCAAGCCGCGAAAGATCTCGGCATCCGGACCGACGATGAGGCGCCCTGGCGGCATTGAGGAATGAGCGCTGAGATCGAGGGCCGACGATGTAGGACTGATGGCCGAGGATCGAGAGTGAACATAGACCAAGAAGAGAGCCATGATAATTGAACTGCCGTTTCTCGCAGAAGGAATCGAAGGCGGTGATGTCGTTCAAGTCCTGATCCATGAGGGCGATCAAGTCAGCGAAGGTCAATCACTGGTCGAGCTGGAGACCGACAAGGCCACGATTCCGGTCCCGGCCCCGATAGCCGGAAAAGTCGCCCGCCTGCTCGTGCGCGAGGGAGATCACGTGAAGGTCGGCGAAGCGCTGGTTGAACTCGACGATGCGGCACAGCGGGAGAAACCCTCGGTACCGAATCAACCGTCTAGTCCACCTGCTTCACAACCGCCACCGGCTGTCGAATCTGAGCACGCGAAAGAAGTGGAGCCACGAGAAAAGCCGCGAGCTGAAACTTCCGCGCCCGCACCCTCAGCCCCTGAACGACCGCCGAAGGAGGCATCTAAGTCAGAACCTGCTCCAAGCACGTCACCGTCTGCAGGCCCCACAATCCCTGCACCTCCGTCGGTTCGCCGGCTCGCCCGCGAATTGGGCGTAGACCTGACACAGGTGAAAGGTTCGGAAGCCGGGGGTCGGATTACCGCCGAGGACGTGAAAGCCTTTGTTCGTGAACGGACCAGACGTACCGGCGTGGGAACTGCTTCAGGGACCTCCGAATCGAGCAACGTCTTCGCCACGATGTACGGCAACGAGCGCCGCGAGCCGCTTCCGTCTCTACGGCGGACAATCGCCGCGAACATGACCCAGTCTTGGACGACCATTCCGCACGTCCATCAATTTCAGGACGCCGACATTACGGATCTCATGGCTCTGCATAAGCGGTATGCGCCGGAGTTCAAGAAACGAGGTGCCACACTCACGCTCTCAAGCCTTTTCCTCAAAGCGGTCGTCCATGCGCTCAAACTGTATCCCCAGTTGAACGCCTCTCTCGACCTCACCAGCGGCGAAGTGATCTACAAAGACTACTACAACATCGGTGTGGCGGTGGACACGCCGGCCGGGTTGATCGTGCCGGTCGTGCATGATGTCGATCACAAGGATCTGTTTCAAATTTCAGTCGAGCTGGCGGATTTGGCTGAACGCACGCGCAACCGCGAGGTCAAGCTCGAAGAGCTGCGCGGCGCGACCTTTACCCTCAGCAACATGGGCGGACTCGGCTCCGGTCCGTTCACGCCGATCATCAACCCACCCCAAGTCGGCATCTTGGGCGTCGGGAAGGCCCGCATGATGCCGATGTACCGCGATGGGCAATTCGTGCCGCGCCGAGTTCTGCAACTGTGTGTGGCCTACGATCACCGGCTGGTGGATGGAGCGGTAGGCGCCCGTTTTACCAACGAGATCGCCAAGGCGCTGGAAGATTTTCAAGGGACGTTTTTAGGGCTGTGAAAAGAGTTTCGCGTTTCGGGTTTCTTCAAACTCGCGACATAACTGAAGCAAGGAGACCTCATGGCTGAATCACAGTACGATGTGGCCGTCATCGGCGCTGGTCCTGGCGGCTACGCCGCCGCTTTCCATGCAGCGGATCTCGGGCTGCGCACCGCGTTGATCGACCATGAACCGCAACTCGGAGGTGTCTGCCTTCTGCGGGGATGTATTCCCTCGAAGGCCTTGCTCCATGCGGCCAGGTTGGTTACCGAGGCCGCAGAGGCGGAGAGCTGGGGGATCCGTTTTGAGAAACCCAAGATAGATCTCTCGGCACTCCGTGAACGGACGAAGGGCGTGATCGGTAAACTGACCAAGGGTGTGCGGACGTTGGCGAACAGTCGCAAGGTGGACGTGTTGCAAGCACGAGCGACATTCACGAACTCGACGACGCTGGCACTATCTGGGTCGGACGGAACCAGAACGCTCTCCTGCCGCCACGCGATTATCGCCACCGGTTCGCGCCCTGCGGTTCCGCAGTCTCTCACGCTCGATGATCCTCGGGTGATGGACTCTACCGGTGCGCTCGACTTGCCCGACGTCCCCCCGCGCTTGCTGGTCGTGGGTGGTGGGTATATCGGATTGGAATTGGGCACCGTGTATGAAGCGCTTGGCTCCGAGGTCACGGTCGTAGAAATGCTGCCGCGCCTGCTCAACGGCGCCGATCCGGACCTGGTGAGGCCGCTGCAGCTGCGCCTGCAGCGACGGTTCAAGGCGATCAAGTTGAATACGAAGGTAGGCAAACTGGAGCCCCATCAAGACGGCATCGCAGCAACGGTGACCGGCCCCGAAGGAACCGCCACTGACATCTTCGATCGCGTGCTCATCGCCGTGGGACGTAGGGCCAACACGGAGCAGCTCGGTCTCGAACATACCAAAGTTGCGGTCTCGGACAGAGGCTTCGTGCAGGTCGATCGCCACATGCGCACGGCCGAGCCGACCATCTTTGCCATCGGCGATGTCGTTGGGGAACCGATGCTCGCGCACAAGGCCACGCACGAAGGATTGGTCGCGGCCAGAGTGATCTCCGGGAAACAGGCGACATTCGACCCTGCCGCTATACCGGCCGTCGTCTTCACCGATCCCGAAATCGCCTGGTGCGGATTGACGGAAGAAGCAGCCAAGGCAGCAGGACAAGCCGTGAAGATCACGCGCTTTCCCTGGGCGGCTTCAGGTCGAGCCACCACCGTGGGCCGCAACGACGGTCTGACCAAATTGGTGTGCGATGCCGAGTCCGGGCGAATCCTCGGCATGGGGTTGTGCGGAGTCGGCGCTGGAGAGCTGATTGCCGAGGGCGTGTTGGCGGTGGAGATGGGAGCGGTAGCCGAAGATGTGGCGGCGTCGATCCATCCGCATCCGACCTTAAGCGAGACGGTCATGGAAGCGGCGGAACTCTTTCATGGACAGGCGACACATATGTACACATCCAAGCACCAGTGAAGTGAGCGCCGCCGATTCTTCGACAAGCCACTGGTTCAGCGCTTGATGATGCACGGCAAGGCAAGACAAGACATCAAAAAGAGTACCGATCCGCTGAACCCTGACTCCGCAGTTGATCGGAGAAACCGGACCGTGGCGCTACGGGACCGGGAACGAGATGATGATTCCTCCTATTACATCATAGAGCTTATAGTCTCGCTTCGGGCTGGTCGCATGGTTGTTGTGACACTGGACGCAAGCTTTCGTCACCGCCCGATCCGCGTAGATGGCTTTGAAATAATTCTTGTCACCTTGGGTAATCATGCCGGTATAAGGTTTCTTTGGGTCGTTCGCCACCGCCTCCAGGCCCGCGCGTTCAAACTGATCGGCGGGTCTGTTTTTTTCATAGATCGGCCACAAACTCGCCAGCCTGATGCGCAGTCCCAGTCCGTACCCTTGAACCTCCTGACCCGTCATTTGGAGCATCTGTGCCGGAAGCGGCAAGGCCCCTCTTGCCTTCCATTCTTCGCTGGCTTCGCTGACCTTCAGATCCTGTAAGCGTTCGACCACGTGGGTCGAATAGATGGTGCGTTCAGCTTGAATGACCGCATGGAGGTATTCGGCCACCATCTGCGGAGGAATCCCCGGCGGTTCCCCGGCCTGTGCGGTCATCCATGTGGTGAGCGCAACCATGAGGACACAGAGCCCGATGAAAGCGAGGGCCCTTTGACCTTTACCTTTTTCGCGCATGGGACACCTCCAGGCGGTAGCCACTGGTCCTTCGACGACGACCTTGTCGGCATCGCTGCTATTTGGATGATTCCTCCACAATAAAGATTTCTCCTCGCATCGAATCGTCAAGGAGCTTTCCGTGAACATTGCACCAGAAATGGAACTGATCATAGCCGGCGTCAGGGACATCGAAACGGAGAGCCACGCTTTCACGCGGATCGACGCGAACCCCGGCAGCCGTCAAGGTGTAGACCATGGTCGCCTTGCCCGAGATCTGAAGATCCACTTTTTGGAGCAACGGTGAGACAAACTCATGTGCAACGTCGTCTTCATTGCGCAACAAGACGACGACATCCCTCTTGGGAGCCAGAGAAAATGTCGGCTGGCTTTTGCCTAGTTCCGACCCTTTGAGAATATGGAAGAGCTTATCTTTCATGATAAGAACCACATCTGGCGTCTCCTCAAGCCCCTGAGCCAAGGTGACCCCGGAGAATCCCCACCCCAGCGCCACTGCCAGGCTCATGAGCACTGCCGGTGCGGAAAGCAAGGGTGATAGCAACGGCCTTCTGCTCAGGGTTTCTTTCGTCTGCATAGACAGCTTGCCGGGATGATTTTTATTTCATTACTGGGCAAAAAAAAGAGACGTCCTACACTCATTTCACAAGCCGGCTCTGTTTATGGAAGCGGCTAGTATCCGAGACTTCCGAATATGGATGGAAGACGAAGTAGCGGTGAAAAAGGACCGGGTCGCCCGAAACGTTTCGGGCGACCCGCCTGATCCGACTGTCCGTCATCCACCGCCGATTTCGCCTCTCGTTTCCACGATCGCCACTTCACCGCGCATTTTCTCCCCGTGTTCTTTGCCGTGAACGTTGCAGTAGAAGATATCGTAGGCGCTGTCCCTGGCGCCGTACGCATCCGCCTCCGGGGTCGGAGCCGTGAACTCAAGGGTCACATCCTGTCCTGGGTCCAGTCGGACACCGGAAGCTCTCCCTGTCCTGATCATCGTGGCGTTGCCCGAGATGCGGAACGGAACGTCGCGGAACATCGTGGAGACGAACTCGTGGGCCACAGTGTCCCTGTTGCGGAGCCGGATCGTGGCCGGCATCCCCGCCACCAGGTCAAAACCTCCGCTTCGTCCTCCCTTCGCGATCTCGAAGGCTTTCCCGTCGATCCGGATCTCGACGTCCACGTCCTTCGAAGCGACAGACTCCGGAGGTTTCAATTGAGCCCAAAACTCACGTACCTCTGAGACCGAAATCATGTTTGCGGCGGAATAGGCGGGGGAGTGCATCTGTTCGAAACGCTCCTTTGTGACAAGAAGAACCATTTTGGGCTTGTTGGGCTGCGGCCATTCCTCTCTGATGTGAATCATGGGCACAGGAAGCATGAAGCTGTCGCCTGGAGGAACGACAAGGCCGTACGATGTCCCCAATAGGGTGTCGGTGAGCGTCCCTGCGAAGTGCCCCACATGTTTCCCATCCTTAGTCTCCACGGGATAGGCTGGCCCTGACTTAAACATCAGCTCTCCGTGAGGAATATCGCCTTCCCAGCTTTGAGGCAACCCCAGTTGCGCCGTGTGCGAGACCGGCGGTGGGGCATACCGTATGAGGCTGGCCCAGCCGATATCTGAAACCTCTACCTTCACGGTGTCGCCCACGATGAACGGACAATCTCCGATTCGGAACCCGAGTCCGGGTTCCGACTGCATTCTTGCCTCGGACGAACCCGCCGACCTCGTCGGGCAGATCATGTGCGTCCCTTCGGTGACCCTCACTCGATTGACATCACCCGTGGCTTGCCGGATCCAGTACGCGTCACCGTCGATCTTGATAAGGTACCCAGTGATCACTGACTCTGCGCCGCCGATCGTCACGTCCGCTTTCTCCTCAAAAGACCGCGCTTCCACGACGGTCAAGAGGAAGAGGGTCGATGCCGTGGCTATAGCAGTGGTAATCCCTACGTATCGCATCACTCACCCCTCCTTTCGTCTTTGGTAAGTTGTCATGAGGATTTGTGATGGCTGCCGCTTCGCCAAAGAGTCTCCTTCGGGGACAGTTGTTATTCTCAGACATAGGAACCCAAGGGGTTATCACCCATACGATGCATTTCCTTCCATCTTCGGAATGAGGAAACGATTCTCGGCACGCGCAGCCTATGGTCGGACCCTTCCCTCTATATCTTGCCGTGTATAGGCAATCCAATCGGCTCATCACCTCATGATCTCATGATTGAACCGATGACATGGGCGCGGTGGTTTCGCCGTGCTCTGACGCGGAGCGGATTACATGACGCCGGGGCTTCAAGAAGTCGACGTGCTGATATCGATGCTGGAAAGGCGGGACGCCGCGCTGGACTCAATCCTGCGGGTGGCAAACCATGTCACCGGCATGCCGGACAACTGGGCCTCTTTCATCGTTTCGGTTTCTTTTCCTCGGTGAGAGTTCGTTCGCTCAACCTCTTGACAAGCTCCTCATAGGAGCTCTCTCGAATGATTTTCTGAAACTGGCTCCGGTAGTTACTCACCAAGCTCACGCCGTCAATGATGATGTCATAGGCAGACCAGCGACCATCCTTTAACAAGAGGCGGTAATCCATGGGAAGCGTCGTTTTATCTGAACGCAACTCTGTCCTGACTTCCGCATATGGCCCTTCGATCCGTTCAGTGAGGTAGCTCACTTCTTGCTTTCGTCCGGTATAATCTTCGATTCTTCCAGCGTACTTGTCGGAGAGAAAACTCTTGTACACCTCGACGAACTCCTTCCGTTGGCTCTCGGTCAGCGGCTTCCAATAACTGCCTAACACCCGCTTCGACATCTCTGCATAATCAAACCTGTTCGCAGCGATTTCTTCCAGCATATGACGACGCCGTGCGTGCTTGGCCGGGTCTTTCAGGGCAGGGTCATCGAGGATGCGGAGGATCTGAGTGACCGTCTCGCGCACCGCTACCATCGGAGCCTCTGTTCCTAGCGAGGAAGCGGTAAAAGCGAGGAGTGAAAGAAGGATCACGGCAAACGCCGCGGTCCACAAGCGAACCGCGGCAGCCCGCCGCCTTCTCCCCCAGAACCGTAACATGAGGTAGGTGTTCTTTGCGAAAGTCGTCAATCCAATACGAATGTCACCTTTAAGTCTACACGATATAAAGAGACCTTGCCATTTTCGACCACGACGTGTTGTTCCTTCACCCACGCCGACTTGATGCCGTGAACGGTCTTCGATGCTTTGGCTATTCCTTGGACGATGGCATCTTCGAAGCTCGTGGGTGATTCGGCGCTGATCTCAATGATTTTTGCGACGGACATAGACTCCCTCCTTTCATCTCACGCGCATGTGCGCGGCTAATGGCACCTCAATCTGTGACTCCACCACATGTCGAGTGATCAGCAAGGTCAGCGCCAGGAATAGTTCTCACAATTCGGTGATATCTCTTGGGTAATTCAACAGGATAGGAATAAAGCTGATACGGATTTGGGGAGCTCTGCTACAAGTGACGAAGATGGTCTGTAGCAAAAAAGTGCAAGCACCATATAAAGACGCGAATGGGATCCTACCTCGATAGGCAAGAGGCTCGCAGTTTCGAAAAACTTTTTGGCTTCAGGGGAACCATTGATAGATTTGACCTTCTTAGGTCTGGGAGATGAAAAGAGTTGATCTGATCGTGAGGGGCCTCATGTCGAATCAATTTGCGAGCATGAAAGTCAATAGTCATGCCGGACCACAATAATCTCAAACAAGAATTTAACTGGCGAGGCGATATCGCGGAACTCCTTGCAAAACATGAATACAAAGCGAACAGAACGAAAGGTTACGATTTTCGGAAGGACTCTAACCTTTCCGCAAAGGACAATACCTTCTTGAAACGTTTCTGGCATAACATTGATCTTTACGGCTGCGATGATTCGGGACAACTAGTGATCTATTGTCGGGATCACACACATCCTTTCAATGAGCTGATGTATAGTCCTGGTCCGTGC
>JBBIKN010000107.1:0-11432 GCA_037445435.1 Nitrospira sp. | reverse complement strand
TGCGGTATACAGTCTGTCGCCATCGGGTTCCTCCGTCGCTGTCTGTCGAAGCTGCGTGGTCGCCGCTCCTATCGCACAGTTCGGAGCCTCGATGGCTTCTTGATGACGCGAGTCGTGAATTTTCCGGGCTAAGACGTTTGGCCACCTCTGTCCTCCGCGAAGATTGTCTTTGTCGTGCCAGATAGAAATGTCGGGGTGTTTCTTGAGCTGTGCTACAAGTTTCTGGATAAGTGGAAGATCTTCGCTGGAATAGCTCAGGAAGATACTGGGCATCCGAGGCAGTCCTCAGTTGGAAAATTGGAGCGGTACGATACCGTAAAGTGGGTTACTCCTCAAGACAGACAGGCCATCACATTTGATCATGCGTCCGTGGTGAGATGTGACTAGGACGGCATCGTGGCCGTAACGTATCCTGCTGATTCGCCCGCTCGCTTCAGATTCTTACTGCTGCAGCACGGATTCAACTCAGAAAAAGGAGGTGATACGGTGATACGATGACGTAGATCGAAGGAGACTCGCTTTGCTATGGCAGCTGGCTCGGATGAGAGGGGAACGGAGGCGGGTTACGATTGTTGGGCCGCCACCTATGACGATGGCGATCCCTCTACATGGTTGGATGAACCTTTTCTTCTAGATCAGCTCAAGCCGTTTCACGGCTGTAGAATCTTAGATGGAGGCTGCGGAACCGGCCGATACCTCCGTCTGTTGGATCCGGGACTGTATCGCATCACGGCAGTGGATCTCTCTCTCGGCATGCTCTGCCGAGCGCGTCGAGACACCGGGAGCCGAAAGGAGATCTCGTGGGTACAGGCATCGGTCACCTGCCTGCCCTTTCAGTCCGGCCTCTTTGATCGAGTCATGTCCAGCCTCGTGCTCGATCACATCGAAACGCCGGAACATCTGTTCTCACAGATCGCCGCTGTGTTGAAGCCGCGGGGTCGGGCGGTCGTGACGGCCGTACATCCGGACATGCAGCGTCTGACGGGGGCCGATATCCAATTGGCAAGCCCCGACGGGTCCGTACGCATCCCAGGGCACCTTCACGAAGTGAGGGCTCTCATCGTTGCGGCAAAAGACGCAAAGCTGATGGTTGAGCGTGTTGAGGAACCGGTCGTGACCGAGGCTATGGTGGCTCAGCGTTCCGACTGGCGGCATAAGCTTGGCTGTCCCGCCCTACTGCTCCTGGCTCTCAGCAAATAAGCGAGGAAATGGTTCTGCTAACGCCCTTCGGCGAATGGCGCGTCTCGAAAATGTACCCTTGGTTGTGATCGAAAAGGGTTGTCTGGTATGGTGCGTTCTTCATTCCAACCAACCAGAGAACCAGCAGGGGAGGACGATAGGGCTCATGGCCACGAATGATAAGCAGGTTATTTTTTCACTCGTCAATGTTGGGA
The DNA here is from genome assembly GCA_037445435.1 of Nitrospira sp. Lineage (GTDB taxonomy): Bacteria > Nitrospirota > Nitrospiria > Nitrospirales > Nitrospiraceae > Nitrospira_D. The sequence continues at coordinate 10,038 of JBBIKN010000107.1, read as the reverse complement.
AGGTTTATCCGCCGAAGAAGCAGGTGCTGCGGGAGATCTATCTCGGTTTCTACTACGGCGCGAAGATCGGCGTGCTGGGGTTGAATGGTTCCGGCAAGAGCTCGCTGCTCAAGATCATCGCCGGGGTGGATCCGAACTACACCGGCGAGATCACGCGATCCAAAGGCTATAGCATCGGTTTGCTGGAACAGGAGCCGCAGCTCGATCCCAACAAGACGGTCAAGGAAGTCGTTGAAGAGGGAAAGGCCGAACTGGTTGCCTTGCTTAAGGAATATGAAGACGTGAGTAACCAGATCGGATCGGCTGACCCGGACACGATGGAAAAACTGCTCGACAAGCAGGCGCAACTGCAAGAGAAAATCGAAGCCGCCAATGGCTGGGAACTGGAAAATCAGCTCGACATCGCGATGGATGCGTTGCGCTGTCCGCCCGCCGATCAGAAGGTGGGGACATTATCCGGCGGTGAGAAGCGCCGGGTCGCGCTCTGTCGTCTGATGATCCAAGAACCGGACATTCTTTTGCTCGACGAGCCGACGAACCATCTGGATGCCGAGTCGGTCCAATGGCTCGAACAGCATCTGCAACAATATAAAGGCACAGTCATCGCCGTGACTCACGACCGGTACTTCCTCGACAATGTCGCCGGATGGATTCTGGAGTTGGATCGAGGTCACGGAATACCGTTCCAAGGCAACTACAGTTCGTGGCTGGAGCAGAAGAAAGACCGATTGGAAAAAGAGGAAAAGGCGGAATCGAAGCGAAGGAAGACGCTGGAACACGAGTTGGAGTGGATTCGGATGTCGCCCAAAGCCCGCCAATCAAAAGGCAAGGCGCGGTTGAACCGCTATGAAGAGCTGGTCAATCAGAAACAAGAGCAAGTGGCGGAAGATCTGGAAATCTACATTCCTCCGGGACCACGGCTGGGCGATGTGGTGGTCGAGGCGAAAGGCATCAGCAAGGCCTACGGCGACAAGGTGCTCTATGAGAACGTGAACTTCAATCTGCCGAAGGGCGGCATTGTCGGTGTGATCGGCCCCAACGGCGCCGGCAAAACGACCATGTTCAGAATGATCATCGGCAAGGAGAAGCCGGATGCCGGGTCGATCAAGGTCGGCGAGACGGTTAAGCTCGGCTATGTCGATCAGGATCGCAGCTTGGACGGCAACAAGACCGTGTACGAAGTCATTTCGGACGGTCAGGATACTATCAAACTCGGCAAGACCGAAGTGAACGCCCGCGGCTACTGTGCCCGCTTCAACTTTGCCGGAACGGATCAGCAGAAAAAGGTGAAGGATCTCTCGGGCGGGGAGCGCAATCGTGTGCATCTTGCGCGCATGTTGAAAGAAGGGGCGAACCTGATCATTCTGGACGAGCCGACGAACGACTTGGATGTCAACACCTTGCGCGCCCTTGAAGAAGGCCTGGAAAATTTCGCCGGCTGTGCCGTGATCAGCAGCCACGACCGCTGGTTCCTCGATCGGATTGCTACCCACATTTTGGCCTTTGAAGGCGACAGTAAGGTGGTCTGGTTCGAGGGAAACTACAGTGAGTACGAGGCGGATCGTAAGAAGCGCTTGGGCAAAGAAGCCGATCAGCCGCATCGAATCCGCTACCGCAAGCTCACGCGTCAATAGGTCTCCTTGCCATGGCACCTCGCGCCATTGTCACCGGGGCGGCGGGATTGATCGGGCAATATGTCGTGAAGGCCGCCCCACGATGGGCGCCAGAGTGGGAAGTGCACGGTTTCACCCGCACCGACCTTGATCTCACGGATTTCAGCGCGGTCGAACGAACCTGGCGATCCATCAAGCCCGATCTGGTGATCCACTGCGCGGCCTTGAGCCGGACGAAGGATTGCGAGCAAGATCCTCAGCTAGCCCGCCGCATTAACGTAGAAGCTACGGCTCATCTAGCCCATCTCTCCAAGAACATCTCATGTATTTTCCTATCGAGCGGTGAAGTCTTCGACGGCCGGCGAGGCTGGTATCGTGAAGGAGACGAAGCGATCCCCATCAACTTCTACGGCAAGACCAAGCTTGAGGCGGAACAATTCGTGTTGCAGAATTCCCGCCACGCCGTGGTTCGAATCGTCCTGACGGCTGGTACGTCTCAGAGTGGCGATCGAAGTTTCGTCGAGGACATGTGTCGGGCAGCCAAGAGTGGCCAGAAAGTCACGCTCTATAGCGATGAATATCGCTGTCCGTTACCGGCGGGAGTCATTGCTCGGGCGATCTGGGAGTTGGCTGGCAAGGACACGTCAGGACTCTATCATCTTGGTGGTCGGGAACGGTTGTCGCGGTGGGAAATCGGCCAGGCGCTGCTGCCGTGGTATCCGGAACTGCAAGGCCATCTGGTTGAAGGATCCACTCGTTCTCATACCGGAGCGCCTCGCCCCGCCGATCTCTCACTGAATTTCGAGAAAATTCAGGCGCTTTTGTCGTTTCCCATACCGGGCTTCCGGAGTTGGTTGAAGGATCGGGTGCATCGAGGTGCCGATGTGTGGGATTATGAACCTCATCCGTGTGGGGCATAAAAGATGATGGAATCAGAGAATGGGGGCTTTCCATCGGATCCGCTGCCGCTTGTTCTGGCTGCGTATCTGTTCATGACGATGGTCATGGGGGTCTTGTGGGCCGTACAGAGGAGGACCAGGAACGCCGCGATCGGAGATGTCGGATGGTGCTTTGGACTGATTCTCGTCGTGCTGTGGTATGCCACACAGGCGGATACGAGCATGGAGCGCATCGTGCTCACCGTGATGTTGGTGACGATGTATGCGGGACGATTAGGACTTTATATCTTGTTCAATCGCGTGCTCGGGAAAGAGGAAGATGCTCGGTATCGACGACTGCGGGAGGAATGGGGTGAGGCTGAGTCGGCCAAAATGCTCGCGTACTTTCTCCTGCAAGCGCTGGCCGTGGCGGCCTTTTCGCTCCCATTTCTGGTGCTGCTGTGGAATCCACGGCCTCCCTCCGCGTTGGTCGAGCTCATCGGTTTGCTCATCTGGGGAGTGGCCGTGGCCGGTGAAGCAAGAGCCGACCGGCAACTCGCCCATTTTCGCGCCGACCCACGAAATCAGGGCCGCGTCTGTCGTGAAGGCCTGTGGGCCTATTCGCGCCATCCCAATTATTTTTTTGAATGGCTGCACTGGTGCTCTTACGTGGTGATGACGTTGGGAGCACCTGGCTGGATCTTTACGTGGATCGGGCCGATCGGGATGGGAGTGGCGCTGCTTAAGCTGACGGGTATTCCACGGACGGAAGCACAAGCCCTTTCAAGCCGAGGAGAGGAGTATAAAGTCTACCAAGCGACGACCAATGCGTTTTTTCCGTGGTTTCCCCGACAAAGGCCGGAGGCGTCCGCCAATTCATAATTCCATGGCGTGCTGAAACACAAAGCCGTTATTTTCTGCTTTCCAGATCGGCAAGCCGCGATCGAGCCATCTCGGCGACTTTGGTAGACGGATAGAGATTGACCAGTTCTTGATAGAGTTGCTTGGCATGAGGAATATTCCCTTGGTTTTCTTCGAAGGCAGCCATTTCGAATAACTCCTTGGATTTGTCGGAGCAGCCGAGCAGCATTGACAAGCAGAGGGCACAGAGTACAAGTCGTGCAGTCATCATGGTGATCCTTTCCAGGCGTCTCTCCGCCGTGACACCTTCGCATTAGCGTGATCAGATCCTGATCTTAGGGATTCGATTGTGTAGCCCGGGGCAGAGATCCCTTCGCTTCGACATTGGGGGCAGCGGCTTGGCCGTGTCAATCTGGTACGCTCGCGGAACATAAATCCACAATCCATGCAGAAGGACGGCTCGAGGATAAACCGTCGGGAACGGTCTCGAGATACCGTTTTTACCACATGAGCCAAGTGCTCCTCCACCTGCCGTTCCGGGATACCGAGCATCCGAGCCAGTTGATCGGTGGTCCTCCGACTGTCGGTCAGGAGATCGATAATGCGCTGACGCAGAGTTCGTTCGGGAAGCAACATGGCGATATGGTACGCACTCAACTGTAGAAAAGCCAGATTGCGCGAGTCGCCTGACTGTCACCCACTTATGTAGGGAAAGGAGGAGATACTTCGGCAAAAGTATTGCCGAGGACTATGCGGAACTCCGTCCGTAACACCATGGGACTCTCCAAATCATCTGAAATTTTAGGCCCTTACTGGTTGCACCTCTGCTTCCATTCTGTCAGAATCCCTTTCCGCGTCGATCGCCACATCGCTAAAACTAAGTGGGCCGGACGCACATAATTCTGCAACACGTTCTTCCCGGCTTAGCACGTCATAGATCAGGAGGTTAGGGGCTATGAAGTTCCTTGCAGTCCATCCCGGTCCACTCATGTATACCAAGATCTATCTACGTCTGGAACCGCTCGGACTCGAGATGGTGGTGCAGGCGTGCCGCCAAGCGGGGCATGAGGTTCGCCTGATCGATCTACAGGCGGACACGTGGAAAGACTACGAAGCCCTCATCCGCTCCTGGAAACCTGACGCCGTCGCATTCGGGTGCAATTATCTGGCGAATGTGCCGGAGATCGTGGATTTGGCCAAATTGACGAGGAAAGAGCTGCCGAGCTGCTTCATTTTCGTCGGAGGACACAGCGCCTCATTTGTGGCGAAGGAGTTTTTGGAACATGGTAACGGCGCCATCGACTGTGTGCTCAAAGGTGAAGGGGAAGTGGCCACCCCCAAGCTGCTGGACGCCGTGGAGCAGGACCGCAAGGCGATTACAAAGGTTCCCGGCGTCGTGACTCTGGACGGGGAAGGACCACCGGCCCAGTTCATCGAAAATTTGGACAACGTGCGCCCCGCGCGCGATCTGCTCCGTAACCGACACAAATATTTCATAGGAGTGCTGGATCCCTGTGCCTCCGTCGAATTTGCACGAGGCTGCCCTTGGGATTGTTCTTTCTGCAGCGCCTGGACGTTTTACGGCCGCAGCTATCGAACGGTCAGCACAGAGAAAGCGGTGGAAGAGTTGGAACAGGTTCAAGAACCGGGCATCTTTCTGGTGGACGACGTCGCCTTTATTCAGGCCAAGCAGGGCATGGAAATCGGCGAAGCGGTCGCGCGGCGAGGCATCAAGAAGCAATACTACATGGAGACGCGCGGCGACGTCTTGCTGCGCAATAAGGAAGTCTTCCAGTTTTGGAAGAAGCTCGGACTCCAGTACATGTTCTTGGGCGTCGAAGCCATCGACGAAGAAGGCCTCAAGATGCACCGCAAGCGCATCTCGCTGGGCCGAAACTTTGAAGCGCTGGAGTTTGCCCGATCGCTTGGGATTACCGTCGCCATCAATCTCATCGCCGACCCTGATTGGGACCGGCAACGGTTCGAGGTCGTACGGCAGTGGTGCCTGGAAATCCCCGAGATCGTGAACATCAGCGTCAACACCCCTTATCCCGGTACCGAAAGCTGGCATACCGAATCGAGAAAGTTTCAGACGAGGGACTACCGCCTCTTCGACATTCAGCACGCCGTACTGCCTACCAAGCTCCCCCTTCCGGAGTTTTATGAAGAATTGGTCAAGACCCAACAGGTTTTGAACAAGAAACATCTAGGCTGGGCCGCGCTCAAGGGCACGGCCAAGATTGCGGCTGGACATTTGTTGCGGGGGCAGACTAACTTCGTCAAGATGCTGTGGAAGTTCAACAGTGTTTACAATCCAAAGCTCCAGATCGCCGATCACCAACGGCAACCGACCTACGAGATGACGCTTCCGTCGGCACCGCAAGAGAGCAAGAATCTCGACGCGAAGCAGCTCTTCATTCTCCCGGCCAAGGGCCGCCGCGGGCGCGCTCTCGACGAGTCGAGCGAGCAGTTCGTGGAAGCGACTCGTACAGGGACCAGCATATAGGCGCATTCCGGTGGATGCGCGCCGTGCCTCTTACGGACCCGCTTTCAAGGTCAGCTCCGTCACCTCCTGGCAGGTCTGCGTCCCGATGCTGCAGTCGACACGGATGGTCTTCTTCGCGATTACGTCAGAATCGCGCACCGGCGTCCATCCTCCGATCTCGTAGCCCTTCTTATTCCGATTGAATGTTTTGAAGTGGGTGAAGCTGAAGGCCGAGCTCCATCCACCGCCTTTAGTCACGGTATGCGCGTCACCCACTTGAGCGCCTTGTGACGGCAGTAACTCCTTTAGCTTTGCCGGTCCCTGGGCACTTGCACAGTGGGTCTCCGCCACTTCCCCTGATTGCCCGGGAAGAATAATCAAGTTCACGGCAAATGGCTCAGGATCACTGCTGATTGAGCCTCCATTCACATGAATGGTCGTCGTGCCGGTGCCCTGGATGCGGATCTCACATTGGGCCGTCTGAGTCGTGGTGCGAGTGGCGTACTGCATCATGCCTACCCCGACCCATTCCCCATCGTCCCTCCGCCGAAGCGGGACGGTCGCTTGAACATGAGCATCGAATCCATTCGAACTCATTTGCATTCCGAATTGCCGATGCGCAAAATTCATTGGCTCCTGGACGATGTGCGACTTGAATTCAAGAGCGTACGCAAAAGGGGCTAACTCCCATTCTCCATCCTTCTCTTCCGCCACTCCTGCACGGGAAACGGCCTTCACCCGAAACTCACTATGTGGGACTCGCGTGCCCGGTGCTCGATAGGTAAACGTGGCGGGCCTGTCGTGTTCAGATTTCTCTTCCATCGGGGTTACGTTGCCAATCCCCTCCCGCGGCCGCTCTTTCGCCTCCTTGAACGTCGCAGGAACGACTTTCGATCCCTCCTTGGTGCGCAATTCCGTCTTCACCGGAGTCGATTCGCTCGGAACAAACATTTTCGTCTTGGTCACCGGCGTGAAGATGATCTCCACGCAGGTGTTAGGCTTGTGCCCTTCTCTTTCTGCAACCTAGTAGTTTTGGCCTCCCCAAAGCATGACTGCTGCAAAGGCATCGCTCACGAAGCTATTTTCTTGGAAGGTGGTACCTTCGAGACTCCACCCAGTTGCAGAGAGAACGGTAATATTCGTAAAAAAGCCGGGATAAAACTCATCCCAACTAGGAATGAACCGAAATTGCTCACGCTGTCATCTTACCGATGTTGGCACATCCGTCCCATTCCGCTCGGCGACAGCAGTAAGCTGGCCTTCGACATATTGCACCTTGGCGTTGTCACCCACCTGCCCTTTCAGTGCAGCTGACGCGTGGAGGCCGATGTGAATTATTTGCCTGAGGCCTGATTCCTCGATCGTCTGATCAAGAACAACGGCAAACTCAAAATCGCCTGGGACCACTCCCTCCGGTGTCGGGCACTTGAGCACCTTGCCGCCAAGAATTGTCACCATGCTCTTTCTATTCCCTGCCATCTTCGGCCAGATCGATCGAGCCGTGGTTTTCCATCCAACCCAGCCAGGGGGCGCCTCTTGTCTCGATTCGCTTCTTGTTGGGGTGACTGCCGACTCTTGTGCGAGGTGGAAGGATCCGTTCGATAGTCCGTTTGTACGGACCACGCGAGCTGGAGAGAAGAGCTGTTCGAGGCCGCTATTTTGACGCGCAGGCACCGGTGGGGGACAATTGGCGACATTCGGTCCGAGTTGTGCTTTGAGGATGTCAAACAGCTGCTGGTCTGAGGATTGCGCAACCGACTCTGCCTGTGAGCCGAGTGATTGCTTGAGCGCTTGTCCTTCCGCACCGGCAAGGAGCTGCGCGCTGCCGAGGCCTTGGACGATTTTCGACAAGGCCTCACACGGGCTTTTGGCACTTTTGAATAATTGCAGCGATTCCGGCTTGACCGGCATCTTCTTCCACTCGCTTTTTTCATTCGGTCCCGGTTCGAGGGGAGGCAACTGAATCGGCGGTGGCCCCGATTCTACCGATGGAGCAACCGAGGTAGATGGCGCGCTGGGCAGCACGGCGGGTGCAGTGTGGACCTTCTTCGGATCATATTCAGGCGGGTTGGACGATGGCAGGTGTTTATCGCCACCGCAACCGGCGGTTAGGACTAAAACTGGGAAGATGAAGAGACGTCGGAATCGCATTCGTGAGTCTTCCTGCTGGGATGGTCAAACCGCTGAAGTGGCCGCCATGCTGGCCGACGGGAAATGAATCTTCAAGACGATCTTGGTAAATCCTTCTAATTCCGCGGGAGTTCCCCACCTGGCAGGGTGGGGGTGTGAGCAAGGAGCCGTCTGTTGCTCGCCTGGTGCGATAATAATAACTGCCGATGAAACTTCAGGATGCCAGTTGATGATCTGTGCGGCACCAGTGCGAGCAGGAGACGGGTCAAGCGCAGCTTGAATTGTAAGGAGACCCCGCCTGTAAGGGCGGGGTTCTTCATTTTTCGAGTCCGCCTGGCCGTTGCTATCCAACCTGCCTTTGCGTACAATCCGGGCGGTTTTCCCGTGAGGTGTCCATGCGATACCTGTCCTTACCCCTCCTGATCGTTCTTCCCATCACCGCCCACGCAGGTAGTATCAAAGACACTGATCTCATCTCGAGTAACAACGTCCTCCTGCCGCCGAGCACAGAGAAAACCGTCTTCATCCAGGCTCGCAACTCCTCGGACAATCAAGAAGTCTCGCTTCACGATCTGGGTGCCCGACTGAGCGCCAAAGGGTATCAGATTGTGAACGATCCGGACCGCGCGCATTACGTCGTGCTGGCGAGCATCGTCTATTGCAACATCACGAAGCCGGAGATGCCGGTCGAGGCGATGGTGGCGAGTGGCTATGGCTCTGCGTTCAATATGACGTTGGGCGCATTGCAAGGGCTCTCCAGCATGGCCAGTATGGTAGGACCATATGGCGCGATGGGCGGCGCAGCGGCCTCGATGGGGTTGAGCGCGATCCAAGGCATCGGTGATCTCTTCAGTTCGTCGTCGGCTCCCAAGATGCCGGACGACGTGAACTATGCCTGTGTGGCCGATATCCAGATCACCGAACAAAGGACCGTCCAGCTTCCCAGTGGGATGAAAATGGGAACGGGGTAGGAATCAGGCATCTACCAAACCAGGCTGGTAGCAGATGTGCACCAAAAGAAATTAGACGAGGATGAAGCGACGCCGCTGTTGCAACAGAAGCTGAGTGCCGCGGTGGCGGGAAATTTCTGATGAGCAGTGCTGCTAAGAAATCGCGTTCGAGGGCTCTGGTGTTCCGAATGTGCGTGACCACGGCCTTGACCTTAACCTGTCTGTTTGAAATCGGCTGTTCCAACGTCATCCGTTCCGGCCTCATGAACAGCAACACGATCTTCCTTGATCCCAATACCAACCGAACCGTCTATACCCAGCTCCGGAACGCCTCGGAAAACCAGCAGGCGACGTTGAACGACGTGAACATCAAGCTCACGGCAAAGGAATATCAACTGGTTCAAGATCCGGAGCAGGCGAACTACTGGATACAGGCCAAGGTCATCTATTGCCACAAGGCTGCCGATGGTGTGACTCCGGAAGCCGTGGCCAGAGCCGGCCCCGGTGCTGGCATCAGCAGCGGCGGCACAGCGATGGCTTCGGCTAGTTCCATGGGTGACGAGTCTGGCATGGGCATGGCCGGTATGCCGGACATGAGCGCCATGATGAAGCAAGCCATGGCCATGAGCGGCGGGCGAGGGGGATTCGGCGGCATGTCCGGTTTTCCCGGTATGCAGCCACCACCCAAAGAAGATGGCGTGACGTACCTGTGCGTGGCTGACGTCCAGATCACCGACCGAAAGATCGGCAAAGCAATCGGTCAACCGAGCATGACGGGCACAGTTGCCGATCGGAAGGGCGACAGCCCCCTGGCGAAAGTGCAACAGATGCGAATGGTCGGCCACGTGCGGCAAAAAGGTCTCGACATTCCTGAAGCCACGCCCATCGTGCAAGAGAAGATCGCCACCGGCATCGCAGGACTGTTCTAGTTCGTGTCTGCATAAGAACTCGTGCTCAATGTTTTTGCACCGTAACACATTGAAAACGGCAATGGGCCTGGCCTGTTGTTCGAGAATAAAAGCAGCGTGTGTGGACAGCCGTGAGCAGATCGGCTCTTAGGCTGATCGGCCTAGGAGCCTGTCCGACATTGATCTGAGCAAGCCAGAATCATAGCCAAGGAG
>JBBIKN010000106.1:0-11499 GCA_037445435.1 Nitrospira sp. | reverse complement strand
CGACGCCCAGGAACTTCTCCCACTGGTCCGTGCTGGGATTGAGTTCAAGGATGGGTTCCAGGTCGAGTGCGGGCAGCAGGGACCAGAGAAGAAAGCTGGAAAGGTCGCCACCTAATCAGCCGCGATCCACAACTCTTGACAATATCTCCGTGCCGACATTGGACTGGTGAGATGCCAGGCTTTTGACCATCCCAGTCACCCTCTCCAATAGATTGAGATCTATGCAAATCTGTAATTGCTGATAGGATCCAGTCAATTTTTAGCAGTTCTTTTAAAGCAGAAACCGACTCTTCGACTGCCCAAAGTTGATGAGGTACACCTAGGTGCCAGTCTCTTACCGAGGCCGACGTAGACGATGTATTCCATCATCAACTTGTCGGCGGTTTTAGGGAGAGACGCCACCTCCACATCTTCTAGGCTTTTCCTTTGAGCCTGTCTTGATCCGTAGTATAAAAAATGATGGCTGGCTGGACAGTGCTTTCAGGCCAGGCGGAATATCTGCGGGAAACAGAGATTGTGGATTATTACCAGAAGGCGTGTCCTCATAACAGAACAATAAGAATCATTCAGATCCTGGGAATCCTCGGGATGTTTGGTTGTACCCTGTTGGTGTCTCCTGACGCCAAACGCGGAGATCAACATTTGGCTGCTGAGCGTTGGGAGGAGGCTATCCTCGCTTACAAACAGGCGTTGAAAGACGATCCTTTCGATCCTTCTCTCCAGGGTAAGTACGCGTTGGCTCGCGAGCGTGCTGCGGCGGCGTATGCCGAGCACGGTCGGACGCTTCTTAAGGAGAAGCAAATCGATCTGGCCATTGAAGAATTCAAACGAGCTCTGACTCTCGATCCCTCCAACGCCGATCATCAAGCGAGTTTCACAGAAGCGACTCGCATAAAAGAGTCTCGATCTCAGTACCGCGAGGCGGAACGGCTGGCTCAACTTGGAAGAATTGATGAGGCGATGAGGGGTTTTGTGCGGGCTGCAGAACTTGATCCAACGTATCAAGAGGCGTTGGAACGTATCACCCGGCTTACGGCAGAGCTACAAGGGCTTACAAGAGATGAACGTTCGAAGCAATCAGTGACGTTAAAATTCAAAAACGCCGGCCTTAAGGAAGTTTTGGAAGGTGTAGCGAAGGTTGGAGGGTTTACGTTGGTTTTCGACAAGGATGTACGGAACGACCCTATTTCGATTTCGATTCAGGACACGCCATTTGAGGAAGCCCTGCAACTGATCCTCAACAGTAACAGTTTGTTTTCCCGTCGGATATCTCCGGCTGTCTTGATCATCAGTCCCGATACCAAGCAGAAGCAGGAGCAGTATCAGGATCTGATGATTCGGACATTTTATCTTTCGACAGCAAAAGCCAAAGATATGCTGCTTTTGTTGAAGAGCATGCTCGATTCGAAGCGAATGCATGCAAACGAACAGCTCAATGCCATTGTGATCCGCGATCAGCCGGAGAAATTAGAACTTGCCGAAAGGATTATTCTGACCAATGACCGGCAAGAGCCGGAAGTGCTTCTTGATCTTGAGGTGTTGGAGGTCAATCGAACGAAGAATCAAACGTATGGCTTGAACTATCCGAAACAAGCCGGTGCCGGGTTGGTCGCTGCTGGGTTCGCAGGACCATTGGCGGCAGAGGCAGTGCAGATGACCTATCGGCAACTGACCGATCTTGGGCCGAGCAACTATCTCTTTAAGCTGCCGACGACTGTGTTGCTGGATTTTTTTAAACAGCAATCAGACGCGAAGACGCTTGCTTCTCCCAAAGTCCGGGTGATGAATAACAAGAAAGCAGAGATTAATATCGGTGATAAACAACCGATTCTTCTCTCCACCACCAATGTGTTGCCGGGGCAAGCTGCCACAGGAGCCGTGCCGACCACCTCAACCGTCACGTCGATCGAATTTCGAGATACGGGCGTCAAGCTGACGGTCGAGCCTTCAATCCGATTGGGCAATGAATTGTCGTTGAAGATGAAAGTCGAGGTGATTAGGGTTGGAGATCAGATCACGTTACAGGCTTCTCCGCTCATTCAGCAATTCAAATTCGGTAACAGATCGGCCGAAACGACGTTGAATATGCGGGATGGAGAAACCGTAGTTCTCGGCGGACTGCTACAGGAGGAGGATCGCCGAACACGGGTTACCATGCCATGGATCGGGGATTGGCCGTTGATCGGAAAACTATTGAGTTCTTTCAAAACGGAACGAGTGACGACGGAAGTCATTTTGACCATTACTCCACGCATTGCGCAACCGGCGCTTCCTAGTGGCTCCAGCAATCAAGCTTTTTGGTCTGGCACTGAGTTCAACTATGCGACAAGCCCTATCTTCTCCAGCCATCCGAGGAACGTGTCAGCGTTGGGGGGACCCGAATACGGGAAAGTTTCCACTCACGGTAGCGCGCGGTCAAAAAACATATTGGCCCAGTTGGCGACGCCTGATCCTTTGCTGGTGATCAAGCCTGAAGAATCGGTTGTCCAATCCGGCAAAGAGATACGGCTTTCTGTTGTAGACGGCCGAATCAGTGCATTAGACGAGAGTACATTCAAACTGGACTATGATCCAGAGATTCTGCAATTCAAACGACTTGATAACGCAGAGGTCATCAACCGCGGAGAAACTACGGCGAAGGATCATGAAGAACAACGAGGAGCTGTCACGTTCCACATAACTCGTCCGGCTCAGCGTGCGCCACGAACTATGAGTATCACCTTCGAGGCTATAGCGCCAGGGGTGTCGCCGATTCGCGTTGAACTGACCGGCACCGGCAGCACGGCGCAGGCATCGACCGGTGTAATTGGAACGGGGGTGGTGAGAGTGCGGTGAGGGAAGACGGACTAACTCTTATCGAAATTCTCGTCACCATGGCGATCATTGTGATCCTGGCTTCGGTCGCCATGCCTCTAAGTAAAGTATCGACGAAACGAGCCCAAGAGATCGAACTGCGCCAGCATCTTCGCACGATTCGAGGCGCGATCGATCTGTTCAAGTTGGAATGGAATCGCGATGGGGATGTTCTACTCGGGGCGGTCTGTGTAAAGAATAGATTGATCTGCAAGGAAGTTACAGGGCCGTACGGCTATCCGAAGTCTCTCGATGTGCTATTGGGTGTAAAACTGACGGGAGAAGAGGCGACGGTGCGCGGTACCACGGTTAGGCGCTATTTGCGGGTGATGCCGATCGACCCCCTAACGGGCAAACCTGATTGGGCGTTGCGTTGTTACAAAGACCGGCCTAAGCCGTCTAGTTGGTGCGGTGAGGATGTTTACGACGTGATGACCCAAAGTGAGGAGTCGGCGCTCGATGGGACCAAGTATCAAGATTGGTGAGGTCGGCGGATGGAATGCGAAGGGATTTACGCTGATTGAACTCATGATCGTTGTGTCCATTGTCGGCATTTTGGCCACGATTGCCGTTCCGTCCTATCAGTCTTCATTGATGAAAGCGAAGGAGACAGTGTTGCGGCAAGACCTGTTCACGCTGCGCGAGTTGTTGGACCATCACCGTGCAGACAAAGGAAAGTACCCTCCGTCCTTGGATGGTTTGGTAACGGCAGGATATCTGCGGGCCCTTCCTAAAGACCCTTTTACGAATTCGTCGAACTCTTGGCAACAGATTATTGAACCGACGGAGGGTGGTATCTTTGATGTGTACTCCGGGTCGGACCTCGTTGGAACTAACGGGACTCCATATAACCAATGGTGAACAGACACGTGAGATTGGCTCGAAGTAGATTCTTCCCTTGGCGCAAGATGTTTCGAGTGAAAGAGACATGGGGGAGTACGTCCATCGGAATTCTTCTGCTCGGAATGTCGGCCTGTAGCCTGCTCGAACCTATCGTCATCGAGCCGGAGATGTCGGATCTGCAACTCACGATAGATACCCTCAAGACCTCATTGCGAGATGCCCAGCGAACAGTTGCCGAATTGAGAACAGAGGTCGACGCGCGACGCCAAGAATTGGCCGATGTGCAGATCGCCCGAGCGCAGCTTGAAGGGCGTATTCGTGAGGCGGAGCATCGGTTGACTGAAGCTCGCCATGTGATTGACCTCCAACGGGAAGAACTGGCCAACGCTCGTTCTAAACGAGAACAGGTGGGACGGACCAGAGCCGCACTGCGGAATCCACGGAAGCCGTTTCAAAAGCAGGTATCGAAAGTAGAAAAACAAGTGAAGGGACATGCGTCTGCTGCAGCTACGGCTTTTCCAAGAGACAGGCAACTTGAGTTAACGAATATCGGCTCTCAGCCGGACACACTTTTGACCGTTCAAGAGGGAGATGCCAGCGTGTTCCGGGTGGCGGCGGTCCAGGTGTCGGGAACATCTTCGGCTGGCGAAGCCCCGGTGGTTTCTCAGTCGGCAACCGTGAGCCCCCGTGTACACGTGCTGGTTAGGCCTGGGGATACGTTGTGGAGTATCGCACGTCGATATCAGACTTCCGTCAGACGTCTCATGGTTCTCAACGCGCTTCCTAGTGACCGTATTCAAGTCGGTCAAGCTCTCTGGCTTATCGAACCCCCCATTGAAGAAGCCAAGAACGAACCAACGTAGCGATGCACGATGGGCTAAGTAGAAAGTCTTGAAGGTCGACATCTATGGCGGTATTTGCATATCGAGTCGCACGGCCTGATGGATCCATCATCCATGGGCGTGTCGAAGGGGAAAATGAATCGTTGGTTCGTACTAAACTTGAATCACAAGGATTGCTGGTTTTCAACCTGCGCCGTCGAGGAATCATTTCGGCCAAGCCGGAGATGTCGTGGTCATGGGGAAAGCTTCCGCTGGGGCAATTCTTGATCTTTAATCAAGAATTGCTGGCCCTGGTCAAATCCGGACTGCCTATTTTGCGCATCTGGGATCTTCTCATCGAACGAGCCGGCCATGCGGGGTTTCAGCGGGCATTACGGGATGTGCGTGAAGACATCCGAGGTGGAGCTTCGGCTTCAGACGCATTAGCTAAACATCCCGTGTATTTCCCGGAACTCTATGTCGCTACGGTAAGGGCAGGAGAGCAATCGGGAAATTTGCCGGAGGTCCTACAGCGGTACGTGGCGTATCTGAAGCTGATGGTCGGGCTTCGCCAGAAAGTGAAGAAGGCGATCTCCTATCCTATTGTCCTCATCGCGATCGGTCTGGCCGTGGTCGGTTTTCTTTTGACCTATGTCATGCCGACTTTCGTATCGGTTTATGGAGAGTCAGCAAAGACCTTGCCGTGGGCGACTCAGGTCTTGCTCGATTTGGTGAGGCATGCTGAATCACGGATAGTGCCTGCAGCGGTCGTCGTGATGGGTCTCATTCTTGGGATACACGCCTACTATGGCACCTCGGCAGGACAGTTGGTGATCGATCGCCTTGTGCTGAAACTCCCGCTCATGGGTCAGATTGCAGTCAAACACAATACCGTCCAATTGACGCGAACACTCGGAACCATTCTTGCCGGGGGAACCCCGCTCGTTGATGCCTTGCAAGGCGCACGAGGAGCCGTTTCAAACCGATGGATCTCACAAGAGATGATCGGGGCCGTCAATGAGATTCGCGAGGGGAGGACGCTGGCGGATGCGTTGGATCGTCCCAGGGTGCTTCCGAAACTCGCAATCGAGATGTTGTCAGTAGGGGAGGAAACGGGTTCGCTTGATACGATGTTGCGGGATGTCGCGGAGTTTTATGAGACAGACCTCGATACGAGACTGACGCAGCTCACTACGTTGATGGAGCCGGTTCTGCTGCTTGTTATGGGAATGTTGGTGGGCGGCATTGTCATTGTGATGTATCTACCCGTATTTCAGATGGCCGGGACCGTTGGCGGCTAGACATGAGAGAAGTGAGAAATGAAGATGTCAAGAATACGATGATGAGAGAGGTCACCGATGCCACGTAGCCTTATGAGGCCGTCTCTTGCCGAAGTCCTGGTCGATGAGGGAATGCTCACAAAGCACACAGTCGAGGACGTCCGGAGTCGATTGAAGGGAGGGCCTGTGACTTTGGGACAAACCCTGATCAGTGAAGGGCTCCTCTCGGAGGATCAATTGGCTCATGCCCTGGCTGTTCAATACGGTCTTCCCTATGACCCGCTGACGGATTTTCAGATCGATCCGCGATACTACGAGACCATCTCGTTCAAGTTGATGCAGCGATTCCCCTTTGTACCGATCGCGGAGCACTCCGGAACGCTGACCATCGCCGTCGCCGACCCGCAAAACCTGCTCGGACTCGACGAATTGGAGCTGCTGATCGGAAAGCCGCTGGAACGAGTCGTCAGTTCCAAAAGTGCGATTCTAGCGGCGCTGGAACGCAGTGAAGGATCAAGTCAAGTACTCCGTGAGTTGGAAGCGGAGTATCGGTCGATCTTAGTGAAAGAAGATAATCGAGGAGAAGAAATTCTCACTCTCGATCATACGGGAGAAGAGCAGAGTCCGGCCGTGAAGCTGCTGGACTCTATCCTGCTGAGTGCGATGCAGCGCCGCGCAAGTGACATCCACATCGAAGCCGCCGATCGCGCGACCACCGTGAAACTTCGCGTTGACGGCATCCTGATTCCTGCCATGGAGCCGCTGGATATTCGATTGCATGCCCCGTTAGTGTCCCGTTTAAAGGTCATGTCGGAGCTTGATATTGCCGAGCGGCGGGTGCCTCAAGACGGAAGCTTCCGCATGAGACTGGGTCGAAAGACGGTGGATTTTCGTGTCTCCGTTCTGCCGAGTGTCTTCGGCGAATCGGTCGTGATTCGAATATTGGATCGAGATTCGATCGCGACAGGAGTGTCGGCGTTGAAGCTCGAACGGCTGGGGTTCAATCCGGAAGATCTGAAGCGATTCCGGAAAGCGATTACTCGCCCTCACGGCATGGTGTTGGTGACTGGACCGACAGGGAGTGGGAAGACGACGACGCTGTATGCCGCAATATCGGAGATGAACACGCTCGAAGACAAACTGATTACGATCGAAGATCCCGTTGAATACCAACTCTCGGGAGTGGTGCAGATTCCTGTCAATGAAAAGAAAGGTGTCACGTTTGCTCGTGGCCTTCGGTCCATACTCCGTCATGATCCCGACAAGATTATGGTCGGCGAAATTCGAGATGCCGAGACGGCGCAGATCGCGATCCAATCGGCCCTGACCGGCCATCTCGTGTTGACGACGGTGCATGCGAACAATGTGTTCGACGTCATCGGACGGTTCGCGTCGATGGGAATCGATGCCTATAATTTTCTCGCCGCTCTCAACTGTGTGCTGGCGCAACGGCTGGTCCGGATCCTTTGTCCGTCATGTCGAACCCAGGTCAAGGTGCAGCAGGCCCTTATAGAAGAATCAGGATTGGACTATGAGCAATACAAGGATACGCCCTTCTACGAAGGGAAGGGGTGCCCCCAATGCCATGGCGCTGGGTATCGGGGGAGAAAATGCATCACGGAGTTCCTCGATTTGACGGATGAGATCAAAGAAATGATTCTTGCCGAACGTCCGCTATCGGAAATCCGGTATCGGGCTGTGACCGATGGGATGATCACACTGCGGCAATCGGCATTGAAGAAAGTATTAAGTGGCGAGACCACGCTGCGAGAGATCAACCGAGTGACGTTCAGTGAGGAAGGATAAGACAATGTGGGAATGGGTCAGTAGTCGACCACATCGCTGCTTGAAGTTCGGAGCCGACTCCATTGCGTGGGCCGAAACCGAGCGAAATTGGCGCGGGCAGCGTCGATATAAGTGTGTCATGTCCCCGCTTGCCGATGGCATGATCAAACCCTCTCCCACTGAGTCCAATTTATCCGACCTTTCAGCATTGGCCGGTCGTATTCGTGCCCTGACAGGCTCTGGCTCGACTCACCATGCTCTCGGGGAAGCCATCCACTCTGATCTTCCTCGACGGATTGGAGTGTTGCTGCCTGATACGGCGGTCAGAGTGACAGTCCTGCACTTTGAGAAACTCCCTGCCCGGCAAGAGGAACGCGAGGCGTTGATCCGCTGGCGGCTTGGCCAAGAGCAATTGTTCCCCTTAAGCGGGGCGAAAGTGTTGTTTCACGTATTTCATGGTCGATCGGAAGGTAAAGGACCGGCTCATACTGTGCTGACAGTGGCGGCCCAGGAATCGGTGCTGATGCAGTATGAGTCTCTATGTGAATCGGCGGGGTTAATCCCCCAAGAAGTGGGAATTACGAGCCTACGGATATTTGATTTATGGAGACGGGCTTCGAGTGGATCTCATTGGCGAAGTCGAGATTGTCTATGGGTCAACTTGTCCGATCGAGCCTTAACAACCATGATTTGTCAACAGGGGCGCTTACTGCTCTACCGATGCAAGCTTCTGAGAGCTCAGGCGGATGAAACAATTACAACGACAGACATGCCGAACAAGATTTTTGAGGAATGCTCCGCTTCGTTGGAGATCTGTCAACAATTGCATCCCTCCTCGGCCGTTAAGGAAGCCGTTATATGTATGGACGGAGACATATCGGCCTTTCAAGAATTGATTGAGGCAGAGCTCGGGCTGTCCGTCGAACGGCTAGGTTGGGAATCGGTCGAGGCCCTTGGCGAGGTGACGAAGGATAGCCATCGAGGAATAACATCGTTAGCGGCGATGGCCGGGGTGCTCTAGCATGGCAATCATGAGTTCCGTAATCGCGAGGTTCTTCGAGCTACCGAAGTCCATTCCATTGCCGTGCAGTGCTGATGATCGGTTCCAGATAAACCTGAGCCGCCGTTATCGACCGGCGACCGTTCCGCTTCGATTGCTCTTGATTGGAAGTTGTGCCTTGCTTGCCATGGGAATTTGTTGGAATGTCAGACAAGCGATCCTCGCGTATCAAGAAACTTTAACTCTCCAAGCAGAACTGGATCGAGTACGGCAACAGGATCTAGATTTGATTGCAGAGGCCCGGCATGAAGGTATGGATCTGTCTGAAGAGGCGTTGAAGAGACTGCCTTCTGAAGTCGAGTTGGCCAACCAGCTGCTTGAAAAAAGAACATTTTCGTGGACAAAGTTTCTGACAGAATTGGAACACACGATCCCTTCGCGTCTTGCGCTCAGCAGTGTTCGCCTGGATCAAGCCGGTACCATGGTTCGACTCACGGGAACTGCCATGAGCCTCGAAGATATCACCGCCTTCACCGTCGGACTCCAGGATCATACGATATTTAAAGACCCGATCTTGGCGCAGCATCGTGTTGGGCCGAACGGGTTGGTGGAATTCGACGTCACATTGCAATATCGGCGTGAAGGGGCGTGAGGAATGAAAGATCGTCTGCTCTTTCTCTGGCAGCATCCCTTTGCACCCTTGCTTCCATGGGCGGGAGTCGCCCTGAGTCTTCTTTTCATACTGTTCCTCGTCCATGATCTCGGTGTGGCGGGTGCTCAAGCTAGCCGAGAGCGTGTGGAGAACGAGTGGGCAGCGACTCGACAGACGTTGATGCATCACCGAGAAGCAAGAAAGGCGAAAAAAGACTTGAGCCGGGTCTGGGCAGTGCTTCCCGCCGAGCGTGACTTTACTCCGTTAGCGCTGGGGATTTCAGAGGAAGCGAAGCGTGATCGAGTCACGATGCCGACGTTGTCCTATAAGACTCAACCGACTCTGGTCGCGAATACGAGCAAAGGGCTGTTGCAGGGTCCGGTGACCGGACGGTACGAGGATCTCCGTCGATTCATCTACGGTCTTGAGACGGCGGAAGAATGGCTGTTTATCGAGGACCTTGAGCTGACTCGGTTTGGAGGCGCGCAGGACGCGCAATTGACGTTCAATATTAAGATCGCGACGTACCTTCGCGGCGATGCTGTGGAGTCAAACCAGCCGGGATCAGTGCAGTAACCATGGATGCGAAAAAGAAGACGATTCTCGCTGCCTCGCTTATCTTGCTGTGGGCGGGACTGGCCATGTGGCAATGGCGGCTGCTGCAGGAGCCCGCTCGTGTTCCGCTCACGAATGTCACAGGTCACCCTTCCGCGGGGCGACATGCGGAGACGGGGGGAGCCGGCTTACACGTAAACCTCGATGTGCTTACATCAACCGGCCTGCAACGTCAGGAGACCTTCACAACGCCGCGAAACATTTTTTACGTCCCCCACCCCGATGGTTCGGTTGCAGCAGGGAGTACTCCGGCTCCCGGTAACCAGCCTTCGGCTATAGCCGAAGGCTTGACGCAACAACAGGATGAGTTGGAGCTGGAACAGTATCGATATCTGGGATTTCTTCGCGTGGGCGAGGCGCATCGGAAAAATAAGGATGTTGCGATACTCAGAAAAGACGATGAGGTGCTGGTGCTCAAAGTCGGTGATCATATCGACGACCGGCGAATTCTCAAAGCGATCGATTCTGAAAGCGTGACCATCCGCAACACCGGCACCCATATGGACCAAACGGTGCTGTTGTCGGAAGAATCATCGGAAGAAACATCGGAAGGGTCAACGGGTCAGGAGTAATGGATCATGCGGGACTTCTTGGCGCCGCTGAAGCGGCAAGAAAGAGGGTTTTCATACCTCATGGTCATGATTGCCATCACTGTTATGGGCCTTGCCATGACGGTGGCAGCCCGGCAATGGAAGACGATGGTACAACGAGAGCTGGAGGCAGATTTGCTGGCCAAGGGCATAGAAATCCAAATGGCCCTGGCACTTTACTCGGCCAGCGCAAAGGCAGGAAGGGTTCTGCCTGGTGAGGTGTACCCGCAGACACTGGCCGAACTTACGAGGCCACCCAAGCCCTTTCTGAGGAAAGTCTACCTCGATCCGGTGGGACGTGGTGAGTGGGAATTGCTGCGGGCGCCCACGGGGGGCATCATGGGAGTCCGAAGCAAGAGCAGACAGAAACCAGTCAAGCAGGGTAATTTTCCGCTCCCTGTGCGCCACTTTGAGGGAAAGCCGACATATTATGACTGGGTGTTTCAACATCCCAACCCATCCATTGTATCGATGGCTGGACCTGCCACGAGCCCACCTATAGTTCCGGGGCGACCCACGATATCCGAACAACCTATAGTTCCTGGAGCTCCTGGAGAGCCGGACTCCTCAGAATCAAGCGACCCTCTGAAGGACGCTGTAGATTCGACCGACTCACTTCCATAGACAACCTTCAATCTTTCATCTGATTTTTTCTCTTACCAATCGTACGGGAAGGCTTCGGTAAGAAACCCACTTAGGGCTTCTACGAGTTTCCCAACAGAAATAGAGCGGATTAGGATCTGCTATCGATGGACCCTTGAGGACACGTCTTACATACATATGCGTATTTTAATCACAGGTGGAGCCGGTTTCCTTGGGAGTCATCTTGCCGAATCTCTTCTTAGCGAAGGACATGAAGTCATTTGTATGGATAACCTCAGCACCGGAAAAGCAGAGAATGTCGCTCATTTGATGGGAAACGATGCGTTTACATTCATCAAGTACAACGTGTGCGACTATGTCCATGTTGAAGGACATCTCGACGCCGTGATGCATTTTGCTTCTCCTGCGAGTCCACAGGACTATCTCGATATGCCCATCGCAACATTGAAAGTGGGAG
>JBBIKN010000105.1:0-11591 GCA_037445435.1 Nitrospira sp. | reverse complement strand
CTACGGAGATTCCGATGCCTAAAAGCATGCCACTGGCTGTGGTCGGCATCGATCTCGCCGGATCGCCGAAGCGGCCGACGGGGCTCTGTGTATTGCGCGATCTTAATGCTGAAACGCACGTGGCGTTCAGCGACGACGACATTCTCAACTTTGTCAAAGAGGCTCGGCCCACTCTCATCCCGATTGATGCGCCGCTTAGTTTGCCGAACGGACGGCTGACGATTCATGATCGCTCTGGTGACCATCTGCGTGAGTGCGACCGTGCATTGCTCCGCTACGGAATCCGATTCTTTCCCGTCACGCTTGGTCCAATGCGCATGTTGACCGAGCGCGGTCTAGCGCTGAAGTACAGCCTCGCCACCATGGGTTATCAGGCGATAGAGTGCTTCCCCGGTGCTGCACAGGATCTGTGGGAAATTCCTCGACAACACCAAGATAGGCTCGGCTTGCTCTCTGGACTGAGAAAACTCGGCGTACGCGGTTTGAAGATGACCGCGACAAGCGACGAGCTGGACGCAGCCACGGCTGCTCTTGTCGGCCGGTGGTTTCTCTTGGGTCAAGGTCTAATGCTTGGAGGAGATTCAGGAATCTTGATTCCTGCTGTAGATGGCCTAAAAGTTAGGGCAAGGGTGACAGAACCGCAATGATCCGTAAGGGACCACCGGTACCGCCGGCAATTTTCATAGGCAGCGCGACAATCTCGAAGCCACGAGCTGGCAGATCGTTCAGACTGGCCAGGTTCTCGAACACCGGGACGTTTTGAGAAAGTAGCGTGACGTGCGTTTCGAACTTCGTCGATTGGCCATAGTCGATTGAGGCGGTATCGATCCCGACGGCCTTGACGTGCCGTTCGCGTACCAGCCAGACTGCCGCGTCTGGATGTACCCCAGGAAAATGCAGCACGCGAACTCCTTCCTGTCCTCTCAATTCTGTTCCCAAATAGCTTTTTCGGTCCGGCCAGAATCGAGCAAAGCCCGTGTTCAACAGGACGATTGCACCGTTTGGAATCCGACCATGTTCGGCTTCCCAGCGCTCGAAATCCGAGACAGCCACGCGGTAATCCCGATTGCGACTACATTGCTCTGTGACATCGATTCGGACGCCGGTTCCGATCAGATGCTCGATCGGAATTTGATCCAGCGTCTGCTTCCCTCTCGAAAAGTGAATCGGCGCGTCGATGTGCGTGCCGCCATGTTCAGGCATCTCGACACGGTTAGCCGCATAGTAATACCCCCCTGCGGTATCTTCAGCATGCTGAGCAATGAGCTTAAAATCCTGCTCCGTGGGCCAGACGATCGTATCAGACCCAAAAGAGTGTGTCAGATCGACAATCCCTGATGGCTCCCAGGCAAGATGATCGCGCGGATGGTCAGAAACACATCCAAGGCTTGTGACCCAGCTCAGTGCTGCGATCGCCATGCGCACCATGGACGGGACTCTGGCCACCATATGACTCTTCACCCTATTCTTTTCTCGTCGCGGATGGAACGGATGCGTGAAGAGGTTCGTGCTATAGCAGGAACTGCTAGATCTATTGGCAACGGATGTCGAATGCGACGGCATCGCGACGAAGTCGCAGCCTTAGAAGAGAGCATCCGAGGAGACATAAGGATTTCTTCACCCGCATGGCTTCCGAGCGTTATGGCACAACCGAGCCTGCGCGCCGTTTGCCAGCCGAGACTCCTTTACTTCCCGAACGCCTTTTTCAGCAGCGGTTCGATTTCGCCCTTGGCGGCCATCGGGTCCAGGATGTCGGTATCTCCATAGAAGGTGC
Organism: Nitrospira sp.; assembly: GCA_037445435.1. Lineage (GTDB taxonomy): Bacteria > Nitrospirota > Nitrospiria > Nitrospirales > Nitrospiraceae > Nitrospira_D. The sequence continues at coordinate 9,817 of JBBIKN010000105.1, read as the reverse complement.
CGTCGATAAACACCTTGGGAAGCGTCGGCCAATTGGTGATCTTCGTCAGTGCTTCCCGCTTGGCCGGCTGGGAGAGCACATCGATGACTTCATAGGGATAACCATACCGATCGAAAAACTGCATCGTCTCCCTCGTAAATCCGCACATCGGCATGGTTTTGGTGCCTTTGCCGTAGATCAAAATTTTATGGGCCTTCACTTCCTTCTGAATTTCTTCTTCAATCGGGTCGGCCATGGTCTCCTCCTATGCCTCTTCTCTGGTCCGCGCGGTTAATTCGAGCGCATGAATACGTCCATCCTTCATCGGCACATCTAACGCTTGATAGATCATTCGATGCCGGTCCAAGAGGTTTTTCCCCTGAAAACCATCCGAGACGATTACGACCTTGAGGTGGTCCATAGTTCCCGTTCGGTCTGTCACTGTCACCACGGCATCCGGCAGGAACTTTCGAATATAGTCGGTCAGCACTTCAGGTGTAATCACCGCCCCCCACTCCTTTAGTGTTTTCAATACCCTAGCTGAAATCGGCTCCGAAACGCAATGTGCATCCTTATTGGTGGTTCTCAGCATGTCGGTGGTGCTTTTGAACCAGCTCCCTACCGAAAACGGTCGACACAAGAGACCAAGTCATTGAAAAATTTTTCGGATCATCTTCGCCATCTTTCGGCATCGACCTTGCCAGTGCATTCATACAAGCAAACACAGGTCACTCTGTACCTCACCAAGGAGGCTATCATGAGCGAGTTCAAGTCCGGGTTTTTTGTGGGAGGTGAAAGCAGTAATGGTCGCGTGTTGATCGTCGATGACGAGCCGGACATTCGCAAAGTCGTCCGCATGACTCTGCAGAAAGCCGGCTACGATGTTCTTGAAGCAGAGAACGGTGAGAAAGCGATTGAGGTCATCAACTCAGGCGAAAATCGGTTACTCCTTGACGTCATTATCTGTGACATTCGGATGCCGAAGGTGAACGGCATCGAAGCGATCGCGTATTTCCGCCAGAACTATCCGCGCGTGCCCTTGATCGTCCTGACCGGATTCCCCGACACAGACATGGCCACGTCGTTACTAAGGCAGGGCGTCGTGGATTATCTCGTGAAGCCGGTGGAAGGCGACAAACTGAAAGCCTCCGTCGCTCGCGCCATGGAGCAACGTGAATTGGCTCATCTATGATCGACTGGACGACATCACAGGAGAAAGGCATGGTGGCCACCTCGTCACCCGGCGCTCACCTGCGACACCGAAGCGAGCGGATAGAACCGGTGCCTACCTCGCCGCCGATCCGGGTGGCCATCGTCGGTGGGGGGCGTGGTGGAACCGCGCTCCTCGATGCGCTTCACCAAATCGGCACGATCGAGATCGTCGGCATTATCGACAAGGATCCCTCCGCACCAGGACTCCGACGGGCTCAGGAGATCAACGTGACGATCTATGACCGAGTCGCCGATCTGATCAAGATCCCAGGCCTCAATCTCGTAATGGACCTCACCGGCGATCCTGCGATGAAGTCGGTACTGCAGGAACAGCTGATGCCAGAAACAGACCTCGTCAGTGGGCAGACGTCGCGACTTCTCCGGGCCCTGGTCCGGCATGAATCGGCATTGCAAACCGAGTTGCTCCATGCGGAGAAACTCGCGGGAATCGGCTCATTTGCAGCAGGCATCGCCCACGATATGAACAATCCGCTTCAGCTGATTCTCGGCCTGGCCGAAAATCTGACCGAAGAAACGGACCTGGATGCGGTACACCTCCAAGCACGAGACATTATCGATGCGGTCAAACGCACCACGGCTATTTGTCGCGATCTGACCTCTTACTCTCGCCGTGCATCCTTACAGCAAGACTGTTTGATCGCCGTCAACGGCAAGCTGGACGAAGCCCTAAAGATCGCTCGCTACGCCGTGGCCCTTCAAGACATCGAGATTCGCAAACTCTATCAGCCCGACGTCGTCGTGAAGGGGAACCCCGATGAGCTCCTCCACGTGTTTGTCAATCTCATTACCAACGCAGTGCAGGCCATGGAACACCATGGAACCTTGACGCTGGAAACCAAAGCGATGGCCGATGCAACACAGGTTCGTGTTTCGGACACCGGTTCGGGCATCGCCCCCGAGCTCCTCGGCCGAATCTTTGAACCGTTCTTCACGACGAAGCCGCCCGGGAAGGGAACTGGATTGGGGTTGTATAACATCAAAAATGTGATCCATCACATGAACGGCACGATCGAGGTCGAAAGCCATGTCGGCCGCGGCTCAACCTTTGTGCTCACGTTTCCGAGTGAGTCGAGCGCTGGTGAAAGGAAGACTCCGTCATGACGGAACGCTCGACATCATCGCCACCCGGTCCACGCGGTACACGATGGGGGCTCAAGACCAAAATAATCCTGTCCATGCTCCTCGTCGGTGTCATTCCTCTGGTCGTCGGCTTGGGGATGGCATTCTGGCAGGGATCTCAGGAAATTCGGGAAATCAGCGGGGAAAGCTTTGAGGCGCTGGCGACTGAAGCCGCCCGGACACTCGACCTTCTGGTTGCTGAAGAAATCGCGCACACAGCGCGCATCGCGAACGACCCGACGATCATCCGTGAGTTGGAGCGTCGGCGTGATGCGCGCGGTGATTCCAAAACTTCGGCCACGGCACTCTCGGACTTAGAGAAACGTTGGATGGCACGGGACGCGACGGCCATCAAGTCCATCACGGAGAATCCTCTCAGTGTCTTGCTCCACGAGTACTATGCCGGCACCCACAGCGCACCGGGCCAATTCCTTCCACAAGTGGTGCGCGCATCGACGAAGATGTTGTTTTTGACGGATGTCCAGGGCTTGCTGGTTGCCACGATGACCGACCACCCGGCGTTCCGCCACCACGACAGCCGTTGGTGGCAGGGAGCCTTCAATAAGGCGGTGGGCAAACTGTATATCGAAGACATCCGGTTCGATGACCAAGTGAACGCCTATGTCTTCACCATCTCAGTCCCCGTCATGGACAGTTTGCGCTATGAAGTCGTCGGAGTGCTCCATCGTGTGATCGACGCCAAGGAGTTCTTTTCTCCCTCGACCCATGTCATTCGATTTGGGAAGACCGGTCACGTCATGTTGATCGATACGAACGGCATTGTCATCAGCTGCCCGATTCTTCCGACCGGTGTCCCGCTATCCGACCGGAATCTGGTGCCGCTCGTCACGCCGCTACACCCCGGCTGGGTCCAAGCTTCGAGCGATGGCCATGGGGGACAGACCACCTCCGTCATCGGGTTCGCTCCGCTTCCCGAAACCAGTCGAGCGACCAACGGCTCACTCGAGAATGGATCATGGCACACCTTTGTCTGGCAATCATCCGATGAACTTTTTGCGCCGATTCAGCATCTGTTCACCTGGGTCACCGTGTTTGGAGTTCTCGCCATCGTGCTGCTGGCTTCGCTCGGTTACGTCGCCGCAGGCCGCATTGTCACACCGGTCAGACAACTGCAACAGGCTGCGCAATCGATCGGACGCGGTGAATTACGGACACGGATTCAGATTCACACCGGTGACGAATTGGAAGATCTGGCCGAAGAATTCAACCGCATGAACAATCAGCTGAAAGCCGCCTTCGCCGGGTTGACCGACCAGGTGAAGTTGAAGACTGAAGAAGTTCAGGTTCTCCAGCAATCCACGGATCAAATTTTAGACGCCGTTCCCACTCCCATTCTTTTAATTGATGCCCACGAGACTGTCCACTACATCAATCAGGCTGCTCGGAGAACATTCCAGGTGCAGGAACCAATATCGGGAGCCTCGCTGTTTACCATTCTTCCACTCGACCCAGCCGCTCAGAAACAGCTTCAAGCGGAGTTCCACACCGACGGGGATAAGTCGTCCGCAACCGATCTCGAACGGGAGACGGTACCGAGGGACCCGCTGGCGCCGAGTGTCAATCGCGAGTCCGCTCCTCATCGTCCTGAACTCCACATCGGATCACGCATCTACCATTATCAGTGGTTCCGATTGCCTGCCCGTCCAGGGGAAGAAGATCGTATTGGGCTGGTGCTCCGAGACACCACGGATGAGAGTCGGCTGCAAGACCAGCTGGTCCAGGCCGAAAAGACAGGCAGCCTGGGTGTCTTAACGGCTGGAATCGGCCACGAGCTTAATAATCCCTTGTTCGGAATCATCGGGCTCGGAGAAATGATTCAGGAAGAACAGGACGTGGAGCATATCAAGACCTGTGCTCGGGACATCGTGTCCCATGGTCGTCGCATGGCAACGATCATTCGAGATTTTGCCGGCATGACGATCCAAGACGCTTCTGACCGGCCAGTGACGGTCACTCTGGAAGAGGAGTTAGACCACGCGTTGAACGCCGCGCAGACAACCATCGGGATGGCGGATATTGTGATCCAGAAAGCCTACGCCGGACATACACCCGTCCTGGTATTTCCCGATCAACTCCGTCAAGCGTTGGTCAATCTCATCATCAATGCAGCACAGGCGATGAAAGGCACCGGGACGCTCACGTTGAGCACAGCCGTGTCGGACCATACCGTCACCGCAACCCTCACCGATTCCGGGCCGGGCATCTCCAAGCAACACTTATCCAAGGTCTTCGACCCGTTTTTTACGACGAAAGGACAGGGGGAAGGATCGGGCCTCGGGTTGACGGTCGCAAGGCGCATGATCCGAAAGTGCGGGGGGGACCTCCGCATTGAAAGTGTCGAAGGCCGAGGCACGACTTGCATCGTGACTCTCCCCATCAATACGTCAACGTCTCCCAAAGGAGGCTTATGGACAAGCTCCGCGCCGCGTTCCGAGCCACAGCCATCGCATTCGTCTTAGGAGGATTGTGGGGCATGGTGTCGCTCCCCTCCGCCAAGGAAAACTCTTCCATCCCCGGCATCGCCCCTGAGAAAGTCGCGGACTACCTCTACGCCGTCCTGGAGGCCGATCGGACGATTTATACGACCCATGTCGTCAACCGTCTGCAGGAGAAAAACATCGTCGCTGCGACCGAACATTGGGAGCAGGATAACGCGCTCCCTCTACCGGCTCAGTTCCTTCAACACTCCGGCCGGTTAGTCGCCGAAAGTGGGCGAGGCATCCGCTACCGACTCATCGGACTCTCCCCGATCTATCAACGCAACGCTCCCGCCACCGAGTTTGAACGAAAAGCCCTGGAGGTACTCCGACGCCAGCCCGAACGGCCGGTCACCGGTATTGTTTCCAGCGGCAAAAAACAGTACTTCCAAGCCATTTATGCGGACCGTGCGGTCTCCACCGCGTGCGTGACGTGCCACAACAGTCATCCATTGAGTCCGAAGCAGGATTTTAGGTTGAACGACGTGATGGGTGGGATCGCCATTACGATCCCGTTGGAGTAGGCAAGGCCATTGTTCATCATCCGTTAACCGTGAGTCGAGAAATCGCGCACGCTTGATATGAAGACATCATGACTGTGGTGGGGGGCTAGCGGGTGCCACCACCTGCCGAAGATGGTACTCCTCTCGATAGATCTGTACGGCGGTCATCAATAAACTGATAAGTATCGGCCCGACGAAGAGGCCAAGCAATCCATAGAGCGCCAACCCGCCTAGCACACTCAGCACGAGCAACAGCACGGGAATCTGCACGTCTTGTCCGATCAACCAGGGCCGAAGAAACTGATCGACCATCGAGACGACGCCAATTCCCCAAACAAGCATGGCCATCGCTTTTCCCGTTGTACCCATCCAGAATAGATAGAGCACCACGGGTCCCCACACCAACCCAGTGCCTCCGAATGGAATCGGCGCTAATATGATCGTCAAGGCCGTCAGCCCCATCGGAAACGGCACATCGAGGGCCAGGTAGGCCATCCCCGCAAGAAGCCCTTGGACAATCGCCGTAACCAGCATGCCCTTCACCACGGCCCGAACCGTTTGGTCCAACCGGGCCAGGATTTTGGACTTATGTGATTCCTCCATCGGAATCAAATCATATAAGACGGCAAGCCACTGCCGACCATCTTTAAAGAGAAAAAACAGGATCAACAACATCATGAAAAAATTGGCCACGAGAGTGAATGTGTTTTTCAGTAACCCTCCCATCCCGCCGACCAGAACCTGACTGAGTTCCTTGACCCCGGTCATTAATGACTGCTCCAACGAAAGCGTCGGCGTACTCGTGCCGGATATGGCCGACTTCAACCAGCCGCCGATAAACGGAATGGTTGCCACCTGTTCCGGCAATCGTTGAAGCCCGCCGGCTGAAATCCATGATCGGATTTCCTGTTCCGCCGCAGTCGCTTCGCGTACCAACGTCAACCCCATGACGATCAGCGGGACGATGACAATCCCCAACGTTCCGATCGTCAACATGGCGGCAGAGAGCGCCTCCTTGCCGCCGAACAGTTTCGTAAGCCGAAGATGTAGAGGGAAAGCCCAATGGGCCAACAGACCGGCCCATAGGGCTGAGAACACAAATGGTTTGAACATCAACCCGATCTGGTAGAGAAGCAGGACCAATAAGGAAAAGAACACGACGGAAAAGATCTGCTGTCGAGTCATAGAAAGCACCGGAACCTATTGAAAAAGTCTCGAGTAAATAACAGATCTGATGGCGCCTGTCACGGGTGGAACAAGCGGCGTGGCACGAAAGAGTCTAACCAGCGTGGCTATGGGACTGAGGATAAGAAGGAGGGACTGGCCTATAGATCGGATTCTCTCCCGATCAAGGCAACCGCTTTCCCACGATGCGCGTTCATGTCGCGAACGTTACTGGGTAATCGAGAGGACTCTTCGGGCCAGCCTGTGACCCCCATGTCGCTGACACCCTGAAATTTGGCTCCTTCTTCCATCAGCATCATCGGGCAATGGACTTCACCGATCAGAATCGCCGTTTTGAGGAGCTGGATTTTTCCTGTTGCCGTCACCGTAGCTTTGATACGTCCACTGCTGATCAATGAGTCGGCGTGGATGGCACCCTTTACCACTCCATCTTCCCCAACAATGACCTCCCCCTTCGTGTGCACATCACCTTCGAGTCGGCCGTCGATTCGCACGGTCCCCTCGACTTTGATTTCGCCCTTCAGTTCGACGCCTTTTGCCAACAGCGTAATATTGCCGTCGTCTACATACCCGGTTTTTTTCATGGGGGACTCCTCGGTGCAAGCTACCTGTCTCAAGGTTACCGTAGGACCCGGGATACGTCTAACAGTTTGTGGAATCACGCGACTTGTACGGACATCCAAGTTTTGTTATCGCGACAAACCAAACGTCTGCTTCATCCGTTCCCAGAACCCCCCTCCATGCACTTCGCAATAAACCGTCGGTTCGGTTCCCGCGATGAAGAACTCCAACCTCTTCTCCGGACATTGCGACGTTGCAAGTTGTCCGCTTTTAGGATCAATCTTCCGCTGAACGACCCCGGCCGGCGTCTCAAAATCCCGAGATTCCCGTGAGATAAGCCGAACCGCCAACTCACTCCAAATCGGAAGGGCTGCCTGGGCACCGGTCAACTTGATGGGTCGTTCATCGTCAAAACCGACCCACACCCCGATCGCAATATCCGGGGTATACCCTATGAACCAGGCGTCTCGATATCCATCGGTCGTTCCGGTCTTGCCTGCAACGGGTCCTTGCACTCCCCACGCTCTGGCCTTGGCCCCGGTCCCACGATCTACCACTCCTTTCAACAAGGAAGTGATCAAAAACGCCCCTTGAGGAGTTGCCGCCTGACGTCGGTCGAGCGGAGGACTCCAGATGGTCTCTCCTCCCTCACGCACCATGTTGGACAGCGCGATCGGACGGATAACAACGCCTCCATTGGCCAGCCCGGCGTAAGCAGATGTAATCTGAAGCAACGAAACTGAAGAACTACCCAGCGCCAGGGACAGATCGTCCGCCAACGGTGTGGCTATTCCGAACGCGTGCAGCAGGTTCGTGAACGCCGTAATCCCGGTTCGGTGTGCTGTCCGAACGGCTGGAACGTTCAAGGATTGCTCGAGTGCGGATCGGACCGTCACCGGCCCTCGATACTGCCGATCGTAATTCTGAGGTGACCAAGACCCTGTGCCGGACTCCAACGCCACCGGCTCATCCACCAGTATGGTTGCCGGAGTCAGCCCGGTCGTACCTTGGTCCCGTGCTGCCTCAAATCCGGCAAGGTACACAAAAGGCTTGAACAGAGACCCGGCCGATCGATGCGCCTGCACCGCTCGGTTGAATTGGCTCAGACGATAGTTACGACCTCCGACCATCGCGAGGACATGGCCGGTCTTCACATCCAAGACGACCGCGGCCCCCTGAAGCGGAGGTTCGACCCCAGCCAGGTCCGGATAGCGCTTTTCGAGTTTCGTCAATCCTTCCTCCATCACCTGTGCGACGATTCGCTGAACCCGGGGATCAAGGGTCGAATAGATTCGCGCGCCATCCGGTATGTCCATTCCTGCTCCCTGCTCGATTTCTCTGAGCAGGTGATCGACAAAGTACGGCGCATCGGTAAGGATATCTTGATTCAGCATGACTTTCACCGGCCGGTTCATGGCCTGAGCCACGGCGTCCTCCGTCAAAATCCCTTCTTCCTTCAGACGGCGGAGCACCACATTTCGACGTTTCGTGGCATCCTCGACGTTTTTCACAGGGGAATAGGCATTGGGCCCCTTGATCAATCCGACGATCAGCGCCATTTCATCGATCGAAAGTTCGTCAAGATTTTTACTGAAGTATCGATGAGCGGCTTCGCCTACACCGTAGATCGAAACCGGTCCGGCTTGACCGAGATAAATCTCGTTCACATAGCTCTCTAGGATTTCTTCTTTCTGGTACTTGAATTCGAGGGCCATCGCGGCCATCAATTCCCGGAGCTTCCTTCCGAGGGTTCGGTTGGGAGTATAAAAGAGGTTCTTGGCCAATTGCTGGGTGAGCGTACTGCCTCCCTGCACGACGACACCGCGAGTCAGATTGACCCACAGCGCTCGGCCGATCGCGATGGGATCAACCCCGAAATGGGAAAAAAATCGACGATCCTCGACAGCCAACAATGTCTTAATCAGGAGTGGAGGGATACGGTCCAGAGTAACCCATTCCCGGACCTGCCTGGAGCCGGAACGCATTCCGCTGATCAACACAGGTTCGAGGGATACCAAGGAAAGGGGACGCCCATCGGATACGGACAACACCTCAGTGACGACGCCGTTCACCAGCATCAACCGGACCGATCGTGCGGGAAGCCGATGCTCCTCTTGAGCATGCAGAAAGATCTCGATTGAGTCTCTCGTGACGAAATACTCACCGGCTACCCGCGGTGTCGCAGCGACCGGCTTATACTCCAACCGTTGCAAATGCTCGAGCAATCCTGAATCCATAGGACTGATCCCCGGCGTCAGAAAAAACGGGGCGCCATAGATCAACAGTGGTGGATGCTCGTCGCTTTTCGGCAGAGCCAAACTGGTTGAAAGAAAGGCGCCATACCCTCCCACGAGAACGACCACTACTCCAAATACGATCAGGAACGGAATGAGGAAGCGACTCGTCGAGGAGACAGGCCGAGGCAACGTTTGAGCCGACATGGTCCCAGCTTACCTTGTGTCTTCAGGAATGAAAACTGTGTAAAAGATTACCAAATTCGGGAGCTCTAAAAAGAAGAACTTGTTACAAGTCGAATTCCTCAGGCATTTCCCAAAGCAAGGCGGGAGAGCGCGATAGTCGACCAGTGTCTGAGAACTTGTACGAATTGCGCATGTGTGATCGGCTTTAAGAGGAAAATCAATTCACGTCAACGTTGTCACATCCCGTACGGTATGTCTCGTGTTGCACTGCTTCTATCGCATCCCGATCTTCTTGGCAAGGTCGGCGCTCGCGCCTCCA
>JBBIKN010000104.1:0-12077 GCA_037445435.1 Nitrospira sp. | reverse complement strand
AAACCCGGACAGATCATGTGCTCCATACACCGGACAACTTAACTTGCTATCTACACCAGTATTGAGCGGATCTTGACAAGAGCGGGCAAGGCCACTTCATCGGAGAAGACATGAGAGATCGATGTGCTTGGATAGATGATCAGCCCACCGATCAAGTTCACCGTTCAACCGAGCGGTGGCCGACTTCGAGGCATGAATGTCAAGCGGTGGAAGCCCTTTCCTGACACGAGCGCGATTGAGCCACGCACGACGAAAACCGGGCTCATCGAACACTCCATGGATGTACGTGCCCCATACAAGACCGTCGTTTCGAACGGCGCCATCGTAACATTCCTCGCTCTCAGCCGTTCGGGACGGCACGGTCGAATCCGGCGCGGAACGTCGGTTTATACGAAAAGAAGGGAGCTCATCCACTCGTCGCGTGACACCCATATGAATCTCATATCCGCGAACCGGGTTCCGCTCGCGCATGAAATCAGCGGTCGGGCCGGCTTCCACTTGGAGGGTGTATTTGATGTTTGTGAGTGTCGTCTCAATGTTCAAAAATCCCAGTCCACTCTTCGTGCCGCCCCGTTCGATACCGTCGGGATCCACGATCGACCGACCGAGCATTTGATATCCCCCGCAAATACCGATCACCTCTCGTCCGCTGCGCAGAAGCGTATCAAGGAGGGGGACGAATCCTTTTTCCATCATGTAAGAGAGGTCGGCCACCGTGCTTTTGCTTCCGGGAAGGATGATAATGTCCGCGTCAAGAAGGTCGGCTGGACTACGGACGTACTGTAATGCCACATCGTCTTCCGCCGCCAGCGCGTTGAAATCGGTGAAGTTGCTCATGTGGGGGAAAAGAATGACGGCAATGTTGATTCGGTCTGAGGAAAAACGTGTTTGTTGGAGGCGGCTCCGATCAAGGCTGTCTTCTTGGTCCAGCATCAGATCTCGAAGAAACGGCACAACGCCCAACACAGGAACCCCCGTGCGAGATTCTAAGAACGTCACCCCGTCTGCAAACAGCCTGGCGTCACCACGAAACTTGTTGATGAGGATCCCACAGACCCTGGCGCGTTCGTCGGACTCCAGCAAATCCAACGTCCCAATGATTTGAGCAAACACCCCGCCTCGATCGATGTCGGCTACCAGGAGGACCTGAGCATCAGCGAACTTGACGACCGGCCAATTGACCAGGTCGCGCTCGCGAAGATTGACCTCTGCTGCGCTGCCGGCCCCCTCGATAACGATCGCTTCGTACTGACTCGCTAACCGCCCGTAGCTTTCTTGAACAAGAGACCAAAGCGTTTGTCGGCCATCGAGGTAGGCCGACGCCCCCTGCTTCGCGAAGACCTTTCCCAGAACCACGACTTGCGAGCAGTTGTCCAATTCCGGTTTGAGCAGGATCGGGTTCATATCGACATGCGGCGCAAGCCCACAGGCTTCCGCTTGCAGGGCTTGGGCTCGTCCGATTTCACGGCCATCAAGGGTCACGAATGAATTCAACGACATGTTTTGAGCTTTGAACGGAGCCACACGCACACCGGTACGACGAAGCAGCCGACAGATCCCGGCCGTGATCACACTTTTGCCTACGTCCGATCCGGTTCCAAGAACAGCCAGTGCCCGTGCCGTCATCGATGCGACTCCCGCCAAGCCTTTGCCTTCGCTAAGCCGCGAGTGACGCAGTCGGCAACGACTCGTCCAACCAGCGCCCCCATAATGGTGTGCGTTCCGCTATAGATGTGCGATGGACCCTCTCCGCGCAGCCGACAGGCGATCACGACCGCATCCGTACCGGTTCCGGTGGCTGCAATGCCGCTACGGCAACTCGGCACCACATGATCGCGCAAGACGCCGGTCTTGGCCTCGGTGGCCACTTGCACGACACCGACCATCGCGGCGAGAGAGAGGCTCCCGTTCGTAATGAGGATGAGATTGATCGTGCCGGACTTGCCGGCTCTGTCGCGATGAGAACATTGCGACGGCCATTCTCCAGCTCGGACCGCATTCGTCACACCGACCGTCGCGAAACATTCCACCCAGAGCCCATCCGAAGCAGCTCGTGCCGTCACCAGCTGTGTCATCGGAACCGCCGTCATGAGTCCAACCGTGCGCGCGCGGATTCCGAGTCGGATGGCCACCTTTCGCAAGAAGCGGGCAGGATCAGTGAAGGTCCTGAACCGATCCCCGGTCGACGAGGGAGTTGCCTCAACTTGATGGCTGAGCACATAGGAAGCCAGCCTGAGCCCTCCCCCTTGCGGCGCGGATGAGAGCACGTGTTTCCGACCGTCAAGGTTGATGACCAATGTCCGCCCCATCACTCGGTAGCGGGTGCGGACTGCTGTAATGCCTTTCATTATGAGACGCCTCAATGGAGCAGTCGAGAAAAGGTCCGAATGAGCCGGTCATTGTCTTGAACAGTTCGTACCGCGAGCCGGATGGAGCGGGAATTCAAGCCGGGTACGGATGAGCAGTCGCGAATCAACAGACCTTTTCTTCGCAATTGTTCGGTGATGTCACGCGCGCGCAACCTGCGAGGTAACTCTACAAGGACATAATTTGCGTATGTTGGCATGGCAACACAGCCGGGTAACGTGGCAAGCAGCTTTCTAAACCGTTCACGCTCTCGTGCCATGAATCGCAGACTCTTGCGCGCATGTACCGCATCATTCACAGCGGCGAGTGCCGCGACCTGTCCCATGATGCTGACGGACCAAGGAGGTAACTGTCGCCGCAATCGCTTGATGATCGCCTGTGCCGCCACCGCATATCCCACTCGCAGTCCTGGTAAGGCGTAGAATTTCGTCATGCTGCGCAAGACCACCACATGTGGCCAGGATACCGCATGAGGCAGGACCGATCGTTCTGGACAGTAGTCGGCAAACGCTTCGTCGATCACCAGCCGAAGACCTCTCCGCCCGGCGGTCGTCGCCAACCTCGCGACATCCTCAGCAGAGCAAGCTTGCCCTGTCGGACTATTGGGATGACAGAACACAACACTATCGATGGAGCGTCCGTCGCTCCGTCCTGTTTCCATCACCCGGCAGAGACGGTCGATCGGGATCGCGTACTGATCGCTTCGATCCGCATAGAGCGCCGTGGCCCGTCCTCCGGCTCGCTCCATCGCAGCGGCATATTCGGAAAAAGTCGGCTGGACGACGAGGAGCCGGTGAATTCCCAATGCGCGAGGAAGCGCGTCGATCAATTCCGTGGAGCCGTTACCAACCACGATCTGTGCCGGATCAATGCGCCAGAACATGGCCAGCGCCTGCCGCAGATCCCAACAGGCGGGATCGGGATAGTGGCTCAACAGATGCCTGGAAGCGGTAATGGCTTTCCAGACTCGAGGAGAGGGGCCCAGCGGGTTGATGCTGGCGCTGAAATCAAGAAGCTCGGTGGGATCACGATCCATTTCTCGTGCGGCGCCATAGATATCCCCGCCATGCAACTGTGCCTTCAAGCGAGGCATCTGACCCCCACCGCTACAGAGACACCAAGCACAGAGGCCGCTATCATGACCTTCGCTGCCGACGTGATGTCGCCTGGCCCTGCATCCCGTCCTTCTTGGCCGAGAACAGGACGGTCTTGAGCGATGCCGTCATAGAAGTTGGTGCCTCCCAGTTTCACTCCCAAGATCCCAGCCATGGCCGCCTCGGGTCTGCCGCTATTAGGACTAGGATGTTTGCCTCCGTCTCGCCGAAGCACCCGCCATCCATTGCGGACCCGTTCCAGTTGTCCTGTGGTCAATCCGGCACCAATGATGAGCAAGACTGCCGCTATACGAGCCGGAATCCAGTTGGTCAGATCGTCGAGCCGGGCCGATGCCCACCCAAAATCGGCATAGTGCTCGTCTCGGTGACCAATCATCGAGTCCAGTGTGTTGACGGCCTTATAAGCCAAGGCCAATGGGGCGCCACCGATCGCCAGATAAAACAGCGGGGCGACCACGCCGTCCGCCGTACTTTCCGCGAGCGTTTCCACCGTCGCACGAGCCACCTCAGGTTCGGAAAGTTCCGTTGTGTCTCGCCCCACGATCATGGCCACAGCTCGGCGCGCAGTGGGGAGATCACCGGCTCGGAGCGGATCATCCACCGCACGGACATGATCCCACAGATCTCGAACAGCAAGAGTCGTTGAAGCCAAGCCAATCGACAGGGCAGACCCCAGCCACCCAGCGAAATGTTCAGCCCCTTCAATCATGACAGTGCCGATACAATAGGTCATAATCGGCAATCCTCCTGCGACACAGATCCCTGCGAAGCGAAGACTCGCACGACTCCCACAGATCATTCGTACTCGGTCATCGAGCCACGCAATGCATCGTCCCATCACTCGGACTGGATGCGGCAACCGGCGGGGATCGCCAAGCAGCGCATCCAGCGTAGAAGCCATGAGGAGTTCGCCGCCGGTCATGGTAACCGGAGCAAGAGAAGAACGAACAGCAGGAAGAGAATCTCGATCACTTCGTTAGCAGCCCCAAGCGTATCCCCGGTGATCCCGCCAAACCATCTACAGCAGGCCCACCAGCAAACGAGTACGATCAGTGCCCCAGCTAGGAAGACCAGACATGCGTCGACTGTTCCGAAACCTCCCGCCAGTGCGATGGCCAAAACTACCGTGGACATGGCCACGTGCCGCCATGACAAATGGGTGAGGAACGGCGCCGCCAATCCACCTTCCTCTCTGGCATAGGGCGAAATCCAAGCCAGCGTCACCATCGCCCAGCGTCCGACCGCCGGCATGCAGAGTACGGCGGGCATCCGCAACTCATGCGGCAAGGCCGTCAGCCCGGCGTACCGGAGAATCAGCGAGAGAAAGAGGCCTGTCGCGCCGATCGCACCGATGCGTGGGTCGCGCATGATCGAAAGCCGTTCCGCCGGTGTATGGCCTCCTGCCAATCCATCCAACGTATCAGCGAGTCCATCCTGATGAAGCCCGCGCGTCAAAAGCACGAGCAGAACGATCAGGAGTACATTCGCAACGGCACCGTCAAAGACGAGGCGTAGCGCGAAGTCAGCTGCCACCAGACCGGCACCGATCAGCAGGCCGACGACCGGATACCAGGCCATCGATGCGGCCAGCTCCGGCGCGGTCGGCTCATGATGAGTCCGGCTTAAGGGGATCGTCGTCAGAAAATGCCAGGCGGTGATGAAAGATCGGCCGGCGTGAAACGTGAAACGTGAAGCGCAAGAGGCGATGCTGCGAAGACGGCCCGTTGGTTGCTCAGCGAGCACGCGTGGCGAGGTCGTCACTTCGCCTGCGCCAGGTTCTGATTGTCCGCTGTTCACGCCTGACCTTTCACGTTTGACGTATGACGCTTGACGCCTTGTCGTTCACCGTTCACGCTCCGAGACACCCGCCTCGTCGAATGTCGCCATCTCCGTGTAGATCTTGATCGCGGCACAGACCAGGTCCATGCCTAAACAGGCCCCCGTCCCTTCTCCAAGACGCAAGTCCAAATCCAACAGCGGTTTCAGTCTCAGATGGTCCAAGACCACGCGATGCCCCTGCTCGACTGAGCGATGGGAGGCGATGAGATACTCACGGCACAAGGGCTGAAGTGCAACAGCAATCAGCGCCGCCGCGCCAGTGATGAATCCATCCAAGACGACAGGCACGCGGGCGGCCGCCGCGCCGAGCATCAGCCCGGTCAATCCACCGATTTCCAGACCCCCGACTTTTGCCAGGACATCGAGTGGGTCTACCGGATTGGGGCGATGCAGTTCCAACGCCCGCTGTATAACTGCCGCTTTGCGGAGACGGCCTGACTCATCGATGCCGGTCCCACGTCCGGTCACTTCTGTTGCAGGCCGACCGGTCATCACCGCCGTGATGGCGGCGCTTGGTGTCGTGTTGCCGATGCCCATTTCACCGGTGCCGATCAGGCCGATACCCTCTCGCACGGCTTCCGTAGCCAGTTCAACTCCGACCATCACAGCCTGCTCCGCTTGGCTGCTGGTCATCGCCGATTCAACCGCCAGATCGCGCGTGCCCCTCATGACTTTTCGATCAAGAAGACCGGGCATGGCGCCGAACTCATAATCGACACCGATATCCACCACTCGCACCGCTACGCCGGCGTGCTTCGCCAATACATTCACACCGGCGCCACCCCGTAGAAAATTCAACACCATTTGAGGAGTGACCTCCCGCGGATAGGCGCTCACCCCTTCCAGAGCCACTCCATGATCGGCGGCAAAAGTGAAGACCACACCGCGCGGAACATTCGGCTTCAGCTCGCCGGTGATGGCGACGTAGGACGCCGCCAATTCTTCGAGTCGTCCCAGGCTGCCCAGCGGTTTCGTCAATCGGTCGAGACGCGCCTGAACCTGCGCCAGGAGGCGACGATCCGGTAGCTGAATGCTGCCGACGATCTCTTTCAGAGACATGCTTCGCCTTCCCTTCACTTCAGACGGAGCGGCAGACCACTGACGATGAAATAGACTTCATCTGCCTCTGCCGCGACTTGCTGATTCACTCGCCCTGCCAGATCGCGGAACGATCGAGAGTCCCGGCTCGCCGGCACCAGCCCCAGCCCCAATTCGTTGCTCACCATCACGACGCGAGCTTGCGTTGATCGCACCGCATCGAGCAGATCGGTGACGCGATCGGGAACGGCCGAGTCACGGACACGTTGCCCCCGCAGGTTACTCAACCACAAGGTCAGGCAATCCAGCACAATGGTGCGATAATCCCTGCCCTGTTTCCTGAACCAGTCGGCAAGATCAACCGGTACCTCGGCAGTTATCCAGTCGGCAGAGCGAGCGGCCTGATGCCGCTTGATCCGCTCGGTCATCTCCTGATCGAGCGCCTGGCCGGTCGCCACAAACGCAACACGGGGACTGACACCCTTCCCCGCGTCTGCGCATGGTGTCTGTCCCTTTCGGACGGGGACAGGCACCGCCTGCGGCGGAGCCAGTCCCCTTGCCATCTCCAGCGCCACCTGACTCTTTCCGGAACTTGCGCCTCCCAGCACGAGAACGAGCCGTGACCTTCCCTGTCGCCTCCCTATCACTGATCACCCATCACTCATCACTTCTCACTGCTCGGAGTCCGCTCCCACAGAAACTCCGGCTCCCCCTGCGTCTTAGCCACCCACCGGGCCAACACAAACAGCGCATCGCTCAGCCGATTAACGAACTTGATGATCGTCGGATCGACCGACTCGATTTTTGAGAGGGCCACACACAGCCGCTCGGCCCGGCGACAGACCGTCCGGGCTTGGTGGAGAAACCCGGAAACTTTTCCGCCTCCCGGTAGGATGAACTCTTTCAGTGGCTCGAGATCTTTCTGGCACCGATCGATCAACTGCTCCAGACGTGTGACATCCTTCGCCTCCACCTGCGGCATATTGTTGAACGTTTGGCCCGGCGCCGTCGCCAGAATACTGCCGATATCGAACAACTTGTTCTGCACCCAACGCAGCTCCTCTTCGAGTTGTGCGGCGGCTGAATGCTCGCTCCCGACATCGGCGTTCATGACCCGCACGACGCCGACCGTTGCATTCAACTCATCGATCGTGCCGTAAGCGTCGACCCGTAGGCTGTCCTTCCACACCTGCTGCCCGCCGGCCAGTCTGGTTTTTCCTGCGTCCCCTGTTCGTGTATAGACCTTGGTGATGCGCATCTCCGTCCCCTCTCTTGTCATGGATCCGATTGCCCCAGGACTCATCGTGAATTAACCGTCCGACTGGAATCCGGCTCCGCCACCCGGCCGCTTCTAGATCGGGCTGCTCTTCAAACTTGGACACATAGCCGAGGCAGAGATAGGCAAGGACCGTCACCGATTTCGGTACGCCGATCACTCGCTTCAACTGTTCGTGATCCAAAATACTGACCCATCCTACGCCGATACCCTCGGCCCTGGCGGCCAGCCACAGATTTTGAACGGCGCAACAGGTGCTGTACAGGTCCGTGGCGCGCACCGTGGAACGACCGAGTACCGATGATCCGCCGCGCCGCCTGCTGCATGTGACGCACAGATTGATCGGCGCTTCTTCGATGCCTTCCAGCTTCAGCCGCCGGTACAATGCCCCCTTGGCACCCGCATACCGAGCGGACGCTTTGGTATTCGCGTCGATGAACAAGTCCTTCACCGCGCGTTTCGTCGCATGATTGCGGATGACCACAAAGTCCCACGGTTGCATGAATCCAACCGATCCCGCATGATGTGCCGCCGTCAGCAGCCGCATCATCACCGCATCCGGAATCGGCGTCGGCAGAAAATTACGCCGGACATCCCGCCGTTCAAATATCGCGCGATAAACGGCTTCGCGCTCAGTGTCCGAAAATCGACCATGGGCCTGCATCATTGCCTCGCTCGGTTGTCCTGTCCGTCGCCTGTTGAATCGGACCGAGGCCCCAGCTCATCGGCTGCGATGTTTCCCAAACAGCAGGAACAGAGACAATCCTTATACCGCGCTGCAATCCAATCCATCTGAGGTTCGGTAATCCCCATCTTGCCGCACCAGCACTGGTATCCGCCACACTCGAAGACGTGACCGCAGCGCTCGCAGGTTTTTTGAACCGGTCCTCTCAATGTCCCGCTCCCGGCAAGTCCCAAGCCGATACCGGTACATGACTGGCGGCACGACGTGCCGACTCAACCAGCGATGCTGCCATTTCCGGCTGGCTGGCAAAGTGTAGATGGGTATAGAGTGCCAGCACGTTGCCCTTCATGAGTCCATCCTGTCCTTTCGAGAGACCTTCAGCATCACGCAGTGCGCAGGCATACTGCAGCGGCCCCCTTGCAACCAATGTGGAATAATGGAACTCATGACCTCGTGCCGAGGCACCAATGTCACCAAGGATGCAGCGGCGTGAACACTCCACTGTTCTGTATCCTAGCGTGAGGCCCGCCTTCTTCATAACCGCTTCCGCTGGAAAGATTCCGACCATATCATGTGAATGCCCGTCACAATCACGGATGGACTCCGTGAGATACATGAGCCCGCCACACTCCGCATAGATCATGCCGCCTTGATCGGCAAACCGCTTGATGGTTGCCCGTATGGCAACGTTCTTGGCCAGCGCCGCACCATGCAATTCCGGATACCCACCGCCAAGATACAGCATCTCGACGGCCGGCAATACGTGGTCGTTCAACGGAGAGAACTTCACGATTTCGGCACCGGCGGCTTCCAACAATTCCAGATTGTCCGGATAGTAAAAACAAAATGCCTGATCCTGCGCCACGCCGATTCGCACCATACGGTCCCGGTCCGTTATCACCGACGGGTATACGGTTTCCGGCAACGCCCTGCACGCATGGGCGAGTCCCTCGATACGATCCAAATCGACCGTTTGCAGTGCGGCCTTCGCCAACCGCCGGTAAAGCTGACCTCCACCCTGCTCCATTGCCATGACCAGCCCGAGATACCGATCGGGAATAGCCATGGCAGGATCCGGACGCAAGTACCCGACAGAAGTGACATCGGCCTCTTGCTCCACCGCCGCTTTTAGCATCTGGTAGTGGCCGTCACTCGTAACCCGATTAAACAAGACTCCTGCCACACGTAGTGCAGGATCGAATCGCGCATAGCCCGCCACCATAGCTGCGGCAGAACGGGCCATGGCGCTTCCGTCGACAACGAGCAGCACCGGGGCACTCAACTGCTTCGCCAGTTCAGCCGTGCTGCCGACATCATGCACCGGCGAACTGCCGTCGAACAGGCCCATCATGCCTTCGATGATAGAAATGTCTGCATCAGCAGCGGCGTGAGCAAAGATTGAACGATTCACATCCGTTCTCAGCATCCACCCGTCGAGATTGCGAGACGAGCGGCCGCTGGCCTCTTGATGATGGCTCGGATCGATAAAGTCGGGTCCGGCTTTAAACGGTTGGACCCGGCGGCCTTGCTCACGTAAGGCCGCCATAATCGCCAAGGTCGCCGTCGTCTTCCCCACACCGCTGTGCGTGCCGGCAATGACCAATCGTGGAAACTGTTTCATGCAACCTTAGAGAGGCAAATCATAATTGAACCGCACTCCTCCGAAGATTGAGCGGATCGGTGTGCCGAAAAACAAGGTCTCTTCGTATTTCTCGTTGAAGATGTTGTCAAGACGGAGATAAGCCTGCATGTACTTCGTCACGTCATAGCTCGCGGAGAAATTCCAGACGACAAACGACGGAGTCGCGTTACTATTTCCGACGTTGCCGAACCGTTCTCCGACATATCGTCCCTCCAGGTTGGCCAGCAATCCTTCCACCGGTTGATAGCTGATGACGGTCGAAATCTGATGGAGGGGCCATTTGGGAAGGCGTGAGTCCGATCCACTACTGATATCCCGTGTCGCTGCGTAGGTATACTGGATGTGCAAATCCAAGTTTTTGATCCAGCGCCCATCACGATAGAGTTTTAACTTCGTGGTGACTTCCACACCTTCTGCCCTGGCCAAGCCGACATTCTGCGCGCAAAACCCGAACGAGCCAGGAGCCGTACAAACGGCTGGATCGAAAACCGACAAGATCAGATTGCGGTAACGCGTCCAAAAATAGCCGATGCTGATGCTGCCACGATCACCCGGCAACCCCTGTTCAATCGCGGCATCCAAAGCTTGACTTTTTTCCGGCTGCAAATTCGGGTTGCCGAACCCAGGGAAAAACAACTGATTGATAGTGGGTGCCCGGAAACCGGTGGAATAGCTGCCTCGCAGCTTCGTGCCGGTTTCCTGATGCAGGTACCCACCGGTCACACGATACGTTGTGGCGCCTCCAAACACGTTGTACTCATCCTGACGAATTCCGGCCGTGCCAAACACGCGATCCCAGAGATTCAACTGGGCTTCTCCAAACCCGGCATGGCTGCTGAGGGCTTTGTTCTCGAACGTCGTTGTGTTTGTCAGCAAGTCGCGATTGTCGCCTTTTTGCTCACGAAATTGATACCCAGCCGACAACAACAGCGGCTTGCCGACTTGAAAGTTGTGCTGCCATTCAATTCGATTGCTCGTTGTTTCAATTTGAGACCTGAACGGAAACCCTACAAGTCCCGTGGTTCCGGTCACGAGATTCCGTTCCACTGCTCCCCCATCACTCACAAGATTGTCCGTCGCCCGTGATAAGGTCAGTTTTTGCGACCACCAGGCGGTAATCGGTTGCGCGTAGTTACCTGCGAAGACGTACTGGGTACTTCGTGATCGTGCACCAAACACGTCTGCCGGATCGGAAGCGAATGTGACCGGATTAAACGCAAACCCATCGAAATGGACGATGCCGTCCAGCCACCGGAAACTAAAGTCGAGCCGTCCATCCTTCGGAAGGTCCGCACCTAGGCGAAGCGAACCTTGCCAATTGTGGTATCCATCTCGCTCAGCCGCGCCGCGGCGATAGTTGATCGCCGAAAAGCCGGCCGTGTCCAAACGAGTGATCGAGCCAGAAAAATCAATGGGTCCTTTCTTTCCGGAAAGGCCGCCTCCCTCTCGAATCGTGTTGAATGATCCGTATTCGGCGAATGCGGACACATTGGGTTTGTCTCGTCCGCGCTTTGTCGTGATATTGATCACACCACCCATCGCATCCGATCCCCAGAGCATGCTCTGGCTCCCACGCAGAATCTCAATCCGCTCGATATTGTCCGACGTCAAATGGGCAAAATCGTAGGTCCCAATGGTTGCACTATTGACGATCGCGCCATCGATCAAGACGAGCGTCTGCTCCGGCGTTCCACCACGCATTCGTACATCGACCGCCGTTCCAAGTCCCCCACTTTGAAAGACAGCAAGCCCCGACGCCCACCGAAGCGCTTCCGCAACAGTTCTAGTTTTTCGCTGTTGCATCTCTTCGCCGGTAATCACTTCCACAGCGCTGGTGACCTGTTTGGCTGGAATGGGGGTCTTGGTCGCGCTCACTACCACGTCGGGAGCCTCAATCACCTCCGACTGATCGGCCATCGCGATATCCTGCGCAAATGCAGACAACAGAGGAGAAAATAGGCTGAATAGGAAAACGAGAAACCCGCAAGGCAAACACGGACGAACCCGACTCATGGAAACCTCCCTTTGACTCGAAGGGCATCGATAATCCCGGCAGTTGGGTCTCCTGACTTGCGGCTCGTCGTTATCTCTGCGCCTTCCCGTGTGCCGAGGCAC
>JBBIKN010000103.1:0-12104 GCA_037445435.1 Nitrospira sp. | reverse complement strand
GAAGGGAAACCGCCGATGTTCACGGTATTGCGGTGCGGAAGTAACGTGAAGTCTTTGGAAGGGCAAAAGGACACACGGATGGGAAAATGAGACAAGAGTGAGCCTGCCCCCTTTCCCCTCCCCATGTGGTTCATCGAGAGCCGTCCGGTCCCCGCAGTCCGCTGGGTGGAATGTGACCCCTATACGGGAAGCATGTTAGGCCGATCCGCATAAGAATCCGGGATAACTCACCCGGCAGGCGCAACGTATTGAAACGACAACAGTTATGGCCTATTGTGCGCGAACCGTAGCGGCGTGTTATACGGGTAGGAACCGGCTGATTCCGCTCTTAGGCGGATCGGCCTAAACATAGTTATGCGTTTCGAACCGGAGGTATCCGACACCGATGAAACTCGCTGAGGTATTGACGATCATCGCGGTTCTCCTCGCGCCAGTCGTCGCCGTACAGGTTCAGAAATGGCTTGAACTGTTCCGCGAAGACAGGGCGCGGAAGCTATGGATATTCAAGACTCTCATGGCCACGAGAGCGGCTACTGTCTCGCCAGAGCATGTGCAGGCCTTGAACATGATCGATCTTGAGTTTCGAGGAACACGCTATCGCCCAGTAACTGCCGCCTGGAAGACCTACCTCGACCACCTTGGCAGTTATCCGAAAGAGGATGAAAAGCGGCAGGCTGTATGGGGCGAGCGCCGCGTCGATCTCTTGACGGCACTACTCTTGGCTATGGGGCATGCACTTGGCTATGAATTCGACGACGTTCACGTCAAGAAGGGTATTTACGCGCCAGAAGCACATGGCCGGCTCGAAGACGAAAACATGCTCATCCGCCGAGGTCTCTTACGCCTGTTGTACGGTGACGCCGATCTCAAGATGCAGGTAACAAGTTTTCCTGTAAGTGACGAGGCGTTAGCGGAACAGAAGGAGCTGAGAGATGCGATACAACAACTTCTTGATGGGAAGCGCTCACTGCCCGTCGCTGTATCGAAGAAGGATGATGCTGGCGGAAACGCATAACAAGCCAATCGAGCGGACGTTTCCGTGCTTCGCACTCCAACGCCGCTCATCGGCGCGTTCGGGCGACGCTTCGCGTCACCCGAACGGCCCCGCGGCTGGCGCTCGTGGTTCGTGACGCGAAGCGCGTCCCGAACCAGCGGCTGCACCGGACAGCCGCTGCACAACCTCCGGTTGCTCCGCATCTGCCGGTGAGCCGCGGGGCCGTTAGATTTCAGGAGGCAGCATGAATCAGAGATGGCTAAATATCTTACTTGTGAGCGTTCTCACTCTCGGAGGATGCACCAGTATCGATTACCCAAAATACGAATGCGGGAAGATATGGGGAGCGGAGCGCGTAGTAAAAGATGGAGACTTTCACCCAAAATACCTAACCGCATCAAAGCGAGGCTATATCTATGCTCTTGCAGGAGCCTTAATTCTTCAAAAAGATAACAAAGAAGGTCGAGAGCACTATTTCGCCCCACTTGATCGTCTTCACGGGATTGACGGTCTGTATGTAAATGACAAGGCTACTGGATTTGAGGCAACTACCTTTGAGCTGTTTGAAGACAACAAATCACAAGTGCCCCACGAAGTAGTGATTGCGTTTGCCGGATCTAACGACCCAAAAGACTGGATACAGAACTTCTCTCCGCTTAGCGCTACGCAATATCAACAGGCTGTGGACTATGTCAAAAGGGTTAAAGCCATATCTCGTTACGCAAGCATTCCGCTTACGGTTACTGGATACTCACTCGGCGGTGCACTTGCTGTACATGTAACAAAGAACCCTAAGACATCAGGGGATGTCAATGAGGCATGGGCATTTAACCCAAGCCCGAAAATTTATTCCGATGGAAATAGCGATGAAAAAATTTGGCTGGCCGCTCACCGCGGTGAAGTTCTTTCCATTACCAGGACCGCCCCATTTCGCATTCTCCCCGGTGTATCTTTCATCGGAGCTACCGATGAGCACACGGTAGATGACTTCTATCTAATAAAAACCAATCAAATTTATGGCCACTACCGTTGGGTTTTACCGATCCAGATGTTACATGTTGCGGATTTTGCACTTCTGAAGGACGGAGGGAGTGTGTCGGGAACAACAGAGCCCTTTGAAATCTTAAAGCGAACTAAATTTGCGGGCGCACAGCCATGCAATTGAAATCTAATCCTGCGCTCAACCTGGACGCCCTACATCAATCGTCGCTTGCTTTCGGTCGCCGGTGAGCCGCGGGGCCGTTCAATGGCACGATGGAGAACGGTCGGAGTGTCGGTTCATGGAGTTGCTTGCGGCCCACAACGGACGTCCGGGTCTGGAATTTCGTTCAGCCGCTGACCACCGCAGGAATCCTCCGCAACGATCAGTCATTGATGGGTATCGATCGCTAGCCGAGCTTCCTGTCCCTCGTATTGGTGCTGTGGGTCACAGGTCTTCTCCCCTTGTCTTCAGCCTTGGTCTTGGGCCGGAATCTACCCATTCGGAGAACTGATCGGATCCAGATTGCTCATACGAACCGGTCGCGTTCGGCTGGGCTCGGCACGCGGCAGGTGTTGGCTTTCCCCATCCATCGGTAGCGGCGGCGCGCGACGTAATCATAGATGGCGTCACGGAGGGGGCGTGGAATCACGATGCCCAGATAGAACAACGGCCAGAGGCCGGATAGCTGCCTCAGAATTCTTAGTGCCGCAGTTGACTTGGTGAAGACACGGCCCTGTTCCAGAAGGAGAAAGGTCTCAAAGTCGTCGCTGGGAAGCCGGAGGTCTTTCAGGATCTGTTGCGCAGGTTCCGATTGCAGCGTGCCGAATTTGAATTTACCGTGGGGATCACGAGTGCGGGTAAACGTGACCCAGGCGTTGCACCAGTTGCAGACCCCGTCGAACAGGATGAGCCGTTCTTGCGTGGCCCATTCATGGGCTGTGGGGTCAAGCCGTTGCGGGTGCGTCACACTGTGTCGCCGGATGGGCCAAACCGTCCGGTTTGACCGAGTGGCCGATCGATGCGCAGATTGTCCGCCTGGCTGGAGCTGATCTCTATCTCTTCGTCAGGCGGCGTCCAGCCAAGTTTTTCCAACGTTTCGAGCGTGATCTGCTTCAAGGCATCTTTTGCCGTGAGCCGCACAGAGGCATAGGAGAGCACCCGTTCTTTTTCGGCCTCGACCTCGGAGGCCTTTGGATCGTAGAGGAAGGCGATCAGCGGTTCGATGGCGGCATCGCCGATGACGGTCAGCGCGGACGCGGCCTTTTCGCGCAGTACGCCGTCCTTCAGCAACATGATCAAATCCGGAATGACACGGGGATCCCGAAATTGTCCCAGAGCAGTGGCTGCCGCTTCCTTGATGAACGCATCTTCGCTGACGATGCACCCAGGCGTCGGCGAGCCTTCTTGCTTGATTCCCTTTCCTTTTAACGCGTCCAATACGGCGGGCAGTGCCCGTGAATCGCCGATCATCCCGAGGGCGGCAATGGCGTGTCGTTTCACGGCTCCGTCTTTCATCGCCTCGATCAGTGCGTCGATCGCCCGTGAATCGCCGATCATGCCGAGCGCGATGGTGGCATCCTCACGAACAGCTCGATCGGAATCTTTCAGTGCGGCAATGAGTGCGTCGACGACCTTGGCGTCCCGCACCCAAGTCCTCCCGATTTGATAGTCCGTCGTCATGCCACCCAGCGCGCGGGCGGCGTGACAGCGAACCACAAAGTCTTTGTCCCTCAGACCTTCGATCAGCGGATCGACGGACGCATTACCGATGTAAACCAGCGCGGTTCCCGCTGTTTCACGCACGATCTTGGAAGAATCTCGGAACAGTTTGACCAGTGCCGGAACGGCCTTCGGGTCGGCGATTCTGCCCAGCGCTTCGGCAGCAGCACTCTTAACGGCACCGTCGCGATCGCGACAGGCGCCGATCAGCGCGTCGACGGCTCTTGCGTCCTTGATCTTGCCGGCCGTCTTGGCGGCGTGTTCCCGCACGCGCCACCGTTCGTCTTTCAGGGCAGTCACGAGGCGATCGAGCACGACCGGACCCATCTTTGCCATGGCTTCGACCGCCTGATCGCGGACTTCCATGATGGAATCGTTGAACAGGCCGATCAGGGCTTCGATCGCTTTCGGACCGCCGATTTTGGCGAGGCCGCAGCCGGCGTACGCCCGAACGGACCAGAAGTCGTCGCTGCATGCGGCGATCAGCGCATCCAATGTAGCGGGATCACCCAGGTCCGCAAGGGTCTTTGCCGCCTCCTCGCGGGTGGCATCGTCCACATCTTCAAGCGCTTCTAAGAGATCTTCGAGTACGTCAGCCATGGTTAGGGGCCTGCTCGTAGTACGGGTCGGGCTGTCCGCCGTGAGGGTACATGCGTTTGCACGACACCACCAACGTCTGCGTTCCGCGGCCTTGGACACATTGATCCAAGGATGTTGAAAAGTCGAGAGTGCCGTCAAGCTTCACCGTAAAGGGAAAATCAAACGTAAAGCTGATGAACTTGTACTTACCCGGTTTCAACCGCAGTTCCCGAAGCTCGGATGTCTTGGGCGCATCGAGGGATTCGGGGTCGGAATTCCAGATCGACGGCGTCACGCCAGGTACTTGCCACCAGGAGGCGGGAACCAGCTTCGTTGCATCGATGGTAATGCTGTGTTCTCTTAGATGAGCGGCCGGCGGGTTTCCCGCGAATCCTTCGTCGGGGCCTGTCATGGCCGGCAGACTTATCAGCGCGCAACCAGCTATCAGGAGAGAGCAACGTCGTCTGAGGGCAATGGAACGCATGGATGATTAGCGTTTCTTGAGGGGCTGTCCGGTTGGGGTGGCCGCGGCGGTTTGGAAGATTTCTTCCACTGCCTTACTCTCCCATTCTGTGTGAGTCTCCAGCCCCAGAATCCTCATCACGGTGGCCCCGGTATCGATGATCGACACCGGCTGACGAATGAGTTGGCCTTGCTTGATGCCGGCTCCCGAGACGATCCAGGGAACGACCGGTGAATCAGTCGTCGGCGTCTCAGCGCCGAGGTCGGTCCCTTTTCCGCTGAGGGCGGTCACGACGACGGCGGTGCGGTCTAGGAGCGAGTATTCCTTGAAGAGGTCCAGGACAGATTTCATTGCGCCATCGACCGTTCGTAACGCTTCCCGATACTCTTTCGAGTTCCAGCCGTGGGTCACGCCGGCCCGCCCTGCTTCCGGAAGGTGAACCACCAGCAAATGAGGCAAGGAGAGAATCGCATGGCCGTATCCATGTCCGCTGGTCGCCTTTTGAAGATACTGCTGAATGTAGGCGACGAGTTTCTGAGAGCCGCACTCGGGCCGCAATGCCCCGCAGAGTTGATAGTCGGTGTAGGGTTCCGGTTTGGCGAGCTGATACAGGGACTCATCCATATAAAAGATGGCACTGTCGCGGCCGCCGCTTAAATCCAGGTAGTCGAAGAGGCTGGGATGGCGAGGGTAGCCTCGGCTGAATTCGAAGAAATTCCAGGTGATCCCATGTTTCTCCACCGGCATGCCAGTCACCAGGGAGGCCATGGTAGGCAATCGGAGGGCCGGCTTGACTCCGCTCGCGGACCAGGTCACCGCCCCTTCCTTGATGACCTTACTTAGCACCGGCATCGTGCCGCCCTTGAGAGACTCTTGGCTGAATCCCTCTAGGACAAACAGGATGACATGTTCCGTCCCGGAACCGGAGGAAGCAGTTTCCTTCCCAAGCGAGGGAGCTGCCTCGACTGGAGGAACGCCGGTTTCAAGCAAGATGGTCAGGAGGCCGATAAGGACCGAGCGAACATATCGTGAAAGATGTGTCATGACGACGTATCACCCGCGCATGTATCCGACAAGTAAGAGCGGTACCCTAACATGCAAATTTTCAGGAAGGCAAGGTGGGGGAGGCACGGGGTGATTGCTGGCGGAACTACCTGTCGGGTGCTATGCTAAAATCGCAAAGTGTTGCCACCCGCGCTCAGGAGGAGGCGATGCCCGGTCGATTATCCCTTCACGTGCCTCTTCCGGTGTTCCTGCCTTTCTATACATCGTATCGATCCATTGCTCGTTTACTCGCGTTCGCAGCGTGCATGATCGTCACCCCTGCGCTGGCTGATATCAGGGTGGTCAATGCTCAAGGTGAGCATCGCATGGGGGACCGCGATACCAGGGAAGATGCCATCAGACTGGCCACCGAGCTTGCCAAACGGAACGCACTCGAACAGGTTGCCACCTATCTGGAAGGCGTCACCGTCGTTCACGATATGGATGTCACCAAAGATGAAATCCGGACCTATACCGCTGGGTTGGTGCTGGTGCTCAATCAACAGATCACCACAACTCTCGATGGTGACGTCGTCGTCGTGAACGTGGATCTTCTCGCGCAAATGGATACGGACGAAGTGGCACGAGCGATTGCCGCTCTTCGAGAAAACGAGGATGCTCGCGTACAATTGGTTGCGCTGAAGCAAGAAAATGAACAGCTGCAGGAAGAACTTAAGGCTGCCAATCAGGCTCTCGGCAACGCAGCGACGCCGGATCAGGTTCAGCAAGCCGCGCAAAAACGAAAAGAAATCCTCAATCGGGTGCAGTCCAACGCCATGGTGTCGCAAGCCTGGACGAATTGGGTGCTCGTGTCGCCGCTCGGGTTTCCCCAGGCTCTGTTGAATAGTGCGAGTGGTCTCGCTCCGACCAACCCGCACATTGCTGTTGCGCAACAGATCATCGCCAACCGACAGCCGCTGGGTCCTAGGCAGCCGCCTGCGCCAGGAAACATGAAACCTCAGATGCCAAGGCATGAGCTTGTTCCACCGCCTGGCTCGTCAAGTGCCCCCCGCACGCTCAACGAAATGATCCATCGGACTCCGACGAGGCCGTCCCAGTTCGGTCATTAAAAAAAGGGGGGAGGAACGACGTTGAATAAAAAAGTCAGACTCGTCATCCTCGCCGTCGGATTCTGGATCGGCAATGGATGGTTTCTCCTCTCTCTGCAAGCCGCTACGACCGACAACGTTGCCTTTTCTTCAGATCAATATTGGATCGGCAAGGGCCAGGGCGATTTAACCAAAGGCAAGGTCGTCTGTCAGCGAGTGTCGGAGCTATCGGCTCGGACGGATTTGGCTAAGCAAATCCGCGTGTTGGTCAAGGAGCATATGATCGATCGTGTCCGCGAGCGATCGGGGCGGGAGAGCGAACAGGATATCGAGCTGACTCGCGAAGAGATCGTTCAGGAATATTTGCACGATGTGGAGATCGTCGACCGCCGGATCGACGAAGAGAATAAGGTCTGCACTGCCATGGCGGTCATGCCGAAGCGGGCCTTTGCTTCAAAGCCGTCCGCGGACGCTCCAGAACTCACTCCGGCGGGTACTCCGTAACGCACCGGAGAAGCGTTGAGGGTCTGCCAGCTGCGGGAGTAGGAACGATCGCCGCATCTGCGGTAACGACCGCACTCTCTCCTGACCGCAACGCAAGCATCCGCTGGTCTCTGATGAGCGGTGTGGCGTCAAATTTCTTGGATTACCCAAAGACCATGATAGCTTCGCTCCAACACGAACAACAGTCATGGATCGTGGCTTTGGGGTGACTGACCGCTGCATCCACTCCATTGCCCTCCAACTCCGTTTCGGGTAAGAGAAGGCTCTCTATGCCGATTGAGAATAATTTTCAGCACGACGAGCTGTCGCGGAAGAACCCGGGGGAGCGGTTGAGTTTTGCCGAGCTGACAGATGTCGCATCTCCCGATTCGCCGGCATGGGTCGAGGCGATGGCCACATGTGGGGTACGTCTGTCTCAGGCCGGCGTCGCCTGCGTCGTCTTTCTTCATGGTTCGCTCCATGGTACCGACATCTTCGGTACGCAGCGGTTGGACGAGATGGGCGGGCTCAAACGAGGGTACTCACGGGGCGTACCGGGACTCGACGCCTTGCTTGCTGCCATGCGGGAGGAGAGCAACGGGATTCCGTTACTGCCTGGGGGGGTGAAGCCGCCACTCCAAGACGATGATGTGACGAAAAATCTTTTGGACCAACAGATCGGGGACGCGGGTAATTATACTGAGGCCTACGTTCAATCGTTCAAGACGGCTATCAATAAGAACCTGGCTCAGCCGATCTTCTGCGTCAGACTGCTCTGGCCATCAGAGCACCACCATCTAGGGCGGGCACTTGCCGCCGTGTCCCTGCTTGCCGAACTACACAAGCTCTGTCGACTCCAGAATTTAAGAAAGGGACACCGACTTCTTCTGCAGGCTCATGGACAAGCCGGCCTGATTCTGGCGCTCGTGTCGAATCTTCTCTGTCCAAGCCCGATCACCGGTCGACCAAGGTTCCTCGAGATCCTCACCAACTATGCCGATCAGACGAATCAAACCAAACTCATCGGCACGGTCAAACTCGTGGAGTCCGTGCTGGCGACGGCGTCGCCCCTTAACGGAGTCGTGCTCGACATGGTGACCTTCGGCACGCCGGTCCGCTATGGGTGGGATCCGTCCGGTATCGGGAAACTGCTGCACGTGGTGAATCACCGGAACTTGCGGACGGATGGAAAGAGTTGGCTGGCAAAGATGGAGTTGCCTCAAATTACCATGGAGATGCCGATGGCCTGGGGCGGAGATTATGTTCAGGAGTTAGCGGTTGCGGGAAGCGATGCTGTCCCTCAGACCGAACAGGGCAAGGCAATGAACAAGAGGATTTGGGAGATGGTCGAGCCGTACGATGGATTCGAACGGTGGCTGGAATGTGCGAGACGAGCCGTGCGTATCCCGAGCGAAGGGCGCTGTCTCCTTGTCGATTACAAAGACAGCACCGGTTCGACCAATCCCCGCGGCCATTACTATGGCCATGCCGTCTATACACGTCGGCACACACTCCTGTTCAACACGGCGCAGATTGTGCGTGCCTTTTGTACCGACTAGATGTCTCCGTCCGCGGCGCTTGACGCCGTTACAGGTTCACTGCCGCCCACGGCGGGGCCGTAGTGCCCGTCAGGATTGAAGGCCGCCGGCAGCACATCTTCAATCCGTTCCACCAAAATGAAGGTCAGCTCATCGCGCACTTCTTGCGGGACTTCCTTAAGATCTCTCTCGTTGGCTTTCGGCAGAATGATCCGTTTGATGCCCGCACGATGCGCCGCCAGCATCTTTTCTTTGATGCCACCCACTGGTAAGACGAGCCCACTCAAGCTGATTTCCCCTGTCATAGCCGTGTCGCTCCGCACCGCTTTGCCCACGTAAGCGGAAGCTAAGGCGGTTGCCATGGTGATGCCGGCCGATGGGCCGTCCTTCGGAATGGCTCCGGAAGGCACGTGGATGTGGACCCCGTTTCGCTTGAAACGCGAGATGTCCAAACCCATGCTCTCGGCATGCGACCAGAGATAGCTCCTGGCCGCACGTGCGGACTCTTGCATCACGTCGCCCAACTGACCCGTCAGGGCCAGCTCATGACTGCCGGGGAGCAAGGTGGTTTCGACATAGAGCACATCGCCTCCTGTCGGGGTCCAGGCGAGGCCGGTTGCGACGCCGGGAGGCAGATTCTTCCGGGCCTCCTCCGGCATGAACCGTTCGGAACCCAACCACTCACCAAGGATGTCGGGCTGAATGGTCACAGGTTGTCGCTCTTGCCCTTCAGGAAGGTCTGCAAACGTCAATGCGACTTTTCTCGTCAACCGTCCCAGCATCTGCTCGAGCTGCCGTACCCCGGCCTCACGGGTGTAGCGGGAAATAACGAGATTCAGCACTTCGTCAGACAGTACCACTTGAGGTTCGGCGATACCTGCCTCCTTGAGACGTCTTGGCCATAAATAGCGGCGGGCAATTTCCGCTTTCTCGCGCTCGCTGTAGCCTTGAAGGCGAATCACTTCCATCCGATCCAACAATGGTTGACTGATGGTGTCGAGGGTGTTGGCCGTGGTGATAAAGAACACCTTCGACAGATCGAACGGGAGATCCAAATAATGGTCACGGAATGTATGATTCTGCGCTGGATCGAGAATCTCCAACAGCGCGGCAGCCGGATCGCCGCGGAAGTCACGCCCCATCTTGTCGACTTCGTCCAGCATCAAGACCGGATTGTTCACGCCGGCCCGGCGCATAGCTTGAATGATGCGACCTGGTAACGCACCGACGTAGGTGCGGCGATGGCCGCGCAGCTCGGCTTCGTCATGGACGCCGCCCAGGCTGAAACGTTCGAACGTCCGGCCCATGGCCCTTGCGATCGATTGGCCTAAGCTTGTTTTGCCGACGCCGGGAGGACCTACGAGACAGAGAATCGGCGCCTTTGCCGTCGGGTTGAGCTTCAAAACCGCCAGATGTTCAACGATGCGCTCTTTCACTTCTTTGATTCCGTAATGGTCTTCCTCCAACACTTGACGAACCGTTCTGAGATCCAGATGTTCTTTGGACGCCTTCTTCCAGGGTAGTTCGAGGACCAGTTCGAGATAGGTCCGAAGCACTTGATGGTCGGGTGACGTCGGCGGCACTTTTCCCAACCTCGTGACTTCTCGCTCGACTTCCTTTCGAACATGCTCCGGTAAGTCGGCTTCGGCAATTTGCTTCTTCAATCGCGCAACCTCGTTCTCCTCATCCTGGCCTTCGCCTAACTCGTCCTGAATGGCCTTCAGTTGTTCGCGCAAGATGTACTCTCGTTGACTCTTGCCGATTTTGGTCTGCGCATCCTTGGCGATTTTTTCTCGTAATTGCAGTATTTGAATTTCCTTGGAGAGCGCGGCGTAGAGGCTGCGCAAAAGGTCCAGCGTCGAAGAGCTTTCGAGTAAGCGCTGCTCTTCCACCACGTCAAGATTGACGAGCGACGCGATACGGTACGCCAGCGCCACGGAATCATCCTCATCACTCAGCACCGCGCCAATTTCCTGAATGCCGGGAGCTTGGATCAGTTTAGGCAAGTCGGACACCAGTTCTTGAATGGCTCGATGAAGTGCTTGGACTTCCGGTCCGTCGTCCGTCGGGCGTCCCAAAGAACGGATACGCACGATGGGGTAGGGAGTAGACTGTTCTTCTTTCAGGAGGACGACGCGATCCAGCCCTTGAACCAGCGCGTGAATCGTTCCCTCAGACGACTGGACGATTTGCTTGACGATCGCCTTCGTGCCGATAGAATACACATCGGCGAGTGTCGGCTCTTCGGTCTGGGGATCTCGCTGTGCGACGACGACGATGGTCTTTTCTTCGGTCTTCATGGCGGCGTTGACGGCGGCGATGGACCGCGCCCGCCCGATGGTCAGCGGCATCATCACCCCGGGGAACAACACTGTCCGTTTGACGGGGAGTATCGGCAAGGTTGAAAACACATTATCTTCCATGGGAGTCCATCCTTGTTCAGGGTTTCAAAACATTATAACAACCTGATAGGTCCCTCTGCGCGGAAGTCAAGTGAAGCGATTTGGAGTAAGCGATCATCACCAGTATGGAAAGAGGAACAGATCGCTGTATGCCAGCGATCTTGAGAGGTTCTTTGCGACTTCTGTTCGTCTCTTGACTCTCTGACATACCGCGCGTTTTCAAGGCCATGGCGTTGGCCCGAGGCTTGGCTCGGCGTGCAAAGCAACGCGTTTTGTGCTATCCGTGTTGTATCCCTCGAGTACCCCGATGCATGGTCTCATGAACTATTGCAGCCACTGCGGCGCAACGGTCACGCACAAAGTTCCTCTCGGGGACACTTTGCCCAGGCACGTGTGCGATCAGTGCGAGCGCATTCATTATCACAATCCTAAAATCGTCGCGGGCTGTATTCCGGAATGGGAAGATCAAGTGCTGTTGTGCCGTCGCGCCATCGAACCTCGCCTAGGACTCTGGACGTTTCCGGCAGGATTTATGGAGCTCGGAGAAAGTACGGAAGAAGCGGCGGTTCGCGAAACACTGGAAGAGGCCCAGGCCGAGGTCGCCATTACCGGACTCTATGCCGTGCTGAGTCTTCCCAATATCGGACAGGTCTATCTGGTGTTTCGGGGTCGAATGAAGACGCCGGTGTTCCAGGCGGGACCTGAAAGCTTGGACGTTCGCCTGTTTCCTCTATCCGACATTCCGTGGGAGACGATGGCGTTTCCCGTGGTCAGTGAAGCGTTGCGGCGCTACGTGATCGATGTCAAGAACGGCGAGTTCCCAGTCCATCTCGCCAGCTTGCCGGACAAGC
>JBBIKN010000102.1:0-12173 GCA_037445435.1 Nitrospira sp. | reverse complement strand
AACGCCGCGGGCCAAAAAAGACTCCACGGTGAACGAACTGCGGAAGTTGGGCTAGCCCTTTATCGAATCTTCCCGGTACAATACTACCCACGATGACTCACCCAACCGTCCTTCTCGGTATGAGCGGCGGAGTTGATAGCTCTGTTGCCGCCGCACTGCTCGTTCGCCAGGGCTACAAGGTCCACGGCATTACCCTCCAGGTATGGGAACACGAGGACGAAACCGTATCAGCCTCGAAAAAGTGGCAAGAACGGGGATGTTGTAAGATCGGGATCGCCAAGCACGTCGCCAAAGTTCTCAACATCTCTCACGAAGTGATCGATACACGTGACACCTTTCGGAAAGGAGTCATTGACGATTTTCTCCAAAGCTATACCACCGGCACGACACCCAATCCCTGTGTCCGCTGTAACGAAAGAGTGAAACTTCGGAGCCTCATGGACCTCGCGGGCACGCGAGGATTCACTTACGTAGCGACCGGACACTACGCACGTCTCCAGATCAATCAGGGCATCCCCGTCCTTGCGAGAGCCACAGACGAGCGCAAAGATCAAACCTACTTTCTCTATCGCCTCAACCCTCATTGGCTACCCAGACTCCTCTTCCCTCTAGGTAACATGCTCAAATCCGATGTCTGGAGAGAAGCCGAGGCCTTAGGTCTCCCGGCCGATGAGCTGAAGGAAAGTCAGGAGATCTGCTTTGTCACTCAAGAAGACTACCGTACGTTCATCGAGCAGACAGCTCCGGAAGCTAAGAGACCCGGCCTCTTTATCGATGAAACAGGGAAGCCCCTGGGCCAACACGACGGCATTGCGTTCTACACACCAGGCCAACGCCGAGGTCTTGGCGTTGCCACAGGACGCCGGCTCTACGTTCAACAAGTGCACCCGGCATCCAATACCGTCATCCTCGGCCCCGAGCAATCTCTGCACAGACAAGAGTGTACGGTGAGCGATCTCAATCTCTTTGCGTCTCACCTCTTGGAGGGTCCGACCGAAGTTCTGGTCAAAGTCCGCTACGCTACACCTCCGACACTTGCCATTCTGTCGCCATTGACCTCCTCAACCATCCGCGTTCAGTTCCGAGACCCTCAACGGGCATTAAGTCCGGGCCAATCCGCCGTCTTCTACGAAGGCGACCATGTGCTCGGAGGCGGAATTATTCAACCGTTCTGACGCCGTGGACACCTCCTTCTTCTTGACTTGTCCTGTGATCTTCCTATAGCCTTCGCACCAGCTGGACCGATGGAGAACAATGCCTCCGTTTCGGCCCCATAGTCAGTAGTCAGTCGCAATCCGTACTTATCGCATTCAGCTGAGGTTAAGATGTTCGGTTCGTTTGGGTGGATGGAATTATTGCTGATTTTGATCATTGTCTTGATCATATTCGGCGCCGGTAAACTGCCCCAATTGGGAGAAGGCCTCGGAAAAGCCATCAAGGGCTTCAAGAAGTCCGTGCACGAGGCCGATGCCATTGACGTGACACCGCCGGCCGAACAGCCTCAGCAGGCCCAGCCGCAGGCCGCCTCGGCGAATCAGGCCAACGACCGATCACAAGCCACACCATCGCCCACCCAACAAGCACCGCAACCGGGCCAGGTGAAACAAGGCTAAAGGGCCTGAGTGCGTTGTGACGACTGGACAGCGGCAAAATGACGGCATTACCATTACTACCCTGAATCATGTTTGGATTGGGAGCCAGCGAGATCTTAATCATTCTGGTGATCGCCTTTCTTCTATTTGGTCCGAAACAACTTCCAGAAGTCGGTCGTCAAGTCGGCAAGGCCATTAAAGGCTTGAAAGATACGGCCGACGATCTTCGTAAGTCAGTGGAGCCTGAACTCAACATGATTCAGCAAGAAGTCAAAATGGTCGAACAGGATTTTCAAGCTTCCATGAAAGAAGCCGAAGAAGAAATCACTGCTGCTGGCAAACAACCGGAGGAGGCCTCAACGTCTCTTAGCAAGTCGGATCACGTGTAACTCGAGATGATCAGTGCGGTGGTTTCAGGAAGAGGATACGGGCAACATAGATTTCCCTCTATTTTCCCCCTCTTATCGAACCCTCTCATTGACGATTCTAGTCCAGACGGGTATCTGATTGTCCATTCTTTCCTCGTGCTCACTGACCAGCGCGAGTCGATTCGTTTCTTGTTCCGGCTATGAATACTGTACGAACGATAAGAACGATTCCTAGACCGACGGTTCGGAAACGCTGGAAGACAATCTTTCTCATGGCCATGACGGCAGCCATCGGACTATTGACCGTCTGCGGCCCAGCACAGAGCGCCTTTCAATTGCCTGAAGGGGAAAGGATTACCAATCCCATCGTCATTGGACGAGGTATCCCGCAAAAAGAAGCCTATGAACCGTTCGACCCTAAAATCGGCAGAAATTTCGACCTCAAAAATCTTTGGATGCGCGCCGATCTCCGGGTACGGCCTGAATACCGCAACAACGTCTGTTTCGGTGGCGGCATCGGGGCTGCTGGAAACTGCAACATTGTCAATGCCGGCGCCACGGTGAACAACCTTGCCGGAAAAGCCAATGATCAATTCGTCCAACAGATGACCCGTTTGGGCATCGGCTACGATCTGTCACCCGATGTCAATTTCTACCTCGAATTCATTGATTCTCGGACGTGGGGGGGAAACGGTACGCCGGTCGGTGCCGGTGGCGCGGGAAATAACGGCGACCCCATAATTCATACTTGTGGTTCTACGCCAAGCCAGGGAGGAAGACCCGTCTGTTCACTCGGTATACGGGCCGGCTACATGTTGATCCGCAACTTTGCCGGCGTACAGGGGTTGGGCTTAAAGGCCGGCCGGCAATATGTCGTGTTCGGTGATCAGAGTCTGTTCGGTCACTTCGATTGGGCCAATACCGGCTTCTCCTTTGACGGCATCATGGTGCAGTACAGCCACAGCATCATGGATACCCATGCCGGCTGGTTTCGGACGGCAGAAACCGACCTCCTACAAGGGGCACCTCTCGGCAGTGGAAACCCGAACATCATCAACGGAATAGTCAGCCCGACAAGTCCGGCAAAAAATGCAGCCGGTGATGCTGACTTCTTCATCTTGTACAATCAGATCAAGACGGTCCCCGGGTTTCTCATCGAACCCTTCTATGTCTACTATAAGAACAATCTGGGTGGAGGAGACATTTCTTCTCAGGGTCTCGGCACTCCGAAACACGGCAATCAAACCCGCCATACCATCGGGGGACGAGTGGCCATGAAGAAGGGCTATTTCGATGCCTCCAGCGAAGTGGTCTATCAATTTGGGCAGATGGGTGACACCGCTCCGAGTGCGAGCAGCTTGTGCGGTGATCCCGGTGGCGAAGGGAAATGTCTCCATATCAATGCCTGGGCGACTAGAAACTGGATCGGCTATACCGCCTTCAACTGGCCAGGAAAACCTCGCATCGCGTTCAATTTTGACTATGCCTCCGGAGACGGCCGTGCGAATTGCACATTAAACGCTGTCTATGGTGATTGTAAGACCGCCAATACGTTTGAAAACTTCTTTCCGACCAATCACATTCACATGGGGTACATGGACGTCATGGCATGGAAGAACATGATGAGTTTTTCCGGCAACTTCCAAGCCAGACCCACATCCAACGATCACATTGAAATCTGGTATACGAATCTGCACCTGGCCAATGCCCGAGATAACTGGTATCGCGCCAGCCAGGGCATCTACGTCTTCTCACGGCCGGACAATACCGTGACCCATATCGGCGACGAAGTCGATGTCGTCTGGACTCATTTCTTCATGAGCGGCATGGTCGCCTTTCAAGCTGGCTATGGTCACCTATGGCCTGGTCCGTATATTTCCCACAACTTGGGACGCCGTGCAGTTGGGCAAGATTGGGCCTATGCTCAGCTCTGGATAAACTTCTAGGCTGCGCCCTACACAGCGTCTAGGTCCAACCTAAGGCCCGTTATCCCCTCACATCCTCATGTGAAACTACCTGCCTTGGCAAACCACTCCTGAAGTTCCCCATAGTTCTGCGTCACAGGAAATCGAGGGAATTCCTTCGGTAAATGGTCGGGGGGGCGAAAGAAAAATCCGGCATGGGCTTCACCCAGCATCGCGGTGTCGTTGTACGAATCACCGGCAGCCATCGTAAAGAAGTTCAATGATTTGAGCGCGGCTACTGCATGCTTCTTAGGGTCCTGCATTCTCATGTGATAGTTCACGATGCGGCCGTTCGCATTGACTTCCAGCTGATTGCAGAACAAAGTCGGAAAGCCCAGCTGTCGCATGAGAGGTTGGGCGAACTGATAGAACGTGTCGGACAAAATAATGACCTGGCAGCGCTCCCGCAGCCACGCGAGGAAATCGGTCGCCCCTTCTAACGGACCCATCCTGGCGATCACATCTTGAATGTCTCCAACCTTCAGTGCGTGCCGATCGAGTATGTCTAACCGCTGTCTCATGAGCTTATCGTAATCCGGCATCTCGCGGGTCGTGATCTTCAACTCATCGATGCCCGTCTTCACCGCCACATGGATCCAGATCTCCGGCACAAGCACGCCTTCAAGATCCAAACACACCATCACAGGCTGTTGCATGCAATCTCTCCTCTTCGTCGTTGAGGTTACGTCGTTCTATGAGTCAGGAGGCAGTATCCCTGCGGGTTCCTGAAAATGACTGGCAGACAAAGCGCCAAACCTTGTCCAACGCCTGATCGAGTAACTCTGTCCCTTTCCAGGTCAGCCGATTGTCGGCCTGATGACGTTCCGTCCAATCAAAGATCAGTGGAAGTGGAATCAAACTTGTTGGAGACCTCCTCAGTTGTTGCCACAATAACCCCAACACCGTGCTGACCCGGACAGGCGCTGAAATCGGTTCGACGGGACTGTTGATCAGATCAGCACACCGCTCAGGAGGCGACGTCACCAGCAGCTCGCGACAAGCCGCGGGACGCTCGTCATAGATCGTACACACCTCTTCTTCCAAGAATGGGCATGGCATCCGCAGGACATAGTACTCGCGATTCAGTTCCTCCAGTTCATCATCATTGGGCTGCGGAGAAGCCTCGCACACCTTCGAGAGACGCTGCCAGATCCCGTGCGACTGCAGCTGAGACTTTGTGGTTGCGAAGCGAGCCGAGATACGATCCTGTTGATCGGTTGGACACGAGCGGATCCATTCACGTAACGCAAATGCTTCCGGAGCTGAGAGAGGCACCAACATCCGGCAGCATGCCGCACACCCCTTATGGCACGAGGTTATTTTGCCTGCATCAGCAGAACGCGCGACTTCGAGTGCCTGGACCTCTTCACCCAAACGCCGCATCAGCGGAACGATAGCAGAGACAGGCACAAATCCGGTCGATACCTCCAGGGCAGTGGTAACTTGACCAGCCGATGTATTGAGCGCAATTTCGAAGCGCTCGGTTGCGTGAGGAACCATCTTCGTGGCTTGAAATGGTGTATTTGGTGTTTCCTCGATAACGGGTAGAAACTAATATGCCGGTGCACGGTGAATCAAGGGGCCCTGGATCCATGGCTTCTAACACTCCGATAGAGACGTGTCCGACTTTGGATGGTCCCGGATGTCTACGTATGTCGCTATGGCTGACTTTCCGATCTCTGTCGAATGCCAAAGTTACGGCAGATCCTACCGGTTCATTTTTCCTTACCCCAAATGGACTCACACATAAGGCCATCTTTGGCCTTGCACGTCTTATGAAAAGGCGTAGACTTTATGTGCGCGGGTACACCGACCCTGCCGAACATGAGATAGCCAGCGAGAGGTCGTCGCTCATACCGAGCCAGCGAGGTGTACCCCCGCCCAATCGCCACCTCTCTTCCTCCGCCGTACAAGAGAGCCACCTGCTTGTTTCGCTCCCCATGCAGGGCTGATCTTGCTCCCTTCTCTGGAAAGCTCGATAATAGCGCATGGAACAACCAATTGTGTTCTCCGGCCATGTCATTGGTCTGCTCAAAGAATACATGCGAGACCTCGTTGATCAAGCGATGCAAGAGCAGCGTTCCCAAGAGCAGTTCGGCTTCGCACCCCTGCCTTATCGCCCCGATCAGGCCTTTTCGGATCTCCTCGCCCTCTTGGACGATCGCATCGAATCGGAAGGTATCCAAGTGGGTATACCGGAACATTTTCTTCATGACATGTGGACTCTCTGTGACGAAGCAGTTGAACCGATCTCGACCCGCATCTGGCTAGAAGAAAATCTTGATAGTCGGAGCATGACTAAAGCTCGTGCAAGGGAGCTGACCTATCAAGCTCTGATTGAGTTCATTGAGTCGCGTTCACGAGAAAGAGGTTGATCCGTGGTCCACTCGTTATTGCGGT
Organism: Nitrospira sp.; assembly: GCA_037445435.1. GTDB lineage: Bacteria > Nitrospirota > Nitrospiria > Nitrospirales > Nitrospiraceae > Nitrospira_D. The sequence goes on along the minus strand of JBBIKN010000102.1, from coordinate 5,849 downwards.
CCTTGTGCTTCATCCTGATTCAAGTCTGCGGCCTGCAGGTTGATCCAGGGTGGGCTGACCCCATAAAGAGCACTGAAGAGCGACGCATCGTCACCTTGGCTCCGATGGTGACTAAAGGCCTTGAGAACCCAGTTTTTCTCACGCATGCCGGTGATGGGTCCACCCGCCTTTTTGTCGTTGAGCAACCCGGTCGCATTCGTGTGCTAGAAGGACCAGCACTCCTTCCTGCTCCGTTCCTTGACATCACTAAACTGGTCCTCTTTGGTGGAGAGCGTGGTCTGTTAGGGCTTGCGTTTCATCCGGACTATCGCCACAACGGACGGTTCTTCGTCAATTATACGAGAAACCCGGATGGCGCGACCGTCGTGGCTGAGTACCGTCGTGGACCAACTGCAACGTCCGCCTCTCAGGAAGAACGGATTTTGCTGATCGTGCCGCAGCCCTATCCCAATCACAATGGCGGAATGGTTGCCTTTGGACCTGACGGCTACTTGTACATCGGCCTCGGAGATGGGGGATCAAAAGGTGATCCCGGTAACCGTGCGCAAAATCCTGAGGACTTGCTCGGGAAGATTCTGCGGATCGATGTGGATCGAGGTGATCCCTATGGCATACCGATGGACAATCCGTTCGCCAAGGGAGGTGGCCGGCCAGAAATCTATGCCGTTGGATTACGGAACCCCTGGCGGTTTGCATTTGACGCCGAAACCGGGAGCCTTTGGGTAGCCGATGTCGGACAATACAAATGGGAAGAAATCGATCTGGTGACCCGCGGTGGCAATTACGGCTGGCGCGTCATGGAAGGCACGCATTGTTTTCATCCATCCACAGATTGCCAGACTACTTCGTTCATCCTGCCCGTTTCCGAATATTTCCATGATAAAGGCCGCTGTTCGATCACCGGCGGCTATGTCTATCGCGGACAAGCCGTTCCAGGTCTCGTCGGAGCTTACCTATATGGAGACTTTTGTAGCGGAAAGATTTTCGCTTTGCCTAAGAGCGAGAGGATTAATGAGCCACGTCAAATACTCAAGAGTTCATTGCTGATTTCGTCATTTGGAGAGGATGCGACAGGCGAGCTCTATGTGCTAGATCATAAAGGTGGAGTCTACCGTCTCTCATCTCCATGATACGGAGTGGCACATTTGGAATGCTACCTACCTGACTTCAAAAGAAGAGGGAGGAATGGGACCAAAAAGATATTGGTTGATGAAGTCGGAGCCTTCCACATTCTCGATTGACGACTTGATAGGTTCTCCCAGCCGGACAACCTGTTGGGATGGAGTACGCAACTACCAGGCTCGTAATTTCATGCGCAGCATGGCAGTCGGCGATCACGTCCTGTTCTACCACAGCAACGCTGATCCACCGGCGGTCGTCGGCATTGCGGAGGTCGTCAAAACTGCCTATCCTGATCCGACGCAATTCGACAAGAAGGACAAACACTACGATCCCGAGAGCCACCCCTCTCAACCCAGATGGGACATGGTCGATATTAAGTATGTCAGAAAATTTTCCCGCCCTCTCACGCTGGATGAATTGCGCAAAGAAACCACACTGAAAAGCATGGTTCTCTTAAAGAAGGGATCGCGTCTCTCGGTTCAGCCGGTCACTCCCAAGGAGTGGAAGCACATCCTCAGACTGGCAGCCCATTGAACGGCAATGGGATGGTGAGGCGGCTATGTCAGGCAAGAATGAAGCTGGAAGACTTTTTCAACATTCTGCTCGTGTGAGCCCTAGTCTTTCATTGGTTAGGTACTGGCCTTTCCATCGTCCATATACCGATGTTGCCAGTCCAACCAGGCATGGCCGAGCTCATGTGCAAGAATATAACGGCGACGGGTTACAGGAAGGCGCTTCCGTACATAGATGGTCTTCGTCTCATCATCCCAAATTCCATCGGCATTGGGGTCACGCTTATCCATTTCCGCGTCGGATAACTGTCGAACTGAAATCCGGTAGCCGAATGGAAGGACAACTTGATTGGGAATACGCAACATCTTCTTTCGTTCTCTGACCATTGTCCCCATCGTTCACCCCATCTTCCTCCTACCGCTGACTTAGCCTACCACAACAAGGCAGGCTGATTGTTGATCATTTTGCACTTGTTTATCAATATCTTACATATTTTTCCATCTTGAAAAAGCTGAGGCCGCTCTCGACCGTTGGACCTCATTTGGCAGTTTCCCCGTCGGCGAAATTTGTGTATGATCGCCCTATGGAATCCATCCTTGCTGAAGAATTCGCCCATTCCTATCCCCAATGGGTTCGCCTGGTAGGAGTCAAGGTCCGGAACCGTGGAGCGGTCAAGAAGCTGGACTCGGCCGGAGTGCCATTGCGCAATGGTGACCCGGTCTTGATCGAGGTAGAAGGTGAAGTCACCTATGGGATCGTCTACACGGAACCCTACGTAACGCCCTTTGTTCCGCCCATGCGGGCGATGAAATCCATCTTACGCAAGCCTAATGCAGAAGAAACGGCGTTGATCGGCCGGCTTGAGCGACTTTCCCAGGAGGCTGCCGCTTATTGTCGAACGAAAGCGATGGAACTGGGCATCCATCTAAAGCTGGTCGAAGTCTATGGAGCCATGGATCGCCGGCAACTCACCTTTGTCTACACGGCCGAAGATCGGGTCGATTTCCGAGAACTGGTCCGAGACCTGGCACGTCGCTTCGGCGGTCGAATTGAAATGCGCCAAGTCGGGGTACGCGAAGAGGCCAGGAGGTTGGGCGGCATCGATACCTGCGGCCTGGTGTTGTGCTGCGCGAGTTTCCTGACCGATGTGAAGCCTATCTCCGCCAAACAAGCGAAAAAACTCGACCTGCCGATCGACGACCCTCGCATGCTGGGGGTGTGCGGCCGACTGAAGTGCTGTTTGATGTTTGAAATGATGGATGCTCAGGGCAAGATTGACCCGCAAGCTCAACAACTTATTACTCCAACCAGGCCCAATTCTCCTCCCAGTTCCTCTCGCCCCTCATAATTTTTCCTATTCCACGCAGGCTCACAATCCTTCGTTCTAGAAATACGCGAATCCTTTTGTACGACGCGACCTCTAATCGTCCATCGAATGTGGAGGTGGTTCTCTACCTAGATGGGCTAGGCGAGGGCTCCTCAGGCGAGGAGGTTGTTGTGATGAGAAAAGGTCTGTTAGCCGTTGTTGCAATCACTGCGGTCGGGTGTAGTGGGGTGGTCACCCAAAAAGTCGTAAGCGCGGAACCGTCTGGTCCGGCCGTTGGTTACGATATTCATGTTCAGGCACCTCATATGATGCCGGACGGGACCCCAGGGGGTCCATTTCATCACTATTGTAAGGGCATTTCCGACAAGATCCTTCAATGTCTTCTCTTCGAATCCACGGATCCGAAGGCACCATTGGTCGCCGTTGAGTATTTTGTCGCGAAGGACCTGACGCGCAAACTTCCCGCCATTCAGTGGCATCGCCATTTCCACGACCATAAAGTAGAGATCGCCACTGGCCGAGTTCAAGTCCTTGGGGTGCCCCCTGACCAGGCCACGAAGATCGCCGAGGCGGCAGCGGAGACGGACGGCGTCATCTATCAGCTCTGGCAACACGGACAGGAATTCCCCGACGGGACGGTGACCTTCCCGCAATCTCTCGGGCACAAATTCCCTGGGTATTCCGATAAATAAGCCGCGTGAAGCTGACAGGTGGGGCCCTCTCCTATGGCACGAGGCGGGCCTCACCGGCAGTCCTCACGGAAGACAGGACGAAATATGGCACAACACCGCCTTTGTCACACGCAGCTAGGGACGCGCTTCGCGATTGTGGTCCTCGTCTCATGGAATCTCTCAACCTATGGTGCCGACGAAGCAGTGCTGAGACCGCGTGTTCCCCTTGACCAGATCGAAACCGTCAGGACCTGGACGAATCCTCTTCCCGCAACCGAGGAAACCATCGAGAAGGGGAAACAACTCTTCCAGGGGAAGGCCTTCTGTGTGACCTGCCATGGGAAAGACGGTAAAGGATTAGGCGCTGATATTGAGCCCGGCACGCTGCGAGGTCCACTTCCAAGAAACTTCACGGACCAGGAATGGCAAGCTGCTCGAACGGATGGGGAACTCTTGTGGATTCTAAAAAACGGGAGCAAGGGCACTGCCATGGCGCCGTTCGTTCCGCTTATTCTCACGGAGGAGGAAGCCTGGCAGGTGTTGCGCTACGTGCGATCATTCGGTCAGGACCAGGCCAAACCGCAAGCAGCTGCGCCGCCGTGAAGGTGTTTTTTCCTGTTTTCACTCCATGACCTGGATAGATGAGAACGGCAGTCCCCGAAATCGCCCGGTCACACGGCCCATGGACAATCAGGATTCAGTGGATCGGGACGATGGCTGATCTTGGAGGAGCGATTGCACCGTCTCCCCGACCAAGGCTCGTTCCACCGCCTTATCCCGACGGCGCAAGAGGGCGGACACTGGATCACTGGTCTCGAGGTGGGGCAGTATCCACGGTGGGGTTCCATTGCGAACCGAATCCAGCACCTCTCTCACGAAGATCAAGTCAGGAGACTTAATGAGACTCACTCCTTCCGGCTCCTGAAGGCGGCCTACAAACCCGTTTTCAACGAGACGTTCGACTTCTTCCTCCACCAGGGACAAGGGCATGTTCAGCTCACTCGACAGCTCCGCCAGCTTCAATGGGCGATCCCCTTTGAGGTAATGATGCCCCAGGACCCGCAAGACTTTAAGAGCCAGTTGCTCACGAAAGACGTACGTGCCCTGTTCCCAGAGCAGGCGGGACAAATAAGCCGTGGGATATTGGTGAAAAAATGAAAACTGCGCCCCGATCAGCACGATCATCCATCCGGTGTACAACCACAAAAGGAACAACATGAGTACAGCGAAACTCGAATAGATCGCGCTGTAATTAGCGGAAGCCGCCACGAATTTGGCGAACGCTTCACCGGCGATGGTCCAGAGAATGGCCGCCGACACGCCGCCCACGGCCGCGGAGCGTACATGGACTGTGGTATTCGGAATCATCTTGTAGAAGAAGGTGAACACAGCACAGAGCATCACAAAGGGAATCACTTCGCCGCTCCACACCAGGAGAGTCCCAAAGGGCTCCATTTGCACAAGGTATTGGACCAGCGTGTGGCTTTGGAGTGAGGCCAGCAAGCCGAACGCGCTCATGACGAGCACCGGTCCCACGAGGACGGCACTCAAATAATCGGTAAACTTCCGCTCCCAGGTGCGTCCCTGCTTCACCTGCCAGATCGCATTCAAAGCCTGCTCGATCTTGTCGATCAGCGAATAGGTCGTATAGAAGAGGCCGGCAATCCCGAAGACCCCCAGAACCCCCATTTTGATATTGTCCACGAATCCAACGATGGTGGTCGTGATCTCCTGCCCCTTCGGCCCAAGAGGTTCAAGGGCCTGGGCTAACGAGGGTTCGACCACGTGATGAACGCCGAATGCCTTCAAGACCGAAAACATCACCGCCAGGAAGGGCACGAGGGACAGCAAAGTCGTGAACACCAGTCCGGCCGCCCTGGCATCGAGCAGGCGATGGCGGAACTCCATACCGACGGCAGTCGCCAGCCGAAGCGCCTGAATGCCCAACCGTTGGAACAATGACATGGTCGTCAGATCCCTGGTCCAGAGGTCCTGCTTCGAAAACTGGGAGATGCGTGTGGAGCCGGCCATAGGTCCTGCTGATCCTAGCAGGGCGTTCTTATCGTTTCGGTACAACAGGCGCGGTGGCGAATCGGTACTGCAGTCGTCAGGATACCATCCTGGGATGCTTTTCCCAAGGGGGAGATACAGGGCATCGTGGATTGACGCATTTGTTAATAGCGGCAATAATGCTCTAGCTAAGTCTTGTAGGCGGT
>JBBIKN010000101.1:0-12276 GCA_037445435.1 Nitrospira sp. | reverse complement strand
TGCTGCGCTACCCGTAGCACATCTCGCGAGGAGAATAAATCAGACCTTCCTTAACGGTGGACCATCGCCAAACATAAAGGCGCCGCCGGGGAACGACCCTTCGTAGGCCTTATTGTACTTCTTGAGATGAATCCTCTGCCGATTGAGCACCTGCACCTGCGTCAAATGCGTATGGATCGGATGGGCGTCGGCTGTCAGATTGACGATTTCCCAGACTTCGGTCTCGCCTTCAGCCGGCAACTCGGACACATATTCCGTCATGCCTCCCACCGTCACAGCCGTGAAATCCGTTCGAACCGTTCCATCTGCACGTTTGCCGGATGCCTTCGTATTGTTGATCAGCAATTCGACCATACCGCCCATTCCGTCCATTCCGCCGGAACCCATCATGGCATTCAGTGTGAGTTGGCGCGTTTTCGAAGAGACGACGGCCAGCGCCCCTGTGGCAGGATTCACCAGCCGACGCAGTGGGGGGCGAAGCGCGCCGCCATGAGCCGGATTGTAGCTCGCGTCTGCCCCTGCCAACGTGGATGGTCCCACTCGAAATTGGAGTACGCGTCCCACCGTCGCCCCATCGGGTGGGGCCCCATCGGGGAATGGTGCGCGGGCGTGGTTCTTCAATACCAGCGTGCGGCCCTCTAATCCTGAAAAGTCGATCATGATGTCGGCGCGCTCAGCAGGCATCAAGGTCAGCTTGTGTAGCCGGGCTGGCGCATCGAGATATCCTCCGTCGGTGGCGATCTGCCATAGATGTTGTCCAGGTAATGAGAGTTCATACGTGCGCGCGTTCGATCCGTTAATCAGGAGGAACCGATAGCGTCGAGCCTCGACGTTGATAAACGGCCAGACCTTGCCGTTCACCACGATCGTGTCGCCAAAGAACTCCATCATCCAGAACGGGTGCTCCGGGTTAGGCCCCATGTTGGGGAAATAGAGCTGCCCGTTTGTATCGAACATGCGGTCCTGAATCACCAGCGGAATGATAGAGTCTACGGAGCCTGCAGTGCCTTGTTGCAATCCGGTCGGATGCAGACCGGCCGGCAACGCCAATGCCGGATCCACGATCAGATACCCTCCTGCCAACCCCGCATAGACGTTCAAGCGTGTGAGGCCCAAGGCATGGTCATGAAACCAGAGAGGAGCGGCTTCTTGTGTATTCGGATAGCGGTAAATCGCTCCATTCGGAGCCATCCCCGCTTTGCTGTAGTAAGCATGGCCCCGGTAGGCTCCGGTGCTCGTGAACCAAGCATCCGGGTTTCCATCCAGTACTGGCGGGACCTCCCCTCCATGCAGATGTGGCACGGTTTGGATCGGACCGGCATAATTGAAAGCGCAGGTCCCTGTCGGCGGTTGGTTTTCAGTGACGGCGTCTGCGCACCTGTTGGCTTCACCGTTCAGTGGATCGGCCCAGTGGAGAGTCTGATCGGTCGAGGCCTTCCACGCCGACAGTTGGCTCGCCGCGGTGTTGGGCAGACTATTGAGGTACTGAATTTCGGTCGGCGTGCCACGCGTCGCGAAGAACATCGGCCCAACGTACGTTGCGAACGGCGTTCCCGATTCAGGACACGTTGTACCGTCGCGGTAGCCCCAGACATAGGTTCCTGAGTAGGCAGGAGCCGAAGAGGCTGGTACGAATGTCGAGGGCATGACGTTGGCTTTGAACTCACACATCGAGAGCGTTGCTGATGCCGTGGTGATCGTTTCGATGGTCCCGCCCGCCACAGCGAGAAGCGGCAACGGGTCCACGAACTGCGGGATCGCACTCCCCGGTAACGGGACTGGCTGAGCTGTGGCCGGAGTGTAGGAGACCAGCGTCAGTGCCACCAAGAGGTAGTGCACCGAAGACCAATTCCTGATGATTTTTTCTCGAAGGTATTTCATGTCAACCTCCATTGATCGAGATAGAAGAACCAGGTTCCCTGCTCACACAAGACGATCACGCTTCGTCGCGTTCGGAACCTCCCCGTATTATCAACACAGCTGCAACGATAACGTAGGCGACGACCGGAATAGCCCACAGGATCTTCGTGCTGTCAAACTCCATGCTGCCATCCGCCGTGGTGCCAAACCCGAGGAGCAGCCATATCGGCTCATGAATAACGAGAAAGAACACCAGCATTGCAAAACCCAGCCAATTCGTCCAACGCATGCCCATCATGAGATTTTCTCCTTTCTTTGACCAACTCCACCTTGTACTGAGTCATCAGTCCTACGCATTGCGGATCCGCTCGCCCTCAAAGGCTAGACAACCGGCGTACCACATCATGAGCGCAAGACACTCAATACCGGCGGGTGATCTTGGTTGAAATGTGATATGACCGACAACCTGCTGGAACATGGGCGCTACCCTACTCGTACGGTTCCATCCAACCCGACTACGTTCAAGGCTTCAGGCCGGACGCGGAGCCGGTGACCTGGATCACGGGCGGACCGAGACCCAAGATCGAAGAAGTCAGAATGCGGAGGAGCGTTCCAGAAAATCGGTTGAAAAGCGGGTTCACGATGACACCTCCGGGCACATCGAACGGATCGATCCATGCTCACTCCGTACACACGGTGTGGCAGTGAACGAACTGGAGGTGTGAATTAAACTCGAAGGACCGACGGGGAAGCGATGGAGATGGGGACAAGCTCCGAGGCAGAGCTCCAAGACCAGGGTTCCGAGGCAGGGAACGCTGTGACGGCTGAGACAGAACCCAACAGGACTGGCGTCTGGTTCAGATCGATGGTTCCCGACTGCTTGAATTGCCGTTCTGGCGATGATACGGCAGACGACGGACACATGATCGTGCCGTCCATGGGGCAGGCCATATGACGCATGTCTTCAGTCAGCTGCGCCCCGTCCTTCGCCAACGACAGATCTGGCACCGCACACATGGTTCCAATGATCTGACACAGGGCAAAAAACAAGACGAGGCTGATGAATCGCATCTGAGCCTTGGCAATTATCCAACTATTCATAGAGTGGTAGGCTGCCCCAAGTCGAAGTGAAATGTCAAGCCCACAGAATCGTCCATATGATGCCGGCCTGTCGTCTGACCGAAACCTCTGAGAAACAATCACTTTTGTGCATCAGCAAGGCGGAAATCCGGGTCAGGTACGACTCGTGATGGGGTCTGATGATGTGGTTCTGACGTCAAGTGGATCATGCGGATTGAGGCCTAGGCGATCGTTTGTGTCGTGACTGACGAATGCCGAGAAGGAGCTGGTATCGCTAGAACCTGCTAGGATTTAGATGTCTGTGAAGAGACACGGCGCTTCCCGAATCCTGTTTTCCATATTTCCATGGCGACCAATGGTAAGACGCCAATGCCGATGGCAAGCCACCAGTGTTCCGCATCAAATGGTACGACATCAAAAATGGGATGCAGCGGCGGAGTGAGCACAATGGCGGCTTGCAGCAGACCCGAGAAAGCGATGGCTCCAAGCAGCGGCTTGTTGGTCAGAAAGCCGATCTCGAACAGAGACCGGTGCTCGCTGCGATTATTGAAGGCATGGAAGAGTTGGGCCGCGACGAGAATCGTGAAGGTGAGCGTACGGGCCCGGTCCAGGCTCAAGTCCATGCCGTAGAGACAATAGACAAAAGCCCCGAGCGTGATCAGAGCCAGAAAAGAACCCTGAACGAACAAAATCAGGAACCTCTGCTTGGTCAGGAATCGTTCCGCTGGTGGGCGAGGTGGCCGTCGCATCAGGTCGGGATCCTTGGGGTCAACGGCAAGCGCCAGCGCGGGAAGTCCGTCCGTCACGAGATTGATCCAAAGAATCTGCACAGGCAGCAACGGCAGCGGAAGGGCAAACAGCGCAGCGAGCAACATCAGCAGAATCTCGCTGATATTGCAGGAAAGCAAATAGAAGACCGCCTTGCGGATATTGTCGAAGACGGCTCGTCCCTCTTCCACCGCAGCTGCGATCGACGCGAAGTTATCGTCGGTCACGACCATGTCGGACGCTTCCTTCGTGACATCCGTGCCGGTGATCCCCATGGCCACACCGATATCGGCTGCCTTCAACGCCGGCGCGTCGTTGACCCCATCGCCGGTCATGGCCACCACCGCACCCTGTCGCTTCCAAGCCCGCACGACCCGCAACTTGTGCTCGGCTGACACGCGCGCATAGACCGCTGTGCTCGTGACTCGTTTCTCCAGCGCTTCCTCTGAAAGCTGGTTCAGCTCTGTCCCGGAGATGGCTTGTGCACCACTCCCCATAATCCCTAAGTCCTGTGCAATCGCGATCGCGGTGTCTTTATGATCGCCCGTAATCATCACCGCCCGAATGCCGGCAGCCCGGCAGGCCTCTACGGCCGCCTTGGCTTCCGGTCGGATCGGATCTTTCATCCCGACCAATCCTAAAAAAGTTAAGTCGTGCTCCAAGCTGGTCGCCGTATACGCGGTCGGCAACGCATCCAATGGTCGCATGGCTACGCCGAGGATCCGCAAGGCCTGTGAGGCAAATTGCTGATTGGTGGAGAGGATTTGTTGATGGATCTCCTCCGTCAGCGCTGTGATCTGCCCGTCACTGGTTATCCAGGTGGTGCAATCGCGAAGCAGCACGTCGGGCGCGCCTTTCACATAGGCGACGGGACCGGAGGCGGTGCGACGGACCACGGTCATTTTTTTGCGCTCGGAATCAAATGGCACCTCACCTAACACCGGATTGTCACGATCCAGATCCGCTTTCGAGAGGCCGGTCTTCGCGGCCAGAACCAACAACGCTCCCTCTGTTGGGTCGCCAACCACCCGCCAGGCGAAGGCTTCCAGACGCAGCTCGGCCCCGTTACACAACACGCCGGCTCGTAGCAACGCTGGAAGCCCCGGATGCGTACTCCCGTTGGTCGGTCCTCCGTTCCCGCGGACCTCGCCCACAGGCGAGTATCCTTCGCCCGAGACGGTCAAGGTTTCACCGCCTTGGTACAGCGTCGTCACCGTCATTTCGTTCTTCGTCAGCGTGCCGGTCTTGTCTGAACAGATCACAGTTGTAGATCCTAACGTCTCCACCGCCGGCAGCCGCCGGATCAAGGCATGGCGCTGCACCATGCGCGTGACGCCGAGGGCGAGTGTAATGGTCACGACGGCGGGGAGTCCTTCAGGAATGGCCGCAACGGCCAAACTCACCGACGTCAAGAACATCATAATGAGCGGCACACCGCGAAGCATGCCTAGGAGGAATACCACTCCTACGATCACGAGGGAGAGCCACAGCAATGTGTGTCCGAGCTGTTCGAGTCGGCGCTGAAGCGGTGTCTCTTCTTGCTCGGCCTGCGCCTCGCGATGAATCATCGCCGCGATCTTGCCAAGTTCCGTTGCAACCCCCGTTCCTGTCACGAGAGCCCTTCCCTTGCCCGAGACCGCCACGGTGCCCATGAAGAGCATGTTACGGCGGTCCCCCAAGGGCACTTCGGTCTGAGGAATCGGCTCGGTGGACTTACTGACCGGTGTGGACTCACCAGTCAAGGAGGCTTCCTGTGTCTGGAGACTCGTGGCATAGACGAGCCGGCTGTCAGCAGGAATGCGGTCCCCAGCTTCGATCTGGATGAGATCACCCTGCACCAGTTCGCGCGCCGGGATCGACCGAAGCGCGCCATCACGGATTACGCGTGCCGTGTCGACGGAGAGCTTCCGCAACGCAGCCAACGACCGTTCGGCACGAAATTCCTGGACGAACCCCAGAACGGCATTGAGGCCCACGATCGCGACGATCGCCGCCGCATCGATCCATTCTTCCAGCAGGCCCGAGATAGCTGCTGCGCCGATCAGGACCCAGACGATGATGCTGGCGAATTGGGCGGCCAGTAATGCGAGCCATGAAGGAGGAGGGGCATCGGGTAATTGATTGGGCCCGACTGTTGTAAGACGATGCTCTGCCTCGCGCGCAGTCAGCCCGTTAGCGAGGTCCGACGATAATTCATGTTCCAGCGCTTCGGGCGTGAGCGTATGCCAATTGTGGTCGGGATTCATATCACCTCTTATTTAGATACGTCGAACGGTCCACCACCTCTCCCATCCAGCATTTCCTCACGACTGCGTGGAGCAGTTAGGAGGCCATGCTGCCCAGAACGAGAAGCAGCCGACACGCGATCTTGTCCTGATGTATACCCTCGCCTATAATCGCTTCTGATGAGACCCCCGCTCACCTCCTCCACGTGGAGAAGCTTCTATAGAGGTATTGTCGTCTTTCTCCTCACTCTCACTGGCTGTCTGAATTCGCACATAGCCTCCAGAACAATGTACGAGGATCCAACCCTCCTTGTCCGACTAGATCGTCCTTCATCTCTGGCGGAGGTTCTTGGAGAGCCTGATCAGCACGTTTCTGAGTTGACCGCCGCAGATCTCGCTGCAGTCCTGCGCTCCATAAGGATTCAGCCGGAGACCAGCTTTGTCAGTTACTGGATCCTGAGAAAAGACCCGCAGCCGAAACCGGCTTTTCCCGATAGTGATGCAGACCTCCTTGCCGCTCATCTCCGAGACGCAGTGGCCAAGACACGACCCAACGAAACCGCGGTCTTCTTTCTCCGACGGATCCGGGAAGACGGCATTCCCCTTGTCACCACGGGCGCGCTAGCCGTACGCGGCGATCAGCTCATTCTCCTTTTGGCCAATGTCCGCAGGCCCATGACCACACAGCGAAAACTGGACGCAGCTCGCGAAGATCCACTGATTCCTCTTGGAGAACCTGATTTTCACATCGTGCCCGGACCCTATCAGACCTCGCTTGCCACGAAAGAGCTCCAGAAATTCATGGCTATGAAATCCTCCGTGCCAGCCCTCTCGGTCAATTACCGGGCATTGCTCACCGACTTCACGCAGCCAAACCGTCGTTCCGCTGCGCCTTGGGCAGGAGCGGAGGTTCCCGCTGCAACTCTGGAAGAGAAACTCCACCGCTTGAAGACCTGGCGCGAGCAGGGGCTGATTACCGACGACGAATACCGTGACAAGCGCCAAGAGCTTCTCAAACACTTTTAAGTCACGTCCCGGACTGACCTCGACCGTCAGGGGTTCACTCTGTCTGACCATCGCGTATCAGAAGGCGAAGTGGATGCCAAGCAGGTAACGCTCCTGGCTGCTTGACGCCACGCCGTTCGGTTCCCCGATCCCGAGAACATTCAATCCCTCTCCCCATACCTTGGTGAACTCCGCAGCCAAGCGCACGTTCTGAACTATGAAGTAGGAGACATGGCCAGTCACGAGCGTTCCCTTTGCCCTCGACGGGTTGTTGGGACTACCGGTCACGACGCCGGTATCCTGCAGTTCGTACCGAGCGTCCAGAAACAGTTTCTCGGGGAACACTTCAAGGATGCCCTCAACCAGGTAATTCGTTCGATCTTGCCCCTTCACACCACCAATGTCCCAGTTGTGGAAATAGCCGAACAAGACCTGGCCGCGATTGAACCGAAGATTCAGTGTGACGTCCAATTGTTGTCGTGTCCGACCGTCGATGATCGGGGAAGGCTGGTCGGAATTGGCCTTTGTGTTGATATATCTGACTCCCACAATGTGATCCCATAACGTGTAGCTTCCCCAACCATAGAAGCCTTGAAACTTCTTGCCGAGGTTGACCACTGAACTGTTCACCCCTTCCTCTCGCTCGTCATTGACCGCTCCGGCTGCATACCTGAATCCAGACCAGAAGCCGTTGATCTCGACTCCGGTGACATCGAATGTCACCGGCGCCAAATAACGCTGAAAAGTCAGGCGCCGTTTCTGCGAAATATAGTACTGTTCATTCAGCATGCGTCCGGCCCGCAGATTCAGCATGCTGGATGGCAGGAGATCACTGAATTGCATCCAGATCTGTTCGTTGCCGAACGAGCCGCCCGCCGCTACTTCTTGAGCGAACTCCGCTAGAAAACCTATCTTTGGGGCGACCGTGCCCGCCGCCATGATCTCGATTTCGTCGATCTCCGCCTTACTGGTCGTCGAGAGCCGAGCTTTCGTGACAGGATCGTCTTCATGCGCGTTGACGTACTGCATGATACCGATCACGGAGACGGGTACACTCTTCATCTCCCAGGGATACTTACCGTCCTCGCCTGGGAGCCGGAATCCCCGTTGCTTGAATTCCATCCCAAACTCATTCAGCAGCGGGAACCCCGCATGACAGTCGCTACACTTGAGACCATGTTCCCGCGAAAAAGATGGAATGGCCGATGCCGGTTGAGCCGATGAGAGCACTGCGACCGCTACGGCCATGAATAGAAGCGCGACGGTCAAGGGGAGCAACGGGTTCTTCATAGCCACCCCCTTCCAGTAGTTTATTTGCCGGAGTGCGTCAAGGTCCGCAGATACGCGATCACTTGCCAACGCTGCTCCTCGGTCAACTTGTCCTTATACCCCGGCATCGTGGTCCCCGGTTTCTTTTCCGAGATGCGCCAGAACCAGTGGGTATCCGAGTGTCTGCTGACGTCGGAAGGACTCGACAGATCGGGAGCGCCTTTGCCCAATTTGGTCGGTTTACCGTCGTTCCCATGACACTTGGCACAGTTCACCTCAGGCTTCAGCTTCCCTTCATAGATCTCTTTCCCCTCGGCGAGGACCTTAGGATCACCTAACCAGTTAGCCGGCATCGTCTTGCTTGCATAGTCGGGAGGGACCGTTTCATCAGCCATCGCAAGAATCAGAGTTCCGGCCACCATTGTCCCTGTGAGGATTCCCATCAGAATCAGCCTCCCTCCCGAATCGTTTCTACCGCTTCTCCCTGACGCAGTGCCTGCTGTCAGCATTGATGCCTCCTCCTCTTTTCACACATTTGATGCTATACGGTCACCTGTCGATTGGATTGAGCCAGCCACATCTCATACAGCGAGGTCACGATTTGTACAGCCAGCGAGAGGCCCATCAGAGCTCCGCCACCGATCACGGTATAGGCAAAGATCGGATCGTTCCTCGTGAACCACCAGGACCCGATGTCGAGCCAGATCGCCAAGAAGGGAATCGCCACCAGGATCGTGCGGAAGATCGGGGATGTCTCGCTAAAGACGAAGACCAAGCTTGTCAGCATAAAGATGAAACTCATGCCAAACAGATGAATATGGGAAACGCGGACGAGCGATTTTAGGGACTGTCCGAGGTCCAGCGCAGTGTAGGGCGCCACTTCTGCATAGGAGGTGAGTGGCGGGACCGGCATGCCGGATGATGCGCTATGGCATTCGGCACAGGCTTGGTTCAGAATGGGCTGGACCGTGATAAAGCCCGCATTCGTCGCGCCCTGTCGGATCCATTGGACGATCTGCTTTTTCTGTACATCGGTGACGTACTCCCCCATGGGGCCTCGAAGAGCGGCTTCCAGCCTGGTGGTATCCCGCTGACCGTAATATTTCATGATCACGGCAGCGACGAGTCCCATGCCATGTTTCGTGTGCGGCTCCACATCGATCAAATAGAGATAGGTCAGGGCCAAAAGATAGCCGAGCCCCATGGTGAGGAGGAACAAACTGGCCAAGATCTTCAGCGGGAGTGAAAGGGTTCGTAGTGTCATAGACGTCAGGGTTTTCTCCCCTCAAACCCCACCATAAACCGTTCAGGCTCCCGGTCAAACTGCTCCTTGCATCCTCTACTGCAGAAGTAATACGTCGCTCCCTTGTAGACACTGATCAGCTGGGCGCCCTGAATTTCAACCCACATCCCGCAGACCCGATCCATCTCTTGCTTCGATGTCATGGTCCCTCCCTCCTTCTATTCTATTCAGTCGGTAGCATGTCCTGCTTTCTCCGGAACGACGCTCAGTTGAGCTTAAACGATGGTCGTCTTGCTCGAACCGGCGAGATGTTTCACCGAGAACCTGTTCATGAGTTCCCCTGATCAATCATTTTGTAGCCTCCTCAGAACCACGCAGCCGCTCAGCAACCCAATCCTGGAATCCTCGATGCTGAGCAACTTCGTGATATACGGCGCGCGCGGGACTTGGGTGATGATGAAGGTGTTCGGCCAAGAGGCGGGCGAGCCGCCGGTCGCCTTCCGGCCCCTGCCCGAGCTGGTGCAGAATCTCATGGACAAACTCAGCATCGGCGGCTCCTCGTTCAATGAGTTGCGTTCGCAAGGCCTTTTCGGCCAACACCCGCTCGGTCAAAGGCGCGTCACAGGGCATGGGATGAGCGCAGGCTGAGATCATGACGAGCGTCCCGACTGCCAACCCCGATTGTACGACTGATGCAAACCGGCCTTTTGCCATCTCTCTCACCTTTCTCCAATTCCCGTTCTGTCCTCCTGGCGATCCAGTGGTGTCCATTGCTCTTCTCCCGTTCGGCCAAACGCAGCAAAGTGGGGCTCTCACTCATCGAGCAAGACCAGACTTCGTCAGCTCAAGGGTTTCGCCCGCGGATCTCCCGTTCCGCCTCCAGCCAGTCCTCCACGGCATGCCTTTCCTGGCCGCATCACCGCTTGGCGATGCAGCTACACGGCTCGCCAGATCCGCGCTCGGACTGGCCCGCATCTTGGCTGGATGGTGTTCCGAGTTCTCGTTTTTTCTTCAACTGCAGTTTCATCATGTCCCTCCTTTCTGGTGTTCACCGCCTGTGTGAGCTTCCAGATCCTCCATAGCCGGCCGTGGCCGAAACCGAATCGCCCGTTCGGGCAGAGTGAGCAGGGATCTGTGGACCCGCGAGAAGTTCTTCGGGAAAGGCGGGCTGCTTGCCAATTGTCCGCAGTGTCTCCACGATCCGTTCAGGCTTCCCCCAGTCACACCACAGCACACCGGCCAGCTCGATGACCGCCGCCTGGCCTGGAATGTGTTGGAGCAGCCCGGACGAAAAATTCCGGGCCGGTATTTCACGGTACAGGGTCTCGAGGAATTCCATGTCCGTAAAGGCGTCCTGTCTCTCGCTCAGTCGTTCGAACCAGGGCATCAGCTCCGGAAAACACTGGTGACCCAGAGTCCAGAGCGTGCGCAGCCTGGCGACGATCACGAACGTGTTCCATAACGCCCCTGACGCCATCGCATAGCCGGCTTGTTCTCTGCTCGGTTTCTCCATGAAGGCCCGAACCGTTCGGATCGCGGAGGAACCCGTTTGATCCAGTGTCTCGCCAGTCAGAATCCAGCCGTATTCCAGTTCTAGATGGTCCGGTCGCACTCCCAGAAGGACGAGCCGGTCCGGATGCTGCTCAGCAGCTCCGAGCGCCTGCTCGACCACCGCCACGAACCGCGCTTCGGGATAGATAAAGTGGTCGGACGGGTATATGACGACCGTCGCATCGGGATCCCGTGATCGGATCCAGGCGAGTGGGAGAAAGATCCCTGCGGCTGTATCGCGGTTCCTGGGCTGGATAAGCACCTGTCCAGTTCGCTCCTCACACTGGGCTAAGGCCTCTTGCCGATGCCCGGGCGCGATCACCGTGAGGATGTGCTCCGGGTCCGTCAACATTCGCGCACGACACAGCGTATGCTGGAACATGGATCGTGTCCCGACGAAGGTACAGTATTGCTTGGGGACGTGACGGCCCAGCCACCGCTGTACCAATGGTCTCACCCGCTGCCCCTCGCCTCCCGCCAGAACCACGGCCCAGTGCTTGCCGGATGTGCTGCACCCATTGCTCATCGCGACCTCCCTGTGAATGGTGGCAGCCACCGGCCGACCGCTCACCACTGTTGATTGTTTGACTGGCAAGACCCGTTGATGCCCTGACCTTCTTCCGAAACGATGGCAACCCGTTGAAGCTCCCCTCGGCAGCATGGATCGGTTCCACAGCATGCGGGATGCGCGCAGTGGAAGCGGAACTCTACCCAGTCCACACGCGGGAATGGACCGAGAGTCAGCCCAAAACGGTGCATGCCCGCCATGACGCCTCCTGCCTGAATCAGATTGGAGACAGTCCACGTGCGATCAAGGCTCGTCCTCCACTGTAGACATCCCGGACAGTTGGTCCGCACGATCAGCCGATCTCCGGTCTGGATGGACCCGACCGGCTTCACGAAGGTCCAGATCGGGGCATGCGGCACAATGTGGCCATTCAGCCTTGCCGGTGCCTGCTGGGCCGCCGCGCGGTAGACATTCTTCAAATGCATCCGGAAGAGATCGTCAAAGTCGGCGTCGGAATCGGAGGCCTGATCTTCCCCGAACCACCAGAACCAGTCGCTGCCCTCCGCAGCATAGAGGGATTCGAACGCCTTCGGGCGCGTCCTGGCCGTCAGGCGGAAGTGGTCGAGATCGTCCCGCGTCTCCCGCAACAAGTCCCAGGCTCGATTCTCCTCGCCCTCTCCGATCCAGGTCCCGAGATCATTCCCCGGCAGCGATCCGTTCTCGTCGATCCAGCTCGCATGGAAGAGATCGTAGACTTTCGTCAGTGT
>JBBIKN010000100.1:0-12281 GCA_037445435.1 Nitrospira sp. | reverse complement strand
TCGAGTGTGAACTGGTGCAGGGTCGCCAGATTCCACGCCAACGTATCGAACAACTGATCGACGGCAAACGCATGGCCAGAGGCATGCAAAATGACCCACGCTCGAGCGAATAGACCAACAACCATCGCAGAGAGCAGGAGCATCTGAGGCTTCCCCATGATAGAAGAATCAGAAGAATTCATTTGACGCAGACCCCGATCAAATTCGTGTCATCCGCAACTCCTTCGCGATACTCGATATCGTCGGGAACGATTTCATGTAAGGCCGGCCCACCCTGTAATCGACTCACGAGGCTGCCGATCAAGTGGCGAACAGGCCGTGGAACACAATTACGGAATCCCACAGGATCCAAATTGCGCACGGTATCCATGGAACGTTCGACGGTCTTGAGGCGATCCCCTTGACGGCGACCGTACCAGCGGATGGTCGAAAAGTGCGGCTGCAGCAGAGCCTTAAATTCGTCCAACGTATACTCACGGACGTGGTAAGGATCCTCGGGAGTGACTCCCCGGCCTTTGCCGTGCGGTGTGAAGATGACGAGCACACCTTGTGGTTTCAGTACCCGGGTCAGCTCGGAGACGAAACGGTTATCATCCTGGACATGCTCGATGGTGTCTTGTGAAACGATGCAGTCGAAAGACGCATCTCGAAAGGCCAGCGCACAAGCGTCCATCGCAAGAAACGCGACGTTCGATCGAGGATAGTCCGCCCGGCTCTGGGCGACGACATCCGGAGCGCAATCGATCCCTACGATTCGACCAGCACAGGAACCCAAATAGTCGCTGCCATAGCCGGTACCGCATGAAAGGTCCAGGACGCATCGCTGTTCAAGCGGAGCAAGCTGGCGAGCGGCCCACACATATCCTGATAGATTCACAACATGCTGCGTATCGGTTCGATAAGCGGCCCTTCGCTCCACTGGTTCCTCCTGACCTCCTCGGCCCGGTCTACGCGAGCCCCGACTGAACCGGCTGTTCCCCATGCCAGAGTCGTCGAACAACTGAGAGATACATCGCGAACGAGCGATCATTTCCATTCGAGGGAAAGCGACCGATCGCACCGATCAGCCGTACGACTGCACCGATGGCGATCCACGCTTTCATGATCCATCGCTTGAAGAGCGGAAAGTGCCGTTCGACGTACCGGATGCGACTAAACTCCCACACAAGATTCAGCCGGACGCGATCCTGTTCACTGCTACGCCCGATCAAATGCACGATGTCGGCCTCAGCCAGATGTCGAACGCGATAGCCATGTCGGTGCACGGCACGGCATAGATCGACGTCCTCAAAGTACATAAAGTAGCCTTCATCCAACCCACCGCACGCTTTCAGCAGATCCGTGCGGACCATCAGGCAGGCTCCATTGATCCAGTCCACGTCTTGCGATTTCATGCAATCGATGGCCTGCCTTGCCGCCACGACCTCCTGCCACGCCGGAGCACAGGAACGAAAGAAGGATGCATGGATGAGATGATCCCGGATCGAAGGGAACGGGAAACAGGACTGGTACAACTGGCCGTCTCCCGTCCATTGTGCGCACCCGACAGCGCCGATCTTCGGATCTCCGTCGAGACAGACCACCATCCGATCCAACGCCTGCCGTCGCACCAGCGTATCGCTGTTCAACATGAGAAGATACCGACCGGCACTCACCGCCAACGCTTGATTGACACCTTTTGAGAAACCTCGGTTTTCGTGATTCGCGATGATATGCACCGCGGGATAGCTTGCTCGAACGGCTTCCACCGTCGCGTCTTTGGAGTTGTTATCGACGACGATCACTTCGAATCGGGTCGTGAGTGTGGACTCGAACACGGAACGAAGACAGTCGAGCAACAATGCGCGGGTGTTGTAACTCACGATCGCAATCGACAGATCGATCGCGGATGATGACCCGGGAGTTGTCCTCATCACCGTCGTCATTTACCGCCCTCAAAATCCACCACGACAATCTGTCGATAACAAGAACCGACATTGAGACAGCGACGCAGATGCACGAAGACGACTGCAAGACGGTGCAGCACGTAGCTGACGGGATCGGTTCTCATCCACAGACGAAGCAGCAGTCGGTGAACCATGAGATTCAGATTCGCCTCACAATGAATCTGCATACGCCGCCCACTCCGACGGCCCAGCTCTGTGAGTTCTGCCAGAACCGTTTCCTTTCGAGGGAGCCCATTGACAACATGCTCATCGAGAAAGGCGAATGATCCGCCGTTGTGCTTCCTGTAGTAGTCCTGAAGCTCTCGGTCCTGCAGCTCGGCTTCCGATCCCATCGGGCACCCGAGATAGACTCTCCGCTTTGTAACTCGCAACAGTTCCCCCAGAACGCGGCTCCTTTCGGACCCCTCGATGTGTTCGAGCGTGTCCATACACACCGTGTACTCGAAGGCTTCCGCCTGAAACGGTAATGCCTGTCCCCGTGCCACAATCGGCGTCACAAGCGGCGGCCGCGCGCTTCCCATGACATAGTCAACTCCGACGACAGGCACGGGCAGATAGGTCGTCAAGCCGGAGCCGTTGACCCCGACTTCAAGAATCAACCCCCGTGGCGGTTGCTGCCGGATCGCTTCCACCACTGGAAAATAACGCAGGGCAACCTCCGCGACCCAATTCGGATATCGGCGGTTCCACCACGCTTTTGCGACTGCTGTCATCACGATCGGCTTGCCTCAGTGATGCTCCCAGAGCACTTTGAGCCGTGGAACCTCAACGGACCACACGTGCCAGCCATACCACCCCAGCACCCCCGTACAGACGGCGAGGATCAGCCAAGACATCATCGGAACGATTCCTGTCTCCGCCACCAGAACAAGGCTTCCGCTGAGCAGCACGGCCACGCACCCAGCGCGTCCGATAGACCACAAGATCCCATCTGCCATCTTTCCGATGAGGGCTCTCGTTCCGATCCATTGACGTGAAAAACCGATCAGATAACAGGCGGCGAGAGCCGCAGCTGCACCGGCAATGCCGGCATACCCGATCAGCGGCACAATCACCGCCGCGTAGAAGAGAAACTGCGTGACCCAACTTTTCATCTGGAGATCGACGCGATTCACGCCGTAATGCAATGCCGTCATCACGCTCGACAACCCGGCGCACACGGCGTACAGGCAGAGTATTCTCAAGGGGTCGATGATGGACAACCATTGCGTCCCGAAAGCGAGCGGCACGATGACGGGTGCGAGGACCGCAACTCCGACTGCGGGTGGAATGAAGACGAGGCCGGCTAATCCCATCTGTAGCTCGAAGACACGCGCAAGCCCCGATCGATCATGTTGGAGGAGCGCATAGGTCGGCATGCTGAGCTGATGGAGCAAGGCCGTGGCCCGCACACCGATCAAGAGAGGAATCGCAAGGGCAATCTGATAGAGTCCCAGTGCCTCTTGTCCCAGGACGCGACCGACGACCAGTTCTCCGCCGCTCATGACGCCGAACATACACAAAGTCGTGACATTTAAGTGTGCGCCATACCGCAGAACGTAGTTCAGCGAGGGCCGATGAAGCGAGAGACGCGGCTTGAACGGAGCCGCCCAGAACGACAGCAGACTACTGACACACATTCCCACCAGTTGCCCTGCTAATAGCGCCCACACATTTCGAAACCAGAACGCGAGCATGATGGTTACGCCGGCCTCGATCACACGGCGGACGAGATCCATCGTGACACGTCGTTTAAAGTCGAGATTTTTCAGAAGGATGGCCATCCCTGGACTGTGCAATCCTTGCAGCACGATGGCCCATGCGTGAACCCGCAGAACCTCCGGCAGTTGAGCCATCTGCATCACCTGGCCGATCAGATCAGCCGATGCCCAAAGACACAGCGCCATGGCAGCCCCACGCCCCACCGCTAAGGTCCACACCACCGCCAAATCCTCCTGCTCGACCTCTGGTTTGGAAACCAAGCTTGATTCGAGCCCCAACTCGCTGATCATCACGAACGCCAAGAGGATGGCAGCCGATGCTGCCATCACCCCGAAATCTGCCGGAGTCAGGAGTCGTGCCACCAGCACCAGTTGGATCGCGGCAATTGCCTTATCCAAGACAAATCCCCCGGCAGCCCACCCACCAGCCTGAAAAATCCGGTGACGGAAGCGCAACAGGCTTGTTTCATGACTGCCAGAACTCATCGCCGATAGCCCTTCTTGCTTGCCGTCGTGAGGCCGGTTCCTTCACGCTGCCGCTTTCATACCGACAATTGCCTGATGACAAACCTGTTCCAACTGTTCCGCGCGCGCCGCCCAGGTATGAGATCGAACCACAGCCATCCGTCCTCGTTCGCCCATATCTCTGCGAAGACCCTGGTCTACTAAAAGGCAGAGAAGCTGACGGGCAAGATCGGTAGGATCATCCGCCTTCGCCGATAAGCCGCAGTGCAGCTCCTCCACCGTGTCCCCATATCCAGGGCCAGCTGTTGCAACAACAGGACGCCCGCAAGCCAGATATTCCCACAGTTTCATCGAGTCGCCCGGGTAGGAACGAGTCTGCCGATGCAGCACCACACAGACATCTGACGCCGCAATCCATTTGGGGACCATGTCAAAATCGACGCGCCCGGTGAATTGCACGTGAGCCGAGAGTTGTAACTGTTGCACCAATTCTTCGAGAGCCTTTTTCGTCTGCCCATCTCCGACCAAGAGGCATTGGACCGTCGGGAATGACTTCGCGACGACGGCAATGGCTTCAATCAACGTGTCAAGGCCATGCCAGGGAAAGAATCCGCCGACAAATGCAATGTAAGGGCCCCGAGCGATAAGGCTGAGTTCTGCTCTGACTGTTTCCTGAGGCTGTGGAAAGAAATGGTCCGGATCAACTCCGTTTCTGATGACCGCGCATCGAGTTACATCCACAAGCTCTAGGTTTCGCAGACCAACCAATACCTCAGGACACACACTCACCACCGCATTTGCTTTTCTCGATGCGAGACGAAGACCCTGGTTCAATAAGCCACGAAGCGGTGGGCGGCGCCATAGACCCTGGACTTCTTCAAGGGGGAGGCCGTTCACGAAATATACAACCGGGCAGGTGCTGTTCCGCAGTGCCCAAAGAGGAGCCATTTGTCCGGGCGAGTCAAACCACAGCAACACGTCCGGTCGCCGACCATCCATAATACTTCTCAACATTCGTATCGAGCCCCAGAGAAATGAAAAAGGACGCAATCCTCCCCTCCGCACGACCGAAACGAACTGCATCTGCATCTCAGCGGGAGCAACGAAGGTCCCTTCTCCTCGTTCGGGTCGTGGGGCCAATAGGGTGACATCATGTCCCCGTAATGCCAGCGCTTTGACAAGTTCCAATACTTGTCTGGAACCACCAGCTGCTACACCTAAATCTTCGTCACAATACGTGAGAATGTGCATGACGGATTGTACCGATATCTTGGTCGAGCCATTGACGCAGTCGCTCGGCAATCGCTGCCCAAGAAAACTCACGCTCCACGAAGCGGCGCCCCTGCTCGCCTAACATTTGGCACCGAACGGGATCGTTCAAGAGGGCGACAAGCGAGTCCGCCAGTATTTGCGGATCATCGGGCGGCACGAGCTGCACACCGCTGTCCGATGTAAATATCGACGTGACACTGGGAATGGCGCTTGCCACGACCGGACGATGACAGGCAAGATAGTCAAAAAGCTTCACCGGCGAGGTTTCTCCACGATCTCCACGAAACGGTGCAACGCATACACTCATGGCTCCGATCCAAGCCGGCACTTCTCGATAAGGAACTCGGCCGGCCCACGTAACACTGCTCTCCAGCCTCAGTCTTTTCGCCTGTTGCTTGAGCTCTTCCACCACTTCCCCGTCTCCGACAAATACGAGCTGCGCTGTTGGACAGGTCTGTTTGACCAAGGCCATCGCGTCGAGCAAACAAGCCAATCCCTGATATCGATAAAAGCTTCCGACGAACCCGATATAAGGACGATTCGGCAACAAGCCCAGTTCCAGGCGGCAAGCGATGGCATCTCGCGAGATGAACTGTTGCGCGTTCGTCCCGCTCGGGAGCACCAGAATCCGTCTGTTCGACACGCCATACCGTTGGCGAAGCAACGCTTTCAACCCTTCCGTCAGTACGACGACGCGATCGCAGCGAGTCAATGCAGCGCGGGCCAACAGATGTTTGATCCTACGGACAAAGGCTTTCTCGTGATCCGACCATTCTGGAACCGGTTCGCCGTTTATCTCGCAGACGCATGGCACACCGAGTAGTTTGGCTAAAATCAGCGCATGCGGACTATCCATCCATCGGTAGTACACGAGATCCGGCCTGGACACGAGTGCTCTCATCAGGCCACGCATGAACGACCACAGCGCATAGGACAGTGGACGGATTAGCGGCAGATGGATCAGATGAATCGGAATGACGGCGCAAGTCCGTCGCACGAATGCCGAGCGATAGCGAGGAGGAAAGACTGTCACCCGATCCCCCACTTTGGCCAGGGCATCAGCCAACGTCCAGATACGCACCAGTCCGACCGGATCATGCGGGGCATCCGGCTCATACCAATAACAAAAGAGAAACCACGTCACACGACCTCCTGCGGCTTGATCGATGATTCGGCTTGGGCGGATAGAGTAGGCAATAGCGTGACCAACCCGGCACACAGCCAAAACGGCTCCATGATGCGAATGATGATGAACGTATTGGCTCCAATCCCATGCGCGAGCATGGCGACGAGACCCAAAAGAAACCCATGAGCTAACCCCTTGGCAACGGGATCGGTTTGAGACAAGAACGACTCACGCGCGCATCGCCAGAGGCGATACACGATGACTCCGAAAGCGATGAGCCCAGCAAGACCGGTCTCTCCAAGAATCTTGACGTACTGTGCATCCGCCCACGCATATCCTGTAATTCCGCGCCCGAGAATGGGATCATGAACCCAATCCCTGAGCACATACTCCCACGACCTCAACCGTTCAGTCGTGGAGAGATCCAGCCCTACGCTACCGACTTTGATTTCCCCACCATATTGACGGCCGAAGAATGTTTCATTGACACGTTGTTTCACATTGGCCGGAGCTAGCAGTGGAATCAGCATGACGATGACCAACAAAACGGTGAGGACACGTGGTCGACGCCACTGGGTCAGACCGACCGCCATGAGGAGAACAGCACCGGCGAGGTACGAAGAGCGCGACAAGGTGGCCATGAGCGCCAAAATGGCAAAACCTCCAAGCACCAACAACGCGATGCGAATCGGGCCAATCTGAATATGCAAGAGGAGGCCCGTCATGATTGCCAACAGAAACACCAGGTACCCACCCAAGGTGTTGGGCTCTCCGCTTTCGCCTTCGAATGGCGCCGAGGCCCGCTGGCCACTCGGAATTTGATAGATGGCGTACAAGCTGATGATCAAGCCTACGGCGAGCAGGGCTACGATCAACCTGACCACTTGTTGTTGCGACCGCACATGGTTCACCACCATGAAGAAGACAAAAAAGTATTCGAAGTATTTGAGAACGAAAAAGAACCCGGTCGTCGGTCTCACATGACCGTTGAGAACCCCCATCAACGTCGCGACCACGCAGATCACCATATACACGGCGATCGGGCGGTTCAGCGGTGTCTCGCGAAACAAGGCCAGTTCACGATACACAATGTTCTTCACCAGCCAACTCACACCGATGACGACTAAGAGGATATCGTCCATACGGAATGATACCTCTCGCCCACCGACACCACGACCATCGATTCGACCAATCGCAATCTCTGGGGACAACAGCATGGAAGCAATCAAGAGATAGAGTGCGGCAGATACAGATGTGAAGGCCGTGAGCACAATCAAGAATCCGACGGCAGCATGAACACCGATCGTGGGGGTCGTAAGGGTCAGCCCCAATGAGATTGTGATCGCGAATATTGAAACGACGAGGCCATCTTGTGTACTAATGGTCGCTTGCTGCACGATGCGAAAGCTCCTGGAATAATTTCAGCGGTACTCGTAACGATAGAGTCCGTACTCCGGCGTCACCTCTGACTTTACGTTCGTCAGGACCACCCCAAGAACATTCGCCTGGGCATGGTCAAGCAGGAATTTGGCGCGTTTGAGCGCGTTACGTCCGATCCGCCCGACCTGATACACCAAGATGGTTCCATCGACTCGCGAGCTAAAAGCCACTGCATCCGTTACCGGCAAAATGGGAGGTGTGTCGAACAATACGATGTCATAGTCTTCTTGCATTTCGGATGTCAGTGTTTTGATTTTATTGATGTTCAAGAACTCGTTAGGATTTCTCGATTCCGACCCGCTGGTCAGGACATGAAGATTGTCCAGCCCAGGCGTATTCATGACTCGATCGACTCCGACAGTTCCAAGCATGAGATCCGTCGCTGAGCGGACATAGGATCGCCAGGAGGTCGTCCCGAGTAAGGCATCGACCAACCCAGGCTCACGATCCAACCCCAACCGTTGGTGCACGATCGGCTTGCGGAGATCGGCATCCACAAGCAGCACTTTCATCCCCTCTTGCGCCATGGTAATCGCCAAATTGATCACACACGTACTCTTTCCTTCGCCCAAACCGGCGCTGGTAAAAATGATCGACCTAACGCGACGATCCATACTGGCAAACTGAATGTTCGTCCGAAGCGAGCGAAGACTTTCTGACAAGACAGACTTTGGGTCGAGAAGGCAGATCAACTTCGATAGACTGTCCACGATGGAGGCAGGCGTCTCAGGAGGCAGCGTTTCCTGGGCCAAGTCCTTAAGCGCCTTGTGGTCGAACTGAGGAATAATTCCCAAGACAGGAATCTTGAGAAACTCCTCCACTCCTTCAATGGTTCCTATTGACGTGTCAAAGGATTCACGACCGAACGCGAGTACGATGCCGAGAAAGCACCCCATGAGCGATCCGATCATCAGGTTCAATGTGATATTCGATGCATTGATGGGTTTTTTCGGCGTCATGGCTGGAGCAATTATCGTCACTTCTTCAATCCGCTCCGCTCCTTTAATCAGCAGCTCCTGATGTTTCGCTTTCAGTGTCGCGAGGAGGTCTGTATTGACCTTGACTTCACGTTCCAGACGGCTCATGTGAATGGCTGCACGAGGATATCCTAGGTAACGTTGTCGATAATGACTCCGTTGCTCTTGGAGCGCCGCCTCTCGATCAATGAGCGTCGCGACCTTCGACTGTAACTCTTGAACCATTTCTGATTTGACGTTATCGATCTTCTTTTGTTGCTCGAGGACTTGTGGATGGTCTGGCGTGTAATTAATCAACAATGTGTCTCGTTCCTGGATCAAATCCAGGAGCCGTTGATTCAAGATCGTGAGCAGGGCATTGTGCTCTTCGGTGAAGATCCGTCCGGTCTGATTCCCGGTCACGGCATCCGATCGTTTCAAAACCTCGATTTGTCGCTCACCTTCTGCGCGCTTTCGCAAGACTTCGTTATACTGTTCCTCAAGTTTGGTGAAGGTGTCCAGCGCAGCCCTTGCTTCATCCGACAGGAACACCTGACCTTCTTTTTCCTTGAAAGCCCGCAATTCTTCTTCGGAATCATTGAGCCGCTTTTCCAGGTATTCCAATTGCTCCTCAACAAACCGCCGCGATTCGGTGACAAGTCGATTGCGTGCAGCGATATTTTCTACTCGGTAAGCCGCAGCGGCGGAATTGGCCATTCGTTCTGCTCGTTCCGGTTCGTCGGATGTGGCTGAAATGCGAATGATGTTGGTATCACCTTCACGCTGTGCCGTAATTTCTTGCCCAAGGTTGTACACGATGTTCAAATAGGCGGCCGAGCGTTTGTCCTCTTCCGTCGCATCATGCGGCACTCGTCCAAGATTCATCGCCACTCGTTCCATGACTGGAAAACTGCGTATGAATTCGATCTGCGTGCTCAGGTCATTCACGTTGGAGTACGAGAGTGATTCAAGGAGTTGCTGGGCCACCGTGGTACTCCGTTCGAACTTGACCCGCGCGGAGGCTTCGTAAATCGGGTCGGGCTTAAGAATCTCGGAGAAGAGAAACGTGAATAGCACCACCATGACGGTGGAAAGAAGAATCAAGTACTTGCGCTTCTTGAGGATCAGCCAGTAATCGATCACGTTCAGTTCGTATTGTGCCATGCGTGGCTCTCGCCTTCTGTCACCGCTCTATGGTCTAACCCCGGTTAAGGCCGGAAGTAGATACGCCGGATAAACAGGCATAATCGCGACTTGCAAAATGGGCATGATCTTCTGCGCCGCCTCTGTGGCATCACCTAGATGCTCGCGTGGGACAAATATCACGTCATTTTCCTCCAGCGGGATGTTTCGTGAAGGATCCCCATATGTGAACAAACGAGCCAGATCGGCCGTCAAAATTTTCGGCTTGGTAAAGTCTCCTCCTCGTACCACACGAATTTCTTCTAAGAGCGCAGTTCCTTGAAAATTGTCTGCGGCCGCTAATGCGTGCAAAACCGTCATGTTTCTTGCCATGGGAACCATTCCTGGTTTCTTAACATCTCCGAACACGAAAACACGTTTGACTTTAAGCAGCTTCTTCTTCAGGGCGATCTGGGCCCGAGGCTCTCGCATGAATGGCCTGGCCGCCTCCTGCACGCGCCGTTCGGCCTCAGCTACCGTGACGCCCCCAACATCGACCTCCATGAATCCCACGGACACGGTCCCATTTTCGCGTACCAGGCTGGTGTACTTTTCTTCTCCTGCTCCTCTACGAATCACCACCTCCAACGTGTCTCCGGTCTCGATTGGGGTCTCTGCAGTCGGGACGGTTTCGTCGGCATAGACATCACCTTTCGGTAATGGAGGGATCGCCTGTGGGGCGGAACTGATGGCAGAGGGAGGCAAGGTCGATTGTCCTGGGTTTCGACAACCTGCCAGAAACAGCAAACCGATCTCGGCCAGCAGTAGACCGACTGCTACCGGTTCCCTCCGAAGCTGCCCCATACGGTATCTCCTACAAGACGCTCCTCGTTTGCAGGACCTCTACGATGTGCACGGACGTGACCTGTGACAAGTCCAGCTCGCTTGCTTCACCGAGCTTGGAGATCGTCACGACAGGCCGAAGCGGATAGCGAGAATTGACCCTCATGACCGTTCCAATTTCTCCGGTATTGAGACGTACGTCTGTCCCTACCGGATAGAGAGTGATCTGATCACCCAACGCCTTCAGCACGCGATGAGAAAATTGCGCCTTTGCACCGATAAGAAGTTCCCGAAGCGCCTGGTGAGGCGTCTTGCTTCGTCGATAAGGTCTACTCGTAACCATCGCGTCCAATGTGTCAACTATTCCGATGACCTGTGCCGGCTCGGCGATTTGCTTGTCTTTGAGACGACATGGGTATCCACTGCCGTCGCACCGTTCATGCTCCTGTGCACTGATGGTTGAGACCCACTCAAAAACACTGCCTTGGCCAGCCAGAATCCTCCGGCCTCGCTCAGGATGGGTACGAAGGATATCTCGTTCCTCCTCGGATAAAGTTTCTCGTTTTTGGACGAGCGATACAGGCAGGACCCACATACCGATGTCGTGCAACAGGCCCGCCAACGCCAGCCGCTCCAAATCTTGCTGTGAGTAATACAACCCCATCCCGACTTTGGTTCCCAAGATTGCGACATGTAGAGCATTGTCTGTGACATAATCCTCGGCCTGGCCATCCAAGGCCAACCGAACAAGTTCGTCGTTGTGATAGAGAAGCTGCACCAACCGTCTAGCGAGGTCGGCACATCCTGCAAGCTCTGGTTTTATACTCGAACGGACCGCCTCTTTGATCTTCCATAACTGCTGTCTTGTCGAGACACACCAAGAGTGAGCTGTACTCAGAGGAGAGGACCCCATCTTTCTTGAGGACGAAGCCCCTTCTCCTTGTGAATCAGGCGTCTGCTCTCGGATTAAGTCGGAAAGCCGTGCCACTCTGTCTTTACCCCTGTACCTCTCGATGCATCATGACTTTATTTATTGACCACCCTTCTCACGACGGGATCCGGACGTGAGTTGAGCTTATTCAACTCTCGCTCCAAGGTGGCGCGGATGAAACCGCTTGTCGTGTACCCTTGCTGCTTGAGAGCGTCAAGCTGCTCCTTCAATTCGACTGGAAGCTGAACAACGATGCGAACAAGCTTGGACATGATCAGACTCCCTTGGGCAAAATACTAGCCGACCTGAAACTCCTGCACGTGCTGTGCCTTGCTGGCATCTCGTTAACGATGTGAAAATACTGACACTTCTGCTGTGCTCTTCCAGCATTCTTGTCAGAAAGGGCCAAAAACTGTCACTCCGAACGGTCTTGTACAAGAGTGGAACGGTAAAAACCTTTACGAATGAGCTATATGGAGT